>CAYTSI010000030.1:0-28766 GCA_964440465.1 uncultured Spirochaetales bacterium
CGGCTGAAATCGGTGTAAAAATTAAAAACTCTCTCGAAACGTAAATTGTTCCCGGTTCCGTTTGCGAACATCTTCCAGCTTTCCCACTCCGCTTACGGTGTCGTTTGCAAAGAGACAGGCACAGGCCAGGTCGGTCCCGGCGGCAAGGCAATCCTCAGGCGGCCACTTTTCATGCAGCCCGATCAGCACTCCCGCGCAGAACGCGTCTCCCGCGCCTACCGTGCTGACGATGGAAACTCCCTCCAGGTCATAGGCAGTCTTGCGTATGGTGTTCCCTTCGCTGTCCATCCAGAGGGCGCCTTCGGGGAAATGGATAACAACGGTCCGTCCCACCCCCTGGCCCAGGATGTCGGCGGCCGCGGCGGCAAGTATCTCCCCGTCAATTCCGCCGTTTTTCCGGATTTCCTTGCCCGTAATTTTTTGCGCCTCCACTTCATTGATAATGCAGTGGTCCACATACGGAAGGACCGGCAGTACGACTTTCCGGAACCGGTCCGACGACTCACTTACAACATCGACACTCGTTTCCATTCCCGCTTTTTTTACCTCCGCGAGAAGTCTCGCGGCGACAATACCGTATTCCTCGTCCTCACTGTCCATTGCATCAAGCAGCAGCAGATATCCGAAATGAAATATTGAAACATCTACGGCGGCAAGCTTCTCCACCGGCACGTGTTCCGGGGAAAAACGGGCGTTCGCCCCCCGGGAATGGAAGAAGGTCCGTTCCCCGGTACCCTGTATGGTCATTACATCGGTAAAACTGGTGGGGGTCCCGTCGTCGAGGGTTACGAGAAAATCGGTATCAATGCCGTGCTCCCCGCACTGCTGCCGTACATAGGCGCCGCCTTCATCATTTCCAATACAGCCGAGACCGTAAAGCGGGAAATCGACTCCCGCCCTGGCAATGTCCCGTATCGTGTTGAAGGGGGCCCCTCCGCCCCCGGTATCTTCACCGATAATATTGACCAGCTCCCCGACCCGCGGCCACGTATCGATGATTTTAATTTGATCAACAATCCAGTTTCCCGCTCCTGCTATTCCTGCCATAGTGTGAATATTTCACGATATTGTACGGATACTGTCAAGCACTTTATCCTTCGGCCCGCCGGCTATTGTTAGGAAAGGGTGAAAAGCGTTATTTGTCAAGAAAAAATTTAAAAAAAACCTTGATGCAATCGATTACAATGTGTATATTACAGGTAAACAAGACTTATTTATAAGGAGAACATACAACATGCAAGAAACAAGAAACAAAGTTGAAGATTTAAAGACCATGTTTCTGCAGGAAGGAATACAGTTCAGCGACGCGAAAGGGTGGGAAGCCCTTGCTGATCATGTCGAAGTACATAAATATTATCTTTCAAAGGAACTCAAGATGAACATCACATGGGACGAGGCGCTGTTTTCATGGTATGAAAACATCCTTACCCCCCTGCGGCGGATTGTCGATACCTGGGAGATAAAAATTGCATTCCCGAACCGGACTTTCGGAGACCTTTATCTGGCGATTTCCGATCACTGGTTCTTCCTGAAGGAAACAGACCCCGATGTCGGCCCGGATGAAGCCGCGGTTAGCTTTGTACAGCATTACGGCGAAGGATTAGGGCGCTTCTTTTCCCGGTTCCTGGTACCTGTAAGCGTTAGAAGAGAGCTGAGCCTGAAAAAATAACGATCCACTGCTGATGAGGATTACAGCCGCCCCGTAAAAGGGGCGGCTTTTTTTTCTTTCTAGTTGAATCCGTCGGAAGATGATGTAAAATATACATATGCAAAAACGCATACTTCTTGTTGAGGACGAACCTGTCATTGCCATGCGGACGCGGAAAATTCTGGAGGAATCAGGCTTTCAGGTAATAACAGCCGTCGGGCCGCGGGAAGCGTTTGAAGCGGTACACGGGCAGGCCGCGGATTGTATTTTGATGGACATCGATTTAGGCCCCGACAGCATCGACGGGGCCGAAACGGCACGCATCATCATGGATGACTATGATATACCGATTATCTTCCTTACCAACTATACCGATCCTCTGGTTGTCGAAAAAACAAAAAGCATTGCATCCTACGGCTATGTTATAAAAAATTCAGGCCCCGCGGTCCTTATTGCCACCATCTATTCAGCTTTCCGCCTGCATGAAAAGCAAAAAAAGGCGGAAGGAAAACTGCAGCAGCTTATCGAGAATCAGAATGACATTATTTACTGTGTCGATAGCGCGACCGGCGAGTTTTCCTATGTAAGCCCGGCATTTCATCGGCTCCTTGGATATACCGTACAGGACATCCGGAGGATGGGCGGCAGAAGGGCGTTTCTGCGTCAAATTATTCAAAACAACGATTTCGATACGCAGGAAGAACTGTTCGCGCGCATTAAGGCGGAAATACATACTCACGTACAGCAGCATATTTCCGTATGGCGATGTAAAGACGGCAGCGAAAAGTACATAGAGGACAGCTGGGTCCCCAGTTATCAACAGGGGAAACTCGAAAGCTGTTACGGAGTGCTCCGGGACATTACCGATCGGATGAAAACCCGCGAGGACCTGAAAAGAGCGCTTAAGGAAAAAGAGCATTTGGTGGAGGAAATCAACCACCGTGTTAAAAACAATCTGACACTTATCAACTCCCTCATCTACTTCAAGTCGATAGAAAACTCCGGCGTGTGCGACCTTTCCGACCTGCAGCAGCAGATAAGCGCCATCGGCCGGGTTTATGATAAACTCTTTCAGAAAAACGGTATTGCCGACATCAAGTTCAAGTCCTACGTTAAGGAGCTGCTGGAATCGGTGTTTTTTTCTATGGCAAACTACCCCGTTGTTATTGAAAACAATGTTCCGGATATTTCGCTGACAGCCAGAATAACCGTACCTCTGGGGCTTATTATCAATGAAATAGCCATCAATGCGATAAAACACGGTTTTTTACCGGGGGAAAAGGCGGTTTTCACGATTACTCTGAAAACCGATACCAACGCAGACCAATATATCCTAATACTGTCCAACAACGGGCGGGCATTCCCCGGAACTATCGACATTCAAAAGGCGGAAACGCTGGGACTGCGCCTCATTTCGGACCTGCTCGAACAGCTGAAAGGAACCATGGAGCTGCGGGGGTCTCCTTATCCCGTATTCACGTTCCGTTTTCCGCGTTCCATAGTTGACAGTGGAAACCAGCCGGCGTAAACTTACGTTATGAGGACACCGGGAACGGCCGCGGCCGTGGTAATAACCCTAATTCTCTCCGTTGCCGTTTCTTCCCGGGCCTATTGCGCCGATCCGGCCGATTTTGTTATTTCCATCAATGTGCCGGCGGGTTTTTCCCAAGGAGAACCCAGCCGCCGGGAATTCGAGACCGCCGCGGGGATAAAAACGCAGGAAACATACCTTTGTGAAAGTGACGATGCCGTTATCATTATTTCCGTTACAGACACCGGCTTTACCGAAGAAACCGAACAAGGGATGATAGAAGCCCTGGAATACGCCATGATGGAATACTCCGCCGCGTATTCGGTCCTTTCGACAGGCAGCAGGCGGATCAACGGCAATGTATTTGTAACCGGCCGCTATGCATTCGCGGAAGACGGTACGGACCTCTATGCCGCTGTTTTTGCTACCCACATCGGCACAAAACAGTTTCAAATACAGCTGTTAGCATACTCCCCGGACAGACTCGACCAGGCGGACCTCCGGGAAGCGGTAAACAGCTTTACCTATTTGGTGAAAAACCCATAGCGCCGATATGCAGTCCGCATTCCCGTTTTGTTTCCTTTTCCCACCACCACCGGCCGGCACGCTCGTGTTCCCCCGGCAGCACGGCCCGGGTACAGGGCTCGCAGCCGATTGAAATATACCCTCTGTCGTGCAGCTCGTTGTAGGGCACGTCATGCTCCCGGATATACTCCCAAACCCGCCCTAACGACCAGTCGGAGAGGGGATTAAACTTGACGATGCTCCCGCCTCCGGCGCCGCTGAAGGACGGGTCCTCCTGGACTGCCGGAACGTCTCCCCGTGTAACAGGGTTCTGGTCTTTCCGCTGCCCGGTAATCCAGGCTTTCAGGCCCTCGAGGGCCCGTTTCAGCGGCTCCACCTTCCGTATTCCGCAGCATTCGCTGTGGCCGTCGGTATAAAAACTGTACAGCCCCTTTTCCCGGACAAAGCGTTCCAGCCGGGTGTAGTCCGGGACCATCATGTTTATTTCCACACCGTATTTCTCCCGTACCGCCTCGATAAAGCGGTAGGTCTCCGGATGCAGCCTGCCGGTATCCAGGGAAAACACCGAAAAGGGCAGTCCGGTCCGCGCCGCCATATCGACAAGAACAACATCTTCCGCGCCGCTGAAGGCAATGCCGCAGTCCCTTCCAAAAGCTGACAGGGCGTGTTCGACAATTTCCGCCGGACTTTTCCCGGAAAGGGTATCGAAGAGCGCTGCAGGCGCCGTCCAATCCCGCGCGTCCCGGATTAACTGTAAGGCGCTGGTATAAATCCTGCCCGGCCCGGCGTCACCCTCTTCCCGCACAATAAAAAACGGGGCAACCGTTACGCCGTATTCGGAAGCCAGTCTCATCCCCGGTGAATCGGGATCATCTTCCGCGGCGGTAACCACGTCATCGATACGCTCCCAAAACCCCCGCTCTTTCAGCAGTTTTTCAATCTGCCTGCATTTTTTACAGAAATCACCGCTTGCAAGCAGTTTTTTTACCATTGTCACTTTCAACGCATTCCGTCCTTCCTAACGCGTTTATGATAGATAATGGAGTTGAAAGATGCAAGCGGCGTGTTGAACTTTGGTTTTCTTTTTTGGTATGATGACGCGTATGTACTCAGGATACGGCTTCCGGGAATCGGAAATTGGTGATGTTGATGTTATCAAGCACAACGGTATCTATCATCTGTTTCACCTGACCCTTCCGAACCACGATTATATTGCCCACGCCATCAGTGAAGACGGCCTAACCTGGAGGCGGGTAAAAAACGCGCTTTTCATCGGAGAACCCGAGGAATGGGACGACGATATGCTGTGGACCATGCATATTACCAAAGATCCATACCGGGAATCCGCCTGGCGGATGTTCTACACCGGCCTATGCATCCACGAGCGGGGCAGAATACAGCGGGTGGGGCTGGCCCGGAGTACCGATTTGTACAACTGGACAAAAGATAATTCCGGCCGTTATCCTCTGCAGCTGCCGGGGGACCACTACGAGAACAGCATCGAAGAGGGCAGGCATTGGGTAAGTTTCAGGGACCCTTTCTGTTTCAAGGACAACGGCACGACCTATCTCATAGCAGCGGCCCGGGTAAAACACGGACCGGTTATCCGGCGGGGCTGCGTTTCTCTGGCTGAAGAACTGCAGGAAAATATATTTGAGTTCCGGAAGCCGATTTATCATCCCGGCAGATACGATGACATCGAAGTCCCGAACCTGCTGAAAATCGGCGACAAGTACTACCTCATCGGCTCTATCCGGGAAGACGTGAAGGTACACTACTGGTATTCCGAAGAATTGGAAGGTCCGTATAAAAACTTTTACGACAATGTTCTTATGCCCCAGGGCAATTACGCGGCCCGAATCTGCCGGGATGAAAACCGGTATCTGGTGTGGAACTTTTTCTACAAGGGGCTGACAACCGGTGGGGACCATCTTATGGCGCCGCCGAAAGAGCTAAGTGTCGATACCAAGGGAGAACTCCGCCTGAAAACCTACAGCGGCTTTCAGGACATCATCTCGAATACGCTTACCACCGAGGCCCTTACTCCCTTCGATTCCCTCTTAGACAACCCCTACGGGATCCAGAAAAGCATCGGGGCTTCCGCGGTTATCGGATGCGACAGCGGGTTTGAAGCTTTTATGCTGAAAGGTGAATATTCCGATTTTGTCCTGTCCGGGGACCTGAACCTGCTCGGCCACGGAAAATGCGGCCTCGTGTTCCGCTTAAACGAAGTGGGAGACGGCTACTATCTTAGTCTCGACTTTTTTAAAGGAGTCGCGCAGATCCGTGCCTGGAAGCACAAACCCGACGGTGCAATCGAGGAGGCTTTCTACTACAAACAGCTGCAGCAGTCGTTTTTTGCTCCCAAGGAAGAACCCCACAGCTTTTCATTGATAGCCTACGAACAGTACATAGAGCTGTCCCTCCACGGCTATGTTCTCCTTACCTTAGCAGACAAGGAATTCGATACCGGAAGGGTCGGATTTTACGTTGAAAGCGGGCATATCATGGTTGTCAACCTTCAGCTCCGGACGTGCATAAGTCCGGCAAGTGAGCACTATCCGGAAAGCGTGGCCAGTTACTGAAGGTGCTAAAAACCGCTTTACTAATAAGAACAATTACTATATAATAACTTAATGCAACAAAATACCCGGGGCAGAGGCCTCGTCTTTCAAAAAATCTGTAAAGAACGGGGACTGAAAATAACACCGCAGCGGACCGCCGTTTACGAAGCAATAGCGGACCTGAAAACACACCCTTCCGCGGATGAAGTGTACCGAAGGGTGAGGAACACCTTTCCCCACATTTCCTTCGATACGGTCAACAGAACACTGCTGACGTTTACCGAAATCGGCCTGATAGATATTATCGAATCCTCCAGCGGAGTACGGCGGTTTGATCCTCAGATCACTCCGCACCATCATCTGCAGTGTATCGAATGCGGTAAAATAGTAGATTTTACCAACTCCGCCTATGACAGCCTCCCGGTACCGCGGGAATTACCGGAAACGTTTCAGGTTTTTAAAATACGGGTTTTTTTGACCGGTATCTGCGGTGAATGCCGGGAAAAAAAACGTAATTAGGGAATAAACCGCGGGCATACCGCCCGCGGCAAAAATAAAATTTAAGGAGAGCATGATGAGTAAAACAGAAGAAAATCTCGCAGCGGCATTCGCGGGCGAGTCACAGGCACGGAACAAGTATACCTATTTCGCGGAACAGGCACGGAAAGAGGGGTACCACTACATTGCACGAATTTTTGAGGAAACCGCCGAAAACGAACGGCGCCATGCAAAGGACGAGTTTAAACTCTTAAACGGCATCGGCGATACCGCCGCAAACTTGAAGGCCGCTATGGAGGGGGAGGACTACGAGGTACAGACCATGTACAAAGAATTTGCCGAAACCGCCGAACAGGAAGGCAATACCGACGCGGCTGCTCTCTTTAGCCAGATTCGGAAAGTCGAAGCCCATCACCGGGACAGGTACAAACAGCTGTTGGAAATGGTAAATAACGGGTCGGTATACAAGCGGGACAAACCGATTAAATGGAAATGCGGAATATGCGGATATATCCACGAAGGGACGGAGCCGCCCGAGAAATGCCCCTGCTGTAAACACGCAAAAGAATACTACGAACCGGCTAATCTGGACTTATAATTTTCCTTACGCTGCCTCCGGAGATTCGGCCCGAAAGAGCGGATTTCCGGAGGGCCTTTTTCCCGGCCGTTTAGAAAAACACCGCGGCGTTTTTCAGTTCCTCCGCCGTTTCCGGCAGTGTGTCCATTTCCAGCACAAGCACAAAGGGGCTGCCGCCGTAAACATTGGTACTGTTACAAGTAACAACCATGCCGTTTTGTTCAACCGCCGGACCTTCCGAGGCCTTCCGCGGCTCATGGCTTCGAAACAGATGGGACACTCCCACCCCGGAAAAAACGTTCTCCGTTACATCCGGGCCGAAAAGAAAACCGGCACCCCTCGGGTTGAATTGTTCACCTTTCTGCCCTCCGGGATCACTCCAGAGGACGGCTTCCTCGATTTTTCTGTCCGGATACCGCAGATCTTCGGCAGACCCGACGCCGGAAAATATTCCTCCGTGTACAAACAGCGCGTAGCCGGGAAGAAGGGCGGCCAGGTACAGTTTATCGATAAAAAACGAAAGCCGCGGGAAATATTCATCCCAGCTCTCCCCTCCCCGCCGGACGTCTCGCGGAAGGGTCCAGGGTTCAAATAGGGGCTCACCATTGTCCTGATAATCTTCATGATTTCCCTTCAGCGCTATGTAGCGCTCCGGATGTTCACTGATGCAGCCGTCGATTTTTTCAATAACATCCACACCCTGTTCCCCCCGGTCCGCGTAATCTCCTAAAAATATTACCAGGTCGTCATCCGCGGCATAATCCAGCCCCTTTGCAAGGGCCGCGTAATCCCCGTGGATGTCTCCGAACACAATGATCCTCCCGGGTTTGTCGGGATCAATCTCCGCCAGTTTATTTTTTTTCATATACATACGGTCCCTCCGGTATAGCCTATATAGTACCAATTTAGTGAGGGAATTCAACCAGGTTCTTCAGACTTGACAGGTTTACACAAATTCATTATATTGATAATGGTTATCATTTACAGATAGGAGTTAACGAGAATGAAAGCAGCAATTTCTACCGACAGCGGCCGTGTTTCAGCCCATTTCGGACGCTGTCCTTCCTTTACCATTGTTGAAGTGGAAAACGGAACATGCACCAAGAAAGAGGAAGTGGACAATCCGGGACATCACGTGGGATTTCTCCCGCAGTTTCTTTCCGAAATGGGAGTAGACTGCATTATAGCCGGAGGTATGGGACACCGCGCCCAGGCGTTGTTTGATGAAAAAAATATCCGGACGGTGATGGGAATTTCCGGCACAATTGACGAGGTTACCGAACAAATCTGCAGCGACACCTTAGTGGAGGGTGAATCCCTCTGCGCCCCCGGGAAAGGCCGTGGATACGGTATCGAAAAAACGGAATGTGACCACTAGGAGGTAAAGCGTATGCCGGGCGGAGACGGAACAGGACCTGGAAGAGGAATGGGGGGCGGCGGCAGAGGCCGGCGGGGCAGCAGACCCGGAGCGGGCCCGGGGGGAAACTGCGTATGTCCATCCTGCGGAACACAAAGCCCCCACGTGCCGGGGACACCCTGCAGTGAGCAGCAGTGTCCGAACTGCGGACAACCGATGGTGCGGGGCTGAAATTAAAGTACGATTTTTTCTTTACACAGGAAGGAAATAGTATCATAATGAAGATATGAAAGTAATATCAATAATCCTTCTGGTCGGGCTGGCTGTCTCTTTTTCAGCGGCGGCCCAGTCGAATGAAGTTATAGACCAAGTGCTCGAGCAGAACGAGCTTGTCTATAAAAACGGCGCCTATTTTGTATTGACCGCTTCCGGCATGGTACCGGAAACAATGGGGCCGGAAGAAGCCTATACCGCTCTTCTCGAAAAGCAGTCCGAATGGAAACTCAAAGACATGCGTCCCGAAAAAAAGCTGCGGTTAGGAGATTTTTCCCATATCCTCATGCGGGCCCTCGATATCCCGGGCGGTCTTCTCTACCGGATATTCCCCGGGCCAAGGTACGCGGCAAAGGAACTCTCCTACCTCGGGATTATCAAGAAAAGTGCCGATCCCTACAGAGACATAACGGGAAGCGAAGCACTGCAGATTTTAGGGGACACTCTTGAATGGAAGGAGGGGCGGCAATGATGAAGAAACTGCTTGTATTTCTACTTTTACTCCTTCTCGGCACCGGAACCGTTTTTGGAGTCGATTTCGGCGGATTAATTCATAACGAAACCGGATTTGCCGCGGGCGGTTCGGAAGACAGCGGCAGCGCGGTCATTCAGCAGCTCGATACCTTCAATATTTGGTTTAATTCGGGAACGCACAACAAGGTCGTATTCCATGCCGGCGGAAGCTACACACTGCAGTTCGACGGCTCCTCCGGGTTGTCGCACATATTCGATATTTACGATTTCAAGCTTGTCGGCACATTTCCCCGGTCCGAAGGCAGCCCGAACCAGTTTTCCTTCACCCTTGGGAGGTACCAGTCGGAAGATTTTACCGGGCGTTTATTTTCCCATGATCTCGACGGGTTCCGTTTCGATTTTACCTATCCGGCGCTTACCATCAACACCGATGTCGGATTTGCGGGTTTTCAGTTTAAATCCTCCTCCGCCATGCAGCTGTCAAAACTCGACTTCAACGACCAGGACTTAGCCTCCGTTATATTAGGACCGAAACGGCTCGTAGGCCTTGCGGAAATCAACTTTACCAAGCTGTTTGAACGGCAGACATTGTCCATTTCGGCACTCGTCCAGGAAGACCTGCGGGCAGTATTTTTAACGGATTCCTCGGACATCCTCTCGACACCGATTGAAGAAGGGGAAACCGCGTATACACCGGAACGGGGGGGGCTTGTGGATACCCAGTACTTCCTCCTCGGACTGCAAGGCCCGATAGCCGCGGGTTTTTACTATGATGTCTTCGGCGGTGTTACTACCGGCCGCGGTCTTTCCTATATAGGCGGCGCGTACAGCTACACCCCCATTATCGGCGCAACTGCCGGATTCAACGTGCGCTACTATAATAAAGAGGCCCTGTACTCAAGAGCTGACCTCGGCCTGACCTTCGCCTCCGGAGACCCGGACAGCAGCCTCTTTCTCGAGGGGAACACTGAGGGCCGAAACACCGCCTTCATGCCGGCGTCGATTGTACCGACCGGAACTGTTTTTTCCCCGATATTGAGTAATCTCTTTTTCTTAGAAACGTCTTATTCTCTTAAACCGATTTCATTTATCAAGAGTGCAGTCGGGGACAAACTTGAAGCAGGTACGGGGCTGCTTATCTTTTTCCGCTCCACCCCGGCGCCGATATCAACGGGGGGCCTCGACCCTGCCTCGGATTCACTCTACCTCGGGACCGAATTGGATGCCTCCATCGATTTCAGGCTGTTCTCCGATGTGGGTTTCTCCATCGCTGCAGGCTGGTTTTTCCCCTCAAAGGCGGCTTTTGTGCCTGAAAGAGAGGCCGCCTGGTTTGTGGGGAAAATTACCGCGAGTTTAAGCTGGTAAAATCGGCAAATTTCTGTGCGTCCGCCGATTTTCGTGGTATATTGTTACTATATAGGGGAATATTAATAGGAGAATATTATGAAAAGAATAGTATTTATTTGTTTTATAATTCTGGTCATTTCCGCCGCGGGATTTGCCCAGGATTCGGCGGCCGTTAAGGAAGTTACCGGAAAGGTGGAAATCCAGCAAAGCGGCAGATGGGTTACAGCCGTACCGGGGATGGTTGTACCCGTCGGCTCGGTTATCTCCACCGGATTTAACTCAAAAGCACGGGTCACCATCGGATATTCCGACATCGAAATTAAACCGCTTACACGAATGAGCATCGCGGAATACTCTCAAACAACCACCCGGGCAACGACATCTCTGGACCTGAAGGTCGGAAAAGTCAACGCCCAGGTCAAATCGGCGGAGGGGGTGACCCATAATTTTACCCTTCGGAGCCCGTCATCGACAGCTAGTGTCCGGGGAACGGAGTTCGTGTACGACGGCTATTCGGTGAACGTTACGGAAGGGACGGTACTGCTGACGATGTCCGACACGGGGTCATGGGAGGTAGTTTTCGCGGGAGAAATCAGCGGCGGCGAAACCGCGCTTCTTAGCGACTTCGATGTTGAATCTGTTCCCGGCGGCGCGCCGACAACACAGGGCGGAGGGGCCGACAGTACCGGCACGCTGCTCGTGACCTTCCAATAGGAGGCAAATGATGATGAAGAAAAACTATATACGAAATTTTATAAAAACAGCAGGTTTTCTCGCGGCAGCCGCGGCGGTGATGTTCGCCGGCTGTAATCTGCGGCCGGAAAGCGGCGGGGCCGTTTTGTCTCTTTCCTTAGACCAGGCGGGTATTTCACGGACAATTGGGGAGGATGTTGACACCGTACGGCTCTATCTTGTCAACGAAAACGGAGCATACTATACCTTCAGCGAAGGTGTTCTGTATTACGAATCCGCCGTACCGGGGACCATCGAAGTAGAAGTCCCCGCCGGCAGCTGGACTGTCGCCCTGGAACTCGGGAAACAATTGTCTAACGGGGCATTGCTCCCCACCGATTACGGCGTCTCCACTCTTACGGAGATCTCCCCGGGGGTAGACAACAATGTTGCAATTACGACGGCAGATACTCCCTTTGCCTGGAGTGAAGCACTGGCCGGAGCAGCGTTCAACGGGGTCGTAACCATCGATTCCGGCATTTACGTATCCACCAGCAGCAAACTCTACGAGGGAACGGGGACAGCCGACCTCGAGGAGATCAGCCCCGTTTTCAACTACAGCGAATACGCCATCGAATCAATCTCTCAGGGGACTTTTTTTAATCCAACGGACCTTTTGAACGACTCCCGCAGTGAGCTCTGGGTCAACACCGACAAGGGAATTGTCCCCCTCTGGCCGGGCGGTTTCAACTACAGCTTCCAGAACACACAGTTTCCGGTGGTAAAATCGGGCGGATATTTCGAAGCGCAGGTAGATGCGGACAATAGTCCGTCAAATCTGACGATTTTCTATAAAACACCCTCCGCATTTGGCGGACTCAATGTCGAGAACACTATTGACAACAACGATATCGGTTCTATCGACCCCTCTACCTGGGCGTGGAACAACAACGACGATTTTACGAGCTCCTTTACCGGAGAACTGGTATACGAGTTCTTTATCCACGGCGGATATACCTACTTCGCGACGAAAATCGGGACTTTCCGGATGGACAACGCGGTAACCGGTACCGGCGGCAGCGACTTCTTTACTTCGGCACAGGAAATTTCAATTGCCGGAACAGAGGCAGGCTCGGCCATCCCGATTTACGGCCTCGATCTCCTCTCGACCGCTCCGTCGGATACAGTTATTCTCGCGACACAGTCGGGCGTTTTCACGGCAACCCTGACCGGTGACGATTCGGTCATTAGCGACCTCCAGCTGATACCCGGTACGGCAGGGAAGACTTTTACCCAAACCGCGGCGTCCGACGCATCGGGGACCTACGCGGCGGCGGTTTCGACAACGGGCTTATTTATCTTCAAGAAAGAAGGAAGCGGATACATTGCAAAGGAATTCCCCGTCTACACGGGACTGCCCGGTGCAATAACCGCTGTCGAGTTTAAAGAAGACAGCCACGTTTTGGTAGCAGCCGGCGAAAGCGGGGTGCTTTCCCCCGACGGCGGCATTGTACAGATCGACGCGGCGGCATTGAGCTGGTAAAAATTACTGCCCGCGAAAACACAAAGGCCGGGAAGCGCTTCAGCACTTTCCGGCCTTTGTATATACTGACAGCTGTTAAAACTGCAGCCGAACATTCAGCGCCGCGTTAAATGTCTTGGTATTTACATTGAATGAGCCTCCCGGAGTAATAACCACCTTTCCTAAGGCCATTTCAAACCCCGCGGAAATAATAAACGAGAGGTCACGGATCAAAATAGTTGAACTCGGCGCGATACCCTGGTTCGCGGAATCTACAAGTACCGTTCCGGTAGCGGAATCGGTAAAATTCGCGGAAAATCCGGCTATTTCTCCGGTATAGCGGGTCCACTGGTACCAGGGAGATATTTTCAGGTAGGGATAGAAAATGGCAAGTTTTTTCGACAGCATAAGATCGATTCCCGTTGCATGCACCTTCGTATCCAGCCCGATTGTGCCCCCTAAATTGAGGGTGTAGGTCTCAAAGGGCTGGCTGAAACCGGTCAAGGCATACGAGGCGCTGAACCCGCCGTAGGAATACCCCGTACCGATGGACACTGCCGGAAACCCTCCCCCGTCTTTCAGCAACGTTTTCCGCACCCGGACACCGATATTCAGCTGCTGCAACTCGAACCCCGCCAGTCCGGCGGCAGTGCCGATTGCCTTCGTTAGCGCTCCCGGAATAATAGCAAAGAGCACCGAAACCTCAATGTCCAGGGGCAGGCGAACGCCGGCGTCGAGGCGGAGGGACGGCAGAAAAAAGATTCCGCTTACGGTGTTAAGAAGAGAGGACACCTCTGCCGACTCGCCCGCGGCCATCGAGAAGAGACCGTTGACATCGAGAAGTTCAAAATTACTGTTCTCTTCATCGATAAAGGTGAGGATGCCGGGAGTAAAGGTTGTTCCCAAATTACCGCCGATAAAGAACCGGGAATCGCCTAAGGAAGCGCGGCCCGGAGCTTCTCCCGCGATAACGGTCTGCTGCAGGTAGGGCGCGATATCTCCGCCGATCCCGTCGAGCATTGCCTCTAAGTCTCTGCCGATAGGACGCAGGTCCTGCCCGGGAAGAACGGCTGCTCCGATACAGCAAATAATTAGTATCAATAGAAATTTTTTCATTTCTTGTCCTCTCTCACCTTTATTGTAAGTTATTTTCGGCACCTGGTCAAAACTTTTATACAGAAAAGTGCGTGATAAATATAGATATTGCGTTTATACTGGTACGAGAATGGAGGAAGGGAATGGCAAAAGAAAAAAAACGGTTCAAGTTTGATTTTCTCCTGCCCGTCGGCGCCGCGGCTATAGCCCTGCTGCTGGGGTATTTCGGACTTTTTTTAACGGGGGACAATCTCATTTACGATATGTATCTCCATGTCAAGCCGCCGGTGGAAGAGAGCGATTCAATTCTTCTCGTCGATGTGGACGATTTGGCAATTTCCAAAGTCGGCGTCTGGCCCTGGAGCAGGCATATTATGGGCGACGGGCTTATAACCATGAAGGAATTTAACGCGCGATACGCCATATTCGATATCGAATATACCGAAGACGGCCCCCTGGGAGTAAATTCACAGGTTTTAAACGAAGAGATTCCCGAAGTTTTTTCCAACGAGTTCGGTTATCTTTCCGAGAGCACGGCACAGCTGGCCGAAGCCGTTGAAAGCAAATCGCTGCCTCCCGAGGCCGTCCCGGAATACCTGGGGCAGCTGAACGATATTGCCGCCCAAACCCGGCAGGTATTGCTGCGGGAGGTGCAGGGAATTGCCCGGGACAACGACGCGTACCTGGGAAATGCCGCCCATTTTTTTAAAAACTCCTTTTTCACCGTCAATATGCTCAATCAGGTTGATGAAGATGTGGAGGAATCGCGAAAAGAGTGGGCCCGGGAGAATCTAAGCATCGAGAACGCGGGGGGGAACATCAGCACCCTGGAGAATTGGGAAGACATACGGCCGCCGGTGGACAAAATTATCCAAAAGGCTGAAGGTGCCGGTTTTGTCAATATTATCATCGACGATGACGGTGTCCGCAGGCGGGTACATCTGCTGGCGCGGGAAGGCGATACCGTCTTCGGTCAGCTTGCGTTTACCCCGCTGCTCCATTGGCTCGGGGACCCCGCGGTAACGGTTTCGGACGAAAATATCGTCATTGAAAACGCGGAAATGCCGGACGGAGAAGTAAAAACTATTCGAATCCCACGCACCCCCGACGGTCCGGTCTTGATTAATTGGCCCCCGAAAACATTTACCGACAGTTTCCGCCATCTCTCCTACTACTATCTGGTCCTTCACAGAGAGCAGGAGGACCGGCTCATTCATAATCTGCGGATTATGAATGAAGCTGGCTACCTCAGTCTCTACCGGGGAGACAACGAACTGTTAGCGCCCTACGATTACGCCGAAGCCGTAAAAACGGACATTCTATCAGGCGGCGATCCGGCGCAAATCGATGAATACCGGGAAACTCGCGGCTTTTTCTTTCAGGAAGCGGCGGCATACCTGGAGGGACCCGCCCGGGACGATCTTCTGGACCAAATTGACGGCGTCCTCGCGGCCCCCGGGCTGTCGGAGGAAGATACCGCGTATTACACCGACATCCGAAACAATGTTGCCGATTTCTTTCACGCGTCCGCGGAGCTTTCCGAAGCCCTCGCGGAAACACGGGAAATATTGACGAAAGAACTGAACGGGGCCTACTGCCTTATCGGACATACGGGGACATCTACAACAGACCGGGGCGTAAACCCCTTTGAAAAAGAATACGACAATGTGGGGACCCACGCGTCCGTTGCAAACATGATTATCCAAAATGATTTTTTACAGTCCGCTCCCTGGTGGATTTCGGCTGTAATAGCCCTTCTTGCCGTAACGGCGGTTTTCTTCAGCATCCGTAACCTTCGGCCGGGTATTTCCCTTCTTGTAGGCTTCGGTTATATATTTGTCCTCGCCGGCGGCGGCCTTGCTCTTTTTATCATTACCGGGATGTATGTAAAAATTCTCACCCCGCTCCTCGGATTGGGACTGACCTTTGTGGGCATTACGATTTTCCAGTTTCTGTCCACGGCAAAAGAAAAGACATTTATTCATGATGCCTTCGGTAAATACTTAAGTGCAAGTGTCGTTGACGAACTGCTCAAACATCCGGAAAAACTTTCCCTTGGCGGCGAAAAACGTTTTATGACCGCCATTTTTACCGATATCAAAGGCTTTTCCACCATCTCGGAGCATCTCGATCCTACTGATTTGGTTTCACTGCTGAATCGATACCTTACCCGGATGAGCGATATCCTGCTGTCGGAACACGCCACCATCGATAAATACGAAGGGGACGCGATTATCAGCTTCTTCGGCGCACCTATTGATCTTCCGGACCATGCCGAACGGGCCTGCCGCGCCGCCATTAGAATGAAGGAGGCGGAAGCTTTTCTTAATAACGAAATTCAGACGGAAGGGAAAATTACAACATCACTGCACACGCGGATAGGGATCAATACGGGAGACATGGTTGTGGGGAACATGGGAACATCCGGTAAAATGGACTATACCATTATGGGGAACGCCGTTAACTTGGCCGCCCGTTTGGAGGGGGTGAACAAACAGTACGGGACGATGGTCCTGATGAGTGAAATTACCTACGAAAGCGGAGGGGAACCCTTTATTTCCCGCCAGCTCGACAGGGTACGTGTCGTGGGAATTGGAAACCCGGTCCGTCTGTATGAATTAATCGGCGAAAAAGGGAAAGTGGACAATACGTTTGTCGAAGCTTTGGAGGTTTTCCACCAAGGTCTTGAACTGTTTGAACAGAAAGCGTGGGTGGAGGCAAAAAACGTTTTCCAGTCGGTCCTGGAAATCCTTCCGGAGGACGGGCCGTCACAGACCTTTTTAAAACGGTGCGAGGATTTTGAAAAGAAACCGCCGAAGGAGAGCTGGGACGGAGTCTTCAGTCTGACGACAAAGTAGCGGGGGCAGTATCCGCTGCCGACTTGAGAATTGCCAAAACGTCCTCTTTGTTCAGTTTTTTGAAGTTGCCGACAGGACCGTCGGCAACGCAGCACTCCGCCATTTCCTCCAGGCGGTCGTCCGGAATGCCCAAATCTTTCAGAGAACGGGGCATATTAATTGCACGGAAAAACTCCCGTGTTTTTTCAATACCGCCTACTGCCGCCGGCCCTAAGTCCATAAAATCGAGTTCTACGTCCCATACCCGGTAGGCGTATTGCGCGAAGCGGGTACTGTTTTCCTTATAGACGTATTCCATCCAGGCCGGGATAACGACTGCCAGTCCGGCGCCGTGGGCAACATCGTAAAAACCGCTCAATTCGTGTTCGATTAAATGGGAAGCCCAGTCCTGTATCCGCCCGACACCTAAAATATTGTTGTGGGCCATACTTCCCGCCCACATAATTTCCACGCGCGTGTCGTAACTGCCTAAATCTTTTTTTAGCTCCAGGGCGTTTTTGACCAGGGAACGGATAGCTCCTTCTAACAGGTGGTCTGAAAAATCTACATGCTCCGTCTGGGTAAAATAACGCTCAATTAAATGGGCAAAAATATCGGCAATCCCCGTCATGGTTTGCTCTTCCGAGAGTGTCGCGGTCAGTTCCGGGTTTAAAATCGAAAATTTCGGAACAATGTGGACCGAATTGATAAACCGCTTCAGATTTTCATCCTCCTTCGTTACAACCGACCCGTCGCTTGTCTCGCTTCCCGCCGCGGCAATGGTTAGAATTGTCCCAACCGGTAAAGCGCCCCGCACCGGTGTTCCCCGGTACAGGTCCCACACGTCCCCGTTATACTCCACACCGGCCGCTATCCCCTTCGCGGAATCGATTACGCTCCCGCCGCCGACGGCAAGCACAAGCCCGATTTCTTTTTCCCGGCACATTCGAATCCCCTCCCGGACCAGTTCCAGCCGGGGATTCGGCTTTACCCCGCCGAGCTCATATACCTCGAGTCCCGCCTCCCGCAGGGATTCCATTACCCGGTCGAACAGGCCGGACCGTTTAATCGATCCGCCGCCGTAATGCAGCAGCACCCTTTTTGAATATTCGGCTGCCTCGGCCCCCACAGCTGATTCAGTGTCTTTTCCGAAAATTATTTTCGTCGGCATTTGAAAGATAAAATTTTCCATACGGCCTCCTCCGTTCTGTTATGTCCCTGCCTCCTATTATATAAAGCGGCGGCCTCTTTGCAAGACGAAATTACAATTTTTATCCTATAATCCAGCCGACGCGTAGGCCGGCGGCGGCTGATGGAGAGTATAATAAATGATGGGAAAATGAATTCGATTTCTACCTTCTTCTTAAGAACAGGCCGAGGAAGAACCCCACGACGGCACCGGCACCGGTGGTTATAAAAATGTTCTGCCGGGCCGTTTTAATGCCGGTAAGACTTTGTCCGATTTCACCTAAAATACCCTTCGGCAGTACGAAAAGGTCCTTAAACGCAAGATGTTCTCCAAGAAACCGTCCGAAAATGAGATACCCCACGAAAAACGCTATCAAACCGAATATCACAGTGAACAATACAACGTAGGTAACTCTGTTTTTAGCTGCCATTTAAAATTCCTCCTCTCCCATCAATATACTACTTGTAGAGCAGGATATCAAACCATATCCATACGTCCCGGGGGCACGGCCACCGGTTCTCCCCCTATAATCCCGCCGATGAGTAATCAATCGTATACCGGAAATAAAAAAAGCTGTCACTGTGGGTGTGGATTGTCAGTACTCGGGTATGGGGATGGACCTCCGCGGAAAAAGGGGCCTCATTTTCCCCGAGGGTGAGGGCTTTTCCGCCGATAAAAATTCCGGATGTATTCAAGAACATTTCATCTAACAGCTTCTCATGCAGTAAACGCGCGAGGAAGGTGGGACTCTCGATAAGAGTTGTATCACAGCCGCCTTTTTTCAGGAGCCGCAGAAGCAGCCCGGCATCGAGGGTGCTGCCGCTGCCTACACTGAGAAGGAGCGGCCGTCCGGGGTCCTCCGCGGCTGCCGTGTAGAGGCTTAGACCTGACAGCTGATCCGAATCGACAGGCCTCACCCTCCCGGGATGCAGGCACACAATTTTTTCAGCCCCCTCCGGCGACGAGGCAATTACCGCGGCAATATCCCGGTCCCGGAATACCTTGTGTTCTATCGGCAGATTGTTTCCGGTCCCGGTAATAACAACATGAAGCGGCGCCGCGGCCATTCCTCCGGCTTCTCTGCATGCAGTCAAGTCTTTATCAAAAATACGGCCTGTAAGGTACGGCTCCCGCTGCAGGGTGAGGCTTCCCATAATAACCGCATCGGACGCGGCCCGGAGCAGATTGAGTACCCAGAAATCGCATTCACCGCCTTCGGGATCGAGGCGGTTGGTTTTCGCGAGAAGCGTTCCGTCGGGAGATTCGGGGAAGGCGATCCTCCCGTCGACGGACATCACAAAGGAGCCGTACGTGTAACTGCGGTCTTCCGGCAGCCGGGGAAACAGCAGCGGACCGTACACGGAATCGGCCTTTCCGCAACCTCCCGGGAATGCCGGGATTCGATACGCGCCGTATTTCGGGCTTTCGTATATTCGCCGGAGTTTTAGTTTTTCAACAGAAAAATCTCTTGCGGCCATCTTCCTATTCCTGCTTCGCCATAAATTTCTTCGCCCACTTACTGTCTTTCACGCGGAGCATCACCGCTTTCGGGATAACCGGTTTGATATACATATCCGGCAGGTCACCCGTACCCCCTTCGGTTATATCCCGCGCAATTGTCCTGTACGCTTTACGGAGCTTCGCGGCAACAAGGGGAACATTTTTCGTCATGGCAACGACAGGCCCCCCGCCGATACCGATGCCGAAACGCCATTCCATACCGCAGCGTTCGGCAAAACACTTCATTACTCGAAGGGCTTCCGTATTGATGTCCGGAACGGGGAAGGCACAGTTAACGATGGCGTAGAGGCGCTGCGTTTTCTCTCCTGCCGTATGAAAGGTGTAGTAATCCTCCATCAGCCTTGTCATCGCGGCCGACACCGTGTACGCGTAGAGGGGAAAGGAAAATATCACCGTGTCTGATCCGGCAATTGCCCGCAGTGTCTCTGTGGAAGTGGCAGCTTCGCTTTTCACATCAACAGCAACAGTGTCTATCCGCAAACTGCCATCCTTCTTTTCTTTCCTCAGCAGTTCGGCAAGAACTTCCAGAAAGATCAGCGACGTTGCCTTCTTCCCCCGCGGGCTTCCGTTAATCAATGTTACTTTCATAAAACCGCCTCGCCGGATAAATACTGACGTTCGAAGGCTTTACAAACTGCCGTATTCTCTTCGACGGATCCGGTAATCATTACATCAATGTGAAAATCGGAAATTTCCGGATGTACAATATCAGCGGGGCCGCGGTGCTTCATCGTAATGTCCCGGAAACAGGAGATCTCTTCGGCGCGTAAAGCTTCTCCATAGCCGATAATCAGCTGAGGATAGTGGATTTCTTCGAAAGAGTTTGAACCAACCCCCTTATCAACGAGGGTTTTCATCGTTGACGAATAGGTCCCGAACAAGACCGGTGAAATAAAGATGAGAAGCCCGCTGCCGCTAAGCTTTGTACAGATTTCAGGGATTCTGTCCTTATAGATACAAACCCCGCTTTCACTTGTCCAGCAGCGGAGACACCCGCGACAGAAACTCAGGTCGCCCCGGCGCAGGCTGATAGCTTCAAGTAGATGTCCTTCCTTCCCGGCCGCGTTTTCCAGTTTCCCAAAAAGGTCTTCTGAAATGGAATTTGCATAGTCACCATCCTGCAGGCAAAGGATTTTCATGCCGACACTCTACACAATTCCCCCGCCGGCGGCAATACGGCGGAACAGAATTTTTTTCCGTAACATATGTTACATCCCGCTCACGTAAATCGCGGCCAGAGACCTGCACTTCCAGAGACTGGCTATTATCGATTCACTGCTGACCCGTGGATAGAGGCCGGTAAACTTCCCGGAGTACATAAAAACGCCGAGCACGTTCCGGCATATTTTCGGCACGAAACCGCCGTTTTCCGGAGTGTACAATGTCCGCGCCTCCGAAACGATAAAATCCTGCAGCAGATATCCCCCTTCGGTGCTTTTTTGCCGCAAAAGCCGCGTCCATTCATCCCGGGATGTATCCCTGCCGATGTACACTTCGTCCGCGGCATACTTGTCCGCCGGCTTCAATACGAGAGTTTCCCGTCTCTTAGCGGCGGATTCGATGAGATCTTCGTCTTCAAGCAGATTTCGCGTTTCCGGAAGCCGGGTCCGCAGGAACTCCCGTTCCTCTTCGGAAAAAAGGGCGGTAATCTCAGGATGCCGTAAGACCGGAAAAATCATTTTGTTGTGGATAATTTGCGAACGAAACGGCCCGACCATACACACGGCCCCGTCTCTCACCGCCGAAATAAGCGGATCGATCTCTTCCGCCCGTTCGAAACATTCGAAGTTTACCGCCCTGCGGTATACGAGGTCGATATCCCTTCCGTGCAGCCGGAGCCCTCCCCCCGAATACGAAAATTCTCTCGGATCGCAGATACGGCATTCTACTCCCCGACGTTCCAGTGCCCGTTGTATTGCCGTAAACTCGGCACGAACACCTACCCCGTCCCAATCCGTTATCGCCGCGGCGGGAGCTTTAGGACCGCCGAATTCCCGGTATATCTCCAAAAGGCAGTCGGCCCAGGAATCGATAAGCTCCCAGTTAGAAAGGGTACTAATTTTACGGAGGGCTTCCGCGATGCCGGTTTGCAGAAACAGCCGGTCTAATTCGTTGGTTTCGTTCATCCCCGAGGTGCCGTCGGTATTAAACTCGCAAAAGGGGCTTGCCGAATTTCTGGAATAAAAGACGTCCGCCCGCGTCATAGGGGCCGGATGAGAATAGCCCGGATCGATGAGAATAAGTTCTTCTGCCGGGGGAGAAAAGCCAAACAGTTCTCTGACCTCGTCGTGGTCGATATAGGCAGCGGACACCTTACGGACAATACCGTCGAGCATCCAGGCAATATAATTAAATTCCTTTACATCTTGTGAATCGAAGAACATCGGCTCATAGTAGGTGTCAACGACTTCCCCTAAATAGCGGGCGGTAGAATGTTCCAGGGCGTTCGTAAAGGCCGAAAAATCTTCGAGGCAGCGCTCCGGGTTCGAGCGGACTTCCTCCGCGAACAGTTTTTCCGCTTTTTTTGAAGGCCGCTCCGTCACGCGCAAACCGATTTACCGCGTATCCTTGTACCAAGCCCCTGCCGTAACTGTTCCAGATGACCGGCAGTATCCGGAAAGGGGTTGTTCTTTGAAATATCGGCGAGGCGAAAAATATATTCCGACAATTCCAAATCGCCGAAAACGGCACGGTGTCCTTGTACGGGCATGTCCGTCATTGCAGCCGCGATATCGCCGGCGCCTATTCCGTCAAACAATAATTCGGCTTGCAGCATGTTTTCAGGCTGATAAAAAATCGATTTTACCAGAGAAGCAAACATCCATATTTCTTCCGGCGGAAGGGAATCGACCATCCGGAATTCCAGAAACTGCTTGACCCGCACATCCGTAAATACCATTCTAAGCATTTCCGCCAGGGTTGCGTCGAAGTTCTCGGGAGGATGCATCTCTAACATGTCCCGGAAGGTATATTCCCGTGCCGGAATATATTCGCCGTCCAGATAATACACGATCGGTTTTAAAGCGAGAAGATATTCGGCAAACCGTTGATATCCGAAATCATCGTCAAATATACCGGGAAGAATACCGCAGCGGTCATCATCACACGAATTCCATATTTCAGTTCGTAAACTGTACCCGTTATAGGGCAATCCTTCAAAACTGGAACAGTTACTGAAAAGGAGGGCAAACACCGGAGTACAGCGGGCCGCAAGCCGCAATTTTCTAAGGAAGTCCGCTTCATTCATATAATCGACCGTTACTTGGGTGGACCCGGTGCCCCGCATCATGTGGCGCGCGTACTCTCCTCGGCCGCGGAAGTAGCAGTCCATTTCGTGGTACTTCTTTTTTGGAATCAGCTGCAATTCCGAAATAGGCGAAACCGGCTGGTAACCGCGGTTTTCTACAATCTGGCCGTTTCTTCCGGTCCAGGCACGCAAATTTTCCAAGAATTGATTATACTCCCCCGCAAGGGTGCCAATCTCCAATGCCGGAGTGCTGCTGAACTCCACCTGTGCTCCCGGTTCCAGAGTTATCGTCTGCGGTCCGCGAAAAAGTCCGATTATCCTGCCTTCCTCATAACAGCCTTCCCAACCCTGCCATTCGAACCAGTGTAATAACTCTCGAATGCCTCGGTCACCGTCGTAGGTTACACCGATACGAGACGTTTCCCAAAGGATAAAATGCTCTACTTCCAAACCAAGGCGGAGATTGTCCGCCTGCTTTTCCCCGGACCGGAGATATGCCGTTATTTTCCTCGTATAGCCGTTTTCCATTCTTTCAAATATATAAACTTTTCGTCCCAAAGGAAACCGGAAACCACAATGGTTGCAACAATAGCGGGAGTACTATTTACATGCCCGCTGTTTTTCAGGATGTAGTACGGGACTTGATTGCAAATGCCCGGAAATATACACCTCCCGGCGGTAAAATTATCGCGGGTCTGTATCAGGATGATGAGATGATGAGGAGCTCCGCTTTGTAGTAGCCGATACGGGCAGGCGGGTTCGGTTTAACCAAAGCCTATTACATTACAAAAAAACAGAACGGCCGGATGTGGATAGATAAGAACGGACCGAAAGGGGCAAGGATCGAGATCCGCATCCCCCTGCCGAAATACCTATTCCACCACGATATCTACGGTAAGGGTATACCCCGGCAGCCCGGCTTCATATAAGGGTATGGTAAACCGCGAACCGGGCGGAACAGGACCTCGTAGCTGAATATTGACGGTCCGCTCTTTGTGCCCGGGGACGGAGACGGGAATCGGGAACACGCCCCCCGCCCCTGCTTCATACCGGGAAAGGAGAAGATCGAGGGCCAGCTGCCGTTTTCTTCCCGGAAAAAAACCGTTAAAAATATTGTAGGGACGGGGAGGGGCCGCGGTAGTGTTTCCTTTCAGCTTCCGGTCGTATGCTTCTTTTTTACCTTCATCCGACAGCACGTCGTAAGCACGCTGAATGTTCTTAAAGGATTGTTCCCCCCCATCGAAGAGATCTGGGTGATATTTCTTACAGCAGTCCCGGTATGCCTTTCTAATTTTTTCATGGTCCGCGTTTCTGTTGACACCAAGGGTATAATAATGGTCTTCCATCTCGTTATCCCCCGGATATTAATATAACAAAAACTAGTAAATGAGAGCAAGGATATTTTTAAGTTCCCCCGTAAGAGAGTCCAAACGGTCCAGATTGTCGGGAAAGGCGCATATAATCAGCTGCCGGATTGTACGCTGGTCGTGCTGCAGGATAGTGTTTTTCGGCTTCAGATTGCTTATTCCCATCAATTCTTTGGCCTGAGGCAGAAAATATTTCCGTACATCTTTTATTAACTGCTCCAGTTCGTCGGCGCCTGTTTCAATCAGCACCACTACATCCGGGCTTACCCTGGTAATCGAAAGCAAATTCCTAACATCCCGGAACGTTGTAAAATCGATAGGCAGGTCTCTAATAATGACCGCGGTAACCGGATTTTCGAAACAGAGGGAAAATATATGCCGCATTTCATCGATGACTTCGAGCAGGGCCGTCTCTTTCCAATTGGAATATTGTGAACTATTTTGGGCAATAAATCCGTCAATCAGCTGCGTGGTATACGAAGGTCTCACCTATCTATTTTCGACGGAATTACTCCTCCGGTTTATTTCTTTTTTCTGCCGAACATTTTTCCAAAAACGCCCTCTTTTTTCTCCGGCTCTTTTTTCTCCGGACTGCCGCTGAACTGGAAATCCTCTCCGTATTTTTTACGGTAATATTCCAGGCGGGAGTCCTTGTCCGACTGCACCGTCGGCCGTTTTACCGGAGTTTTGCGGGGCGCCGCGGATTGGCCCTGCGGTTTTGAAGCCGGACGGGGGGCGGCTTTTTCTTTTTTTACCACCGGCTGGCGCGGCTTCGGCTTCTGGTCGGCAGGTCTATTGCCGCCCGATTGTGTTCTTTCCGGCGGTTTGCCTCCCGAAGGTTTATGGGAATACGGCTTCCCGCTTCTGCCGCTGCTTTTCCGGCTGAAATTCTTTCCTTTTCCGGGCCGGCCCCCTCGGTCTACCCCCGAAACACGGATGCCCTTACTTTCATCACTTACATCGAGCATCTCCTCATCAGGCCATTCAACGGGTATTTTCATCTGAATAAATTCTTCGATAGGGGCAAGGCCGTACACGAATTTTTCGCATGCCAGTGAAATGGCTTTCCCGCTTTTTCCGGCCCGGGCGGTCCTTCCTATCCGGTGCACGTAATTTTCCGGGTCCTCGGGGATATCGTAATTAACAACCAGGGGAAGATCGTTAATATGAAGCCCCCGGGCCGCGACATCCGTTGCAACTAAAATCCTAAGATCGCCGCTTTTCATCTTGTTGATGATAGAGAGCCGTTTTTTCTGCGGCAAATCTCCCATAATATACAGGGCATGATACCCGTTCAGCTCGAGACGCTTAGCTACCTTTACCGCCATGTCCTTGGTGTTGGTGAAAATGAGGGCATTATCAGGGTTTTCCCGCGCGAGGATCCCTAAAAGGAGCTGCATTTTTTCTTCAATACCCACGTGATACAGGACTTGAGATATCTCGTCCACGGTAATACTGTCGGCATCGATGACGATTTTCTCCGGATTGTTCATAAACTCCCATGCAAGCCTTTCAACCCGGGTGCTCAAAGTCGCGGAAAAGAGCATCGTCTGCCGCTGTTCCGGTGTTTTCATCTGTTTCAGCATTCTCCGTAAATCGGGAAGAAACCCCATATCGAACAGCCGGTCCGCCTCATCGATAACAACTTTATCGATTTCCTTAAAATTGATCTTTTTCGACTGCCCGAAATCGATCAATCTGCCGGGTGTGCCGATAGCGATGTCAACACCTTCCCGCAAGAGCTGCTCCTGCTTTCCGTACCCTACGCCGCCGTAAAAACAGCCGACGGTAAAATCTGTACCGGACCCAAGTAATTTCGCTTCCTGTTCTATCTGAACGGCAAGCTCTCTCGTGGGCGCGACAATCAGCGCCTTGTGCTTCGCCTCCGGCTCCCTGATAAACTGTTCGAGAATTGTTAACAGAAATGCCGCGGTTTTTCCGGACCCCGTATGCGACTGCACGGCAACATCCCGGGTTTCCTCCAGAGCAACTGCAAACACTTCTTCCTGTACCGGCATGGTTTCGCTGAAATTCGCCGCTTCTATCCCCGCCAGCACTTGTTTCGAGAAATTAAAATTTGTAAAATTCATATATAACCTTTCGTACTTTTTCTTACTTTTCCTGTATAGTAGCACATACACGATATGCTTTCAATTATCATTGCGGTTTTTGCTTATTCACTTATCGACGCGGCAAAAACCATTCAAAAAGTTGGAATTCACACTTGGCAAACATCCCGGTTAAAGGGAGGCCTCATCTGGCTCGCGGGAATTTTCGGAGGAACGGCTGCATCCTTCCTTATCCTGTATGCAGTTTCGATCGGCAGCGTAATTTTGGTCGGAAGTCTGGCGGGAACAGGCATGGTGGCAATGCTTCTTATTGCACGGATAACGCTGAATGAAAAAGTAGGCCCCCTGCAGATTGCCGCGGTGGGAACAATTGTTGCAGGCCCGTTTTTAATGGCAGGGGCCTCCCGATACTCGGTGACGATGCAGTTTCAGCCGCCTATTCTGTGGCTGTTTATCGCGGTACTGGTTGTTCCCTGCGTCATCGGTATTTTTATATTTCTGAAAAGACGGGGGCTGGGAGTCATTCTTGCGATAACCGGCGGAGTTCTCAGCGGACTGGTGATTATATTTCAGAAATTAGCGGGCAGCCCGATTGGGCAACAGGCCGCCCTTGCCTTCAATTTTCCGGAACAAATGCCCGAATTGATACAAACTGTATTGAAGGTACTCTTCAACCCGTACTCGGCGGCATGGATTTTTCTGTCCGTTATCGCTACCGCTGCCCTGCAGTTCGCCCACCGCATCGAAATGGCGGTCCGCTCTATTCCGGTCTTGAATGCCGGGGCCATTCTGACTCCTGTTCTCGCGGGACTGTTTGTCTTTTCAGAACATCTCACTCCGCTGCAGTGGAGCGGTGTCGCTTCTATTTTTATCGGTATTGTTATTTTAATTGCGAGGCCGCCGAAAACAGCGGAAACTGTGGTATACTAGGGTATGTTTTTATCGATGTTTTCAGATCATGCAGCGGTAAGCACCATCGCCTTCCGGTTCGGCGTAAGTTTTATCTTATCCTTTTTAGTCGGCCTTGAACGGGAATGGAACAGCCAGCCAGCGGGACTGCGGACCCATGTCCTTATCAGCGTCGGGGCAACGATGTTCATGCTGCTCTCCATCCGTATACCGCATATGTTCGACGGTAAATTCAGCAGCGACCCCGCCCGGATAGCCGCGCAGATCGTAACGGGAATCGGTTTTTTAGGGGCCGGCGCGATCATAAAAATCGGTATCAATGTAAAAGGACTGACCACCGCCGCGAATGTATGGGTTGTCAGCGCCATCGGAATGGCCGTCGGGGCGGGTTACTACATTCCCGCTTTTATTATTACTGGTATAACATTGATAACGTTGACACTTCTCAACTTGATGGAAAAAGCGCTTATAAAAGGCCGTCAGCTGAAAAACCTTCATCTCAAATTTGAAAGCACCCGCTTTTATCTCGATCAGGTCACACAGATCCTCAAAAAATTCGAAATGAAGATAACAACCATCGATTTCTCCGAATCAAATGTAAAGGGTGTTACCGAAATGGATATCGGGGTGAGAATTCCCGGAAACGCCGATATTCAGTCTCTCTTTTCGGAACTTCGGGAACTTCCGGAAATTATCCGAATTGATCTTTCCCAGCTCTAAACCGGAAATGAAAAGAAATTCCCCGTTTCCCCCGCGGTCCAGTCCAGCGACAGCGGTGTAACCGACACTTTTTTGTCGTAATTAATTGTACCGGCATCGGTACCATCCTCATATGTTCCTTTTTCCCTCCCTAACGTAACCTCCGACAGTTTTGTATCATCCTTCGAGTTTTCGACAAGGGTGGCAAAATAACTTTGTTTCGATAGTCTTGTTACAATCCATTCCGTTTCGGCCGTGGCAGTTTCCGGGATATCGAGTTTACAAATATCAAACCCGGAAAACCCTCCCTGTTCCACGCAGCGCTTTAGCAAGACCGCCAGAAAATGTTTGGGAGCATCCCAGTCCACGTCCCCGTAATGGAGATGATTTTCAATCCGCGTTTGGAGGGAGACCGCGAAGGAAGGGATTCCCCGAACGGCGCACTCGATTGCCGCGCCGACAGTCCCGGATATAGAAATATCGTAGCCGATATTTTCCCCGTAATTTATTCCCGAAACGGCAATATCGATTTTTGTGTCCCGTAAAATCGTATTAAACGCGTGTTTCACTACCAGGGCGGGAGTGCAGTCCATATGATAACCCGGGTGTTTTTTTCCGTTTAGCTCAATTTCTGTTTTTTGCAGATGCTGGTCCCTGTGGCCGATGAGGCTGCGGCCGGAACCGGTCTTCTGGTTTGAAGGCGCCGCGATGAAAAGCTCCCCGAACCGCAGAGCTGCTTCCGCGGCGGCTATAAGCCCGGGGGAATAAATACCGTCGTCGTTTGTTACTAAAATATTCATAGCGGCAGTATATCCCTTATTCCGCCGCCAGGCAACGCGCAGGCG
>CAYTSI010000030.1:28866-31423 GCA_964440465.1 uncultured Spirochaetales bacterium
GGAATCCGCCGATAGTATATATAACACGTATCATGATTGACTCGGACTCCTTTGTTAGAAAAGTGTGGAACCTCATTGTCAGCTTGACGGCCGTTGCCGCGGCGATCTTTATACCCGTTTATATTATTTATGATCCTGTTTCACGTTTCACCGGGCAGCTGGCGGGACTTGTCCTGTCGTTTATTTTTCTCCTAGACATTGCGGCCGAATTCAATACCTCCTACTTTACCGCCGGACGCATGGTGAAAGACCGGCGGCAAATTGCCGCGGCCTACCTTTCCCGGGGGTTTGCCGTCGACATTATTGCCCTATTCCCCGGCTTGTATCTTGCGGCGGCGGGCATTCTCCCCGTCCCGTACCCGTGGACCCTGGTAATCAGCCTTTTACCGGTCCTGCACCTGGTAAAGCTGTTGAAATTCAACAAACTAGTGAGAATTATCGGGGGAGACCGCATCAATCCCGCCCTCCTCCGTTTGACCCTCCTTGTTTTCTGGATATTGATGGCGGCACATTTTATTTCCTGCGCGTGGATTGTCGTTTCGGGAAACCCGGAAGGGCTGGCGCCGATACCCCGGTATATCAAATCATTCTACTGGACCATTACCACCCTCACCACCATCGGCTACGGCGATATTACGCCGTCGGGAACGCGGCAGACGTTTTTTGTCATTTTTGTCGAGATCTTAGGGGCCGCTATGTACGGCCTTGTTATCGGTAATATCGCCGGCCTCATTGCAAATATCGATGTCGCGAAAACACAGTACAGGGAAAAACTCGACCGGGTTAACGCGTTTATGAAAAACCGCGACATTCCCTCTCCTCTGCGGAAAAAAATTGGTAATTACTATACCTACTTATGGGAAACCCGCCGGGGATACGACGAAGTGACCATCCTTGAAGAACTTCCTTTTTCGCTTCGAGAATCGGTGGCCCTGTACTTGAACAAGGAAATAATAGAAAAAGTCCCCCTTTTCGAAAAGGCGGGGGACGCGCTGCTGCGGGACATTATCGTCAATCTAACCCCCGTCATTTTTACCCCCGGCGATTATGTAGTACGGGCGGGCGAAATCGGCGATGAAATGTACTTTATCAGCCGCGGCAAGGTGGAAGTTCTGTCCGGGGATGAGCAGACGGTGTACGCGACCCTGGATTCCGGAAAATTTTTCGGAGAAATTTCCCTTCTCCTCAGCATGCCCCGGACGGCAACCATCAAGGCCATTGAATTCTGCGACCTCTTTTGTCTTAATAAAGAGACCTTCGACAGGGTCATTGAGCGGTATCCCCTCTTTCAGGAGTCGATGCAGTCCTTAGCGGAGCAGCGGAAGCAGGAAATAGAAGCCCTGCGGAAACAGCGGGAAGAGGAATACAAGCCGGCACCGGCCGGGCAGCGGGAGGTTACCGACGTTACGGTAAATCGTACCGACACGGGAATCATGATAAGTTGGAAAGAACTGGAGCAGAGCACCCATTACGATGTAATAAAGCAGAAAGGGCCCGACGGCGGGTGGCTTGTAAAGGGGAAAGGACTTATCCGGCCGATCTGGACCGATGAAGAACCGCGGGAAAGCAACTGCTACCGAATCCGGGCCGTTTTCGCCGACGGGGAAGGGCCGTGGAGTAAAGTTTTCAGGGTTACTACCCCTGCCGGTGCATCTTCGGCGCGGCGATAAAACTGAGGCCCCTTATATACGAAAATTATTTCGTGAAATTTATTATACGTCTCTTGCATCGCGTGTAGTTTATATGTATATTGTCCCCATGGACGGACATCATCATGAACCGGGTTCATGGACCTTTCTTACGAACCATTCCCACGTTCTTCTCAGCCTGTACAAGGACCATTCCATGACGATGAAAGATATTGCCGCCGAAGTCGGGATTACCGAACGGGCGGTGCAGCGCATTGTCGCGGATTTGCACGCCGCCGGGTATATCGAAATTAAACGAAACGGCCGTCAGAACAGCTACTCTATCAGCACGGACCAAAAACTCCGCCATCCGCTCGAAAAGCACAAGACCGTCGGAGACCTTATCGACACAGTCTGCAGCCGAGAGACCAAAGGAACTAAACAGACATAGCGCGGTTTTGTTGATCCGAAACTGCGGCTGAATAAAGCGACCCTCCACCCTGTGCGGGAGAAGTCGGCATATAACCCTAGGCACAGCAAAACAGCAGAAGGAGGCTGAATAACATGGACCAGGAACTATTTCAATTTCTATCTCTTCCAATCGAAACGGAAAATTTATTACGGCAGGCAAAGTCCGTAACATTCGCCCATACGGTGGAGGACCTCGAGGGTTCCGCCTGCGGCTCTCCGGACAACGACTCATGGAAGGTCGCGTATACACTCCCGGACGGGCGGGAGGTAATCGAGGCTGAAGTGGTACGGGTAAAAAACGGAACAAGCGCCAATTATTCCGAAGCCTACATGCGGCGCAGGGACCCGAAGTGTCTGTATGTTGCCGACGATAAACCCACGGACAAACCGAAATTCAATGACAACTTCCCATTTTCATTCAGCGACATCCGGAAAGAAAGTTTCGAGTGGCTCGCGAA
>CAYTSI010000031.1:0-23671 GCA_964440465.1 uncultured Spirochaetales bacterium
CGAAGAGTTCAGCTTAATCTACGCTGAATACGGTTACAACGAAGCGCTCGCCCGCGACCCGAGCTCTTTAAGCTACGTGGCTGAACCGGCCGACGGGCTGTGGCTTTTGGCACTCGACTCGGCCTACTACGAGGACAATTTTGAAAAAGACTACCCCCAAACCGGCGGGCGCTTCACCCAGGAAGAGATAAATTGGATCGAAACCGTCCTGCTCCGGGCCGCGGAACAGGACAAAGCCGTTATCGCCTTTATGCACCACGGAATTTTGGAACATTACGATTCGCAGGAAAAGTATTTCGGCGAATATCTCGTAAAAAACTACAAGGCGGTAGCGGAAATGCTCGCCCGCTACAAAGTGCGGCTGTGTTTTACCGGCCATTACCACGCCCAGGATATAACGGTTGAACACTGGGATGAAAACACCTTCATCTACGATATTGAAACAGGTTCCCTGGTAACTTACCCCTGTCCGGTCCGGTTTGTGACAATGGATAACAGCGGAAGCGCCGTTATCCGGTCCGAACTGATTACGGCCATTCCCTCCTTTTCCGCGGCCGAAAAAGATTTTTACTCCTTCGCGAAAGAATATGTCTATACCGGTATCGAAGGAATTGCCGTGCGGACGATGATCGATTTAAACATGAAAAAAGAAGAAGCTGAAATGTTGAGCAGCCAGATTGCCGACGCCTTCGTTGCCCATTACCAGGGGGACGAAAAATTCAGCGGTGACACAATGATCAGTACGGAGGGGTTGAGTTTCATGGGCAAAATGGTAGTGGGAAACCGAAAGGCCCTCATCCACGGACTGTGGAGGGACAAGGAGCCGGCGGACAACAATGTAATTATCAACTTGCACAGCGGGTATTAGCTTTACATAATATTTGCCTCACATTATTGATAGATATTGCAAATATTACGATTGTAATTTAGTATATACGCAATACCTTAGCAAGGAGGAGCATATGAAAGTATTAATAGCAGACAAGCTGTCGGAACAGGCCGTTACCGGTATCAAAGACCTGGGTTGCGAGGTAGCATCGCGGCCCGATTTGTCGGCGGAAGAGCTGAAGGACCATGTCGAAGACGTGCAGGTGCTGATTGTCCGGTCCACGAAAGTACAAAAAGAAACAATACAGGCCGCCCCGGACCTTTCTCTCATTATCCGCGCCGGTGCCGGCGTCAACACCATCGATGTGGACGCGGCCGGTGCTAAGGGCATTTTTGTGGCTAACTGCCCCGGTAAAAATGCCGACGCCGTGGCGGAACTGGTTATCGGACACATCATCGCGGCGGACCGCAGAATTGTCGACGCCGCCTCAGACCTGCGCGCGGGGAACTGGAAAAAGAAAGAATATCAGAAAAGCGCGGGCTTGAAAGGGCGTACGTTCGGAATTATCGGTTTCGGGACTATCGGGCAGAAAGTGGTCCGGCGCGTACGCGCCCTGGAAATGGATGTTCTCGTGTGGAGCAGAAGCATGACCCCGGAAAAGGCGAAAGCAAACAGCGTTCGTTATGCCGCGTCTCCCCTGGAGGTCGCAAAACAGGCCGATGTTGTCTCCATCAATATTGCCGCGACACCGGACACGAAACACATTGCCGATAAAACATTTTTCGATGCAATGAAAGAAGGCTCGGTTTTTATCAATACATCGAGGGGGGAATTAGTTGATACGGAAGCGCTGAAAGCAGCTGTCAGAGAAAAAGGGCTCCGCGTCGGGCTGGACGTGTTCGAAGGAGAACCCGGTTCCGGTACCGCCGACTTTGAGGACACCGAGCTTGCCTGCATGGTAAACGGAACACCTCATATCGGCGCCTCGACAAACCAGGCTTCCGAAGCAATCGCCGACGAAACGCTCCGGGTCCTAAAAACCTTTAAGGAGACCGGTTTTCCCGCGAATGCCGTTAATGTCAGCCCCGCAAACACCGCGAAGTATTCTCTCATTGTCCGGCACTTGAACAGGGTCGGTGTTCTCGCGGGCGTTCTCGACGCCCTTCGGGGAAACAACGTCAATGTCGAAGAGATGCAGAACACGATCTTTTCCGGCGGTGAATCCGCGTGCTGCACCCTTCTTTTAGACGATCTCCCTTCGGAGACAACCCTTGATGAAATCCGAAAAACAGAGCACATTATCATTGCACGACTGGAAAAAATAGACAAATAAAGGAGTCTTTGAAGAATGGGACATCAACAGAAGCTGGAAGAACTCGGCATCACCGTTCCCGACATTCTGTTACCGGAAACCGGAGTCGATTTGAAGAAGTGGGCGGTCGTCGCCTGCGATCAGTATACCTCCGAACCCGAATACTGGAAACGGGTTGAAAATTTTGTCGGTGGCGCACCCTCCACTCTCCACCTGATCTATCCGGAAGTGTACCTTTCGAAGGGGGACAAAGACGAACGGATACAAAACATCAACTCGGCGATGGAACGTTACCTCGACGGAGGACTGTTCCGGACCTTAAGAAACTCTTTTGTCTACACGCGGAGGACCCTTCCGAACGGAAATGTCCGGAAGGGGCTTCTCCTCGCCCTCGACTTAGAACGCTACTCCTATGAAAAAGGCTCCGTAAGCCTTATCAGGGCGACCGAGGGAACAATCCTCGACCGGCTTCCTCCCCGGATCGAAATACGGAAAAACGCTCCGGTCGAGCTTCCCCATATCATGGTCCTGATAGACGACAAAGAGGACAGGCTCTTTTCACTCATCGAAAAAAAAAGAAGCAGTCTGCCGGCATGCTACAACACGGAGCTGATGGAGGGCGGCGGGGAAGCTGCAGGATTTCAGGTTACCGGCGACGCGCTGTTGGAAAGTATCGCCGGCGCGTTCGAAAAACTGTACCGGGACGCGCTGGACCGGGAAGGTGAAAATCCTCTTCTCTTCGCGATGGGGGACGGCAACCACTCCTTTGCCACGGCAAAGGCCATCTGGGAAGAAACGAAACAACGGACAGGAGACATGAAACATCCCGCCCGGTGGGCCCTCGTTGAGATTGTCACTATTTACGATCCGGCTCTTTTATTCGAACCCATTCATCGCCTCGCGGCCGGTTTCGAATTGTCCGACCTTCGCGAGCACGTATCCCGCCTCGACAATGTTACCGTGGAAAAATCGCCGTCCTTCGAGGAAGGGCTTGCCGAAGTGTCCGGAGAAGGTGAACACCGGATTGCCGTTGTTTCCGGCGGCTTTACCGGCATACTGCGCTTCAGAAAACCCGAATACAGCCTGGCAGCGGCAAGCCTGGACGCCTTGTTGGAAGAGTGTATGCCCGAAACAGGGGAAGTTGATTACATTCACGGCGCGGAAACCGCCCGCTGCCTGGCCGAAGCAGGAGAGAAAATTTCCTTCATACTTCCTGATTTTGAAAAAGAGCAGCTTTTTCCGACGGTCATTCGGGACGGCGCCCTGCCGAGGAAAACCTTTTCAATGGGAGAGGCACGCGAAAAACGGTACTACCTGGAAGCAAGAAAGATTACTCCATGATGCCTGAAAACGGCGAAGGACCGGAAACAACACCTCAGCGGAAAAATCAAACCGAACAGATAACAGCTTACGTTACTCCGCTGCTTGGACTCTGCGTATTTGCCGAACAAAACCGCCGGGCAGGCTCCTTTCCCTGCCGGGATTTTCTCCGTCGGCTGAATATGGAAACTACCCGCATACAGGAGCTCCTCGACAGTTATGGAGCCCAAAAAAGCGAAAAGTGGTTTCCCTTTCGGGAGGCCACGGCGGCGGGAAAAACTTTTTCCTCCGTTACCTACAACCTTCTGCATGTCGACAAAGCCTCGGAACAATATACCCTCTTCGATATTGAAGAAGATTTTTTAGGCGATACCGGAAAACGGCTGCAAGAATGTAAAACGGCAATTGTCAGGAGCTGTCGGGAACTGTTGAAACAGGCCGAACGGTGCGGAGTACGCCCCGCGGATATTGCCGCCTCTTATACACAGTGCAATGAAGAACTGCTTTCCTCCCGTTTTCCCAAAGACCGCACGGTACGGCATGTGGACAAGGTGGGGGAAACCGTCGTCTATCTGGCGACCCGTTTTTTAAACCTTTCCGAAGAACGGCGGATTAAGGAGCTGCTGAAACAGCGGCAGATGTGCGACTTCGAAATCTGCGTCCCCGATGTGGTAAGCGAGGAAAAATGCAGAATAGTGGAGGCGGGGTTCCACAACCTGCAGTCTCTGTACGACACCTATATTTTCGAATCCGATTTGGAGAACCAGGACAAAAACCTTCTCTACCTGCGCGGGCATATTAGCATCATTTATCACCTGCTGCAGATCGGCACCGACCTTCTCCATTATTATATCCGGCACATGAGTCAACTGCGGCGGGACACCTACGAGGAAATGAAATTCCCCGTAACCCCGGAGGACCTGCTTTCTATTATTTTCGACTATTTTTTTAAATACGCTAATATGTACATGGAGGCGGCAAAACAGCTCTGCCGTTCGATGATCCGCAATTATTCGGTGGAAGCGGAAATTACCGTACCGATACCGAACTACCGCGGATTTCACGTCCGGCCGTCTACCCTTATTGCAAAAATAGTTGCCCATTACGGCAGTTCCGTAAAAATGTATTTACAGGGAAACGAATACGACGCCGGGGTCACCCTCGATTTGTTCCGGGCGAACGAAGCCATCAACGCGGAAAAGCGCCGGTACATAGCAGAAAAAATCAGCAGTAAACAAAAAATGAAAAAACCCGTCCCGAAGAACAGAGAAGCAAGAAAACAGGAGCTGCAGATTTTTTTTCTCGAACTGATGAACGAAAATGAAATAATATTGTACGACAGCAATCTCCCCTTTGATGACCTGCAGCCGGAGGACCGGGAAAACCTTGCCTCCCTTGCAAGCCGCTGCATCAAACATTTCATGTCCATCGCGAAGGTCGATGTAAAAAGCAGCATGACCATCACCTTCAGGGGAGACAACCGTGCCTTAAATGATATTACAATATTAGCGGAAAACGGCTACGGCGAAGACAAATACGGAAACAACATCGTCCTGCCCCGGGAGCTTTCCTACCTCAGATCATAAACCGCGGCAGAATAGCGGCGGGCACCGGCATGGACAGTCTGTCTCCGACGGAGGCCTCGGCCGGCGTTTTTTCCCCTTCCTTTTTCCCGCTTTTTTTCAGGTATATTCCGATTTCCAAACCGGTCCCGGTATATTTCCGTTCGACAAGGCCGAGTCCTATAAGGCGGCCTTCGGCATCGATGGAGCAGCTCGTTACATTGCCGATAACCATTCCGTTTTTATTGACTATAACGTCTTCCGGGTTCGGCCTCCGCACACCTTTTTTGTCCGCCCGCCATCTGACCAGTTCACGCTCCCTGTCCATATCACCGGTAAGCCGCGCGTCTCTGCCGATAAAAAAGGGTTTATGATACTTTACATAGCCGGCAAACCCGGCCTCCGCCGGTGAAATGTTGTAGGTACCGGCAAGTTCATGCCCGTAGAGGGGCAGGCCGGCTTCAATCCGTAAACTGTCCCGGGCAGCCAGACCGCAGGGGCGTATTCCGTAATCTTTTCCCGTTTCCATCACCCTGTTCCACAACAGGGGAAGATTTTCGGGATGCACATACAGCTCGTACCCCGATTTTTCCCCGGTATACCCGGTCCGCGTAACGATAACGGCGAAACCGTCCATCTCCGCTTCGGTACACCGGGTCCTCCGCAGCTTGTCGATCTTACTTTTCTCTTCCGGCAGCGAGATACACGCCGATAAAATCCGTTTCGATGCCGGCCCCTGCAGGGCTATCCCCCGGAGCTGCCGCGTTCCGGCCTCTTCCGATTTCAAATTGATAAGCTCTGCCTGTGAGGCCGGCCGGACAGAAGGCCTCTCTTTATCAATTACAACCCTTCCTTCATTGACCGCGGTAAGCCAGTCCCAGTCCTTCTCTTCATTCGAGGCGTTAACGACCACAAGAAAGCGTTCGGCGGAAAACCGGTATACCATAATGTCATCGATAATATTTCCGTCAATGTCGAATAAATAACTGTAGCAGGAATCCAGATCTTCCAGCCAGTGGATGTAATTACCGGTAACGGTGTCCAGAAACTCGAGGGCATGGGGGCCGGTAACCTCAAAGCACCCCATATGGCTTACGTCGAAAAGGCCCGCGGCCTTCCGCACGGCGCCGTGTTCCTCCGAAACACTCGAATACCATACCGGCATGTCCCATCCGGCAAAGGGGACCATCTTCGCGCCAAGCTCCCGGTGGATGGAGTTGAGTTCCGTTTTTTTCAGCCCGTCCTCCCGCGGCCCCGCGTAGGACCAGATTTCGGCCGGCCCTTCCGAAGGCCCTGCCAAACCGGCGGTAAGTGCCGCCTGGCTGGCGGTTAGTTCCGCCTGGCTGGCGGTTAGTTCCGCCTGTCCGACAAAATAGGGGACCGACAAATCAAACTGTTTTGGAAAGGCCTTGTGCGCCTCCGCGCCTTCCCTCCCGGGGCTGACGGGGTCCGGGGGAAACGCCGCTTCCAGTTCCGCGGATTGCCCGGTCAATTCGCTTTCATCAATTTCCTCGACAACAACCGGCCCCTGGATTTTTCTAAAAACATCCCCCGTATCGAAAAGGATGTAGCCGTCGGCGGTCCCCCGAAGCCACAACAGCAGCCTGCAGGCCCCGGTCAGAGGAGCGAGAACGTAGCGCTGCCGTCCGTGCAGGTCCGGTTCATGTTTCATCACGACACAGTCGGACAGGACCTTCCCCCCGGCATCGAGAAAAAACGTCCGTACAGCTTTGTTTTTTTCAAGCGCGCTGATATTAACGGTACACAGCTCCTGCAGACAGGCCTCTGCCCTCCATCCGGAGACTCGGATATACCGGCGTTCCCCTTCCCGCTGTTCATCTTCACACCAGTAGTGGGGGTATTCGCTGTGCTCGACATCGAGGTCGAAGCCCGCCCGTTCCGCCAACACGGCAACACCCGCTTTCGCCTGTTCCAGTGCATCAATACCGAGTTTTCCCCGGGGAAGTTCGTTTCCCACCCCGATGTACGAAAACGGGTGAATCGACGAAACCACTTCCGATGTAATTTTCGCGATTTCCTTCATTTCTTCCGGGCCGAAACCGCGCTGGGTTACCCAGGGTGTTCCAAAACGGATGCCATGGGCCAACGCGGTCATCGTATCGCCGGGAATGGTGTTTTTATTGACAACGATCCCGGCAAGGTCGAGGATCCGTGCCGCGATTTCACCCCGCAGCGGTATGCCCGGGGTAAAACGGTTCCGCTCCTTCGGGTCCAGCCCGAAGGAATGGACGTCCACCATGACGATGTGGGTGTCCGTTCCCCCGTATACGACCTTTAATCCGTTTTCCGTAAACGCTTCGGCTAAAACCCGGGCGTTTTCGACGGTTTTCTCCTGAAGCTTCCGGAACTGCTTTGTTCCGGCGATTTTAAACACAACCGCCAATGCCGCCATCTTGTTGATGTGGGGGCCCCCCTGGGCGCCGGGAAAAATGGAATTGTCGATAAGCGCGGCGGTTTCTTCGTCCGTTGTTATAATCACCGCGCCCCGGGGACCGCCTAAGGTTTTATGGGTTGTAAAGACGGTAACATCCGCCGTCCCAACCGGGTTCGGATATACCCCTCCTATCACCAGTCCGGCGGAATGCGCGATGTCCGCCATAAGATAGGCTCCGGCCTCATCGGCTATTTCCCGGAAGCGGCCCCAGTCCGGCGCCCATGGGTATGATGTATATCCCGCGATGATAAGCTTCGGCCGGAACTCCAGAGCGAGGTCCCGGATAGCATCGTAGTTGAGTTTTTCCGTTTTCGGGTCCACTCCGTAGGAAACCACATTATAGCGCTTTCCCGACTGATTGAACTCGCTTCCGTGTGTCAAATGGCCTCCCTGAAAGAGGTCGAGGCCCATGATAACATCGCCGTCCCGTAACAGGGCGTCGTAAATCGACAGGTTTGCCGCGGACCCTGAAAGGGCCTGAACGTTTACATAAATATCGGTATCGGAAAGGCCCGGGCGGGCAAAGCACATCGCCGCGCGCCGCGCCGCTAAGCCTTCGATTATATCCACATAATCCACCCCCTTGTAAAACCGGCGGTTCGCGTACCGCCGGTAATACACAAGACAGTGGGACTGATCGAGGAGCAGCTCTTCGGAATACCGCATGGTCCGTTCCCGGGGGTATCCTTCGGCGTATACATTCTGAAACACCGAACCGAGGGCGTCGCGGACCGCTTTCGGCGCGCAGCTTTCGGAAGGTATCATAATCAGCTTCCGCTTTTGCCGTTCCTCCTCCCGCGCGATAAGCTCCGCCACAAATGGGGCCGTATCTTTCAGCGGTCCTCGAAACAGAAAATCTTCACTGCTGCTCATACTACCCTCCTATTAACTGTTTTTGTTCTGAAATGTCTTCATAAAATCCGCAAGCTTCTCCACCCCTTCCTTCGGGAAAGAATTGTATATTGAAGCCCGAATACCTCCAACGCTCCGGTGGCCCTTCAGGCCCACCATCCCCTCTTCCGCGGCGGCGGCAACAAATTGCTTTTCCAATTCCTCCGACGGCAGCCGGAAAACAACGTTCATGTCCGACCCTACTTTCCGGTCGACGGGGGAACAGTAGAACCCGCCGCTGGAATCAATAGCGGAATAGACAAGGTCTGCCTTCTCCCGGTTCCGGCGGGCCGCGGCTTCCACCCCTCCGTTTTCTTTCAGGTTCTGGAGTACCAGCTGCAGCGCCCAAATGGAAAATACGGGAGGCGTATTGTAGAGGGAATTCTTTTCGGCGTGGACCTTATAGGAAAGGTACGCTGTAAGATCGTCACCGCTTCTGTCGAGCAGGTCGTTCCGAATAATCACCACCGCGACACCGGCCGGGCCGAGGTTCTTCTGAGCACCGGCATAAATAAGGCCGAAACGTTCGACTGGAAAGGGTGTACTCAGGATATCGCTGGACATGTCCGCGACAAGGGGGACATCCCCCGTATCCGGCCATTCCTTCCACTGTATGCCGCCGATTGTTTCATTCGAGGTGATGTGCACATAGGAACTTCCCGGCGACGGGCCTACCGATTCAGCGGGGGGAAGCATGGTATATGCCGACTCTTTCCCGTCGAAGAGCACATTCACCGCACCGATTTTCGCCGCATCGTCGAAGGCCTTTTGCGCCCAGGAACCGCTTACGACAAAATCACAGCTGCCGCCGGGACCCATCAAGTTCATCGGTACCATGGAAAACTGAAGGGTCGCTCCTCCTCCCAGAAGCAAAACGGAGTAGTTCTCCGGAAGACCGAGCAGTTCCCGGAACAGTCCGATTGCACTGTTATGCACTCCGTCGTAGTCTTTACTTCTGTGGCTTGTTTCAATGAGGGACATCCCCATTCCCTGGAAATCGACGATTTCCTCCCTGATTTGCCGCAATACTTCCAGCGGAAGGGTCGCGGGCCCCGCGTAAAAATTGAATTTTCTTGTGTTCTCTGCCATTCTTTCCTCCATATACCATTGGCTTATGTTAGCACAAATTGAGTTATTTGTCAAAAAATTTATTTAATTCTGATGTATACAGAATATTTTTTTAAATTTTTTGAGTTTTACCGATATCCAGCCTGCCGTTGAACTCCTCGGCAAACTGTGATACCCTTTGCATTCTATCACGCACACAAAATGGGAGTCTATAGATGGCGATTTCCGCGAAAATTGCGGCGGATATGGAAAAATCTTCCTGGATCCGGAAAATGTTCGAAACCGGGGCGGTCCTCAAACAGCAGTACGGCGCCGAAAACGTATACGATTTCAGTTTGGGAAATCCGAACGTCCCCCCCCCGGAGGCGTTCTTTACCGCCGTAGCGGAAACAGCGGCTGAAAACCCCGAGGGAATTCACGGTTATATGCCGAATGCCGGATTCCCCGAAACCCGGCGGGCAGTCGCGGAATATGCCTCGAAAGAACTAACGACAATCCTGAAACCGGAACATATTATTCTCTCCTGCGGCGCCGGAGGGGGGATGAATGTGGTGTTGAAAACAATCCTCAATCCCGGAGATGAGGTCGTTGTATCGGCCCCCTATTTTATGGAATATAATTTCTACGCCGGCAACCACGGCGGAACGGTAAAGGCGGTCCCTGGAAAGGACAATTTCGACCTCGACATCGGGGCAATCGCCGCCGGAATTAGTCCGAAAACGGCAGCGGTCATCATCAACAGTCCGAACAACCCTTCCGGCGCGGTGTACGGTGAATCACTCGTCCGCGAACTTGGCAACATGCTCGAGAAAAAAAGCACCGAAACAGGGAGGACAATCTATCTCATTTCCGACGAACCATACAGGAAAATTGTGTACGACGGTGTCAGCGTACCGAGTGTAATGGAGGCCTACAACAGCAGCATTGTCGTTACCTCCTATTCAAAGGACATTTCCATTCCCGGTGAACGGATCGGCTACATTGCGGTCCACCCGAACGCGGAGGACTGCAAAAACATCGTCGACGGCGCGATACTGAGTACCCGTATCCTCGGGTTTGTAAACGCGCCGGCCTTGATGCAGCGGGTAATTGTCCGGCTGCAGGGTGAGCATATCGATCCGGACATATACAAGCGGAAACGGGACCTTCTCTGCGATGGTCTTGCCGCCGGCGGCTATGAATTTACCCCTCCGAAGGGCACCTTCTATCTTATGCCGAAAGCCCCCGGAGGTGACGATACTGCCTTTGTCGCCGCGCTGCAGCAGGAACGGATTTTAGCGGTCCCGGGACGGGGGTTCGGCCTGCCCGGATATTTCAGGCTTTCCTTCTGTGTAAAAGATGAAACAATAATCGGCTCACTACCCGGCTTCTCCCGGGCCTGTAACCGGATGCATGAACAATAGGAGTTTTCTATGGACAAAATGATTCTATCAGGCAACGAGGCTTTTGCCCGGGGGGCGTGGGAAGCCGGTGCCGCGGTGGGGACCGGATACCCCGGAACACCGTCGACGGAGATACTCGAAAATTTTACCAACTATCCGGAGGTGTATTCGGAGTGGTCGGTAAACGAAAAAGTCGCCCTAGAGGTCGGGATCGGCGCTTCCTTAGCAGGCGCGCGGACGTTAGTTACCATGAAGCATGTCGGCATGAATGTCGCCGCGGACCCGCTTTTTACCGCCTCCTATATCGGAGTAAAGGGCGGGCTTGTTATCGTCTGTGCCGACGATCCGGGTATGCATTCCTCCCAAAACGAGCAGGACAACAGGAATTACGCGTTTTCCGCGAAGGTCCCCATGCTTGAACCCTCCGATTCGGAAGAGGCCCGGGCCTATACGCACAAAGCCTTCCAGATAAGCGAAAAATACGATACACCGGTCATTCTGCGCTCAACCACGCGTATTTCCCATTCCAAGGGCATTATTTTCCCCCAGCAGCGAAGAAAAAATACTGTTGAAAAGGGATTTAACCGGGATATTCACAAATATGTGATGATTCCCGCTTACGCGCGGAAACGGCATGTAGTGGTGGAAGAGCGGATGAAACAACTGACGGCCGATGCCGACAGCCTCGATATCAACATTGTTGAACAGGGGGACAGAAAAATCGGTTTTATCACCTCCGGCGTCGTGTACACCTACATAAAAGAGCTGTATCCCGAGGCGTCGATTTTGAAACTGGGAATGGTGTATCCGCTGCCCGAAAAGACAATCCGCGATTTCAGCGCGGGTGTGGAAACGGTCGTTGTTGTGGAAGAACTCGATCCGTTTTTAGAACTGCGGATACAGGCAATGGGGATTACGACCCGCGGGAAAGACCTATTTTCAATTACCGGTGAATTCAACACCGACATTATCAAAGCGGGGGTGCAAAAACTCGGCTATGAAAGTACAAAAACAACGGAAGCCCCCCTTGCAAGCAGCCTGGCACTTCCCCCCCGGCCGCCTTCCCTCTGCCCGGGCTGTCCCCACCGGATGGTATATAAAGTGTTAAAAGAAAAAGAAGTCGTTATTACCGGCGATATCGGCTGTTATACATTAGGGGCACTGCCGCCGTATGAATCCATGGACACGGTTGTAGACATGGGCGCGTCGATAACGGTATCGCAGGGGATTGAAATTGTGGAAGGTGCCGCAAACCGGAAACCCGCGGTATCTATTATCGGGGACTCCACCTTTGCCCACTCCGGCCTGACCGGCCTGCTGAACGCGGCCTACAATAAACGAAAAGGGTTGATTATTGTACTGGACAACGGTACCACCGCCATGACGGGAATGCAGCCGAACCCCTTCTCGGGAGAACGGATAGACGGAAAAGAAACCTTCGTCCTTGATTACGAGAAACTGGCCGCGGCCATGGGGATCGGGGCCGAAAATTTCCGCATGGTCGATGCCTACAAAGCTGATCAGATTGAGGCTTCCATCGAGGACCTTCTGGGGAAAAAAGAACTTTCCCTTTTAGTAATTAAAGGACTGTGCGTTATTCTCAAGAAACGAAGGGCAAGGGGCAAATAACATGAACACAAAACTGAACAACATACTGATGGTCGGCGTCGGCGGACAGGGAATAATCCTTGCAAGCGATATCCTTACCCGGGCCGCGATGAACGCCGGATACGATGTCAAAAAAAGCGAAATTCACGGAATGAGCCAGCGGGGCGGCTCCGTATTCAGTCATATCCGGTTCGGCGGGAAGGTATCTTCTCCCACCATCTCTCACGGGGAGGCGGACATTATCTTTTCATTAGAAGAGATGGAAACACTTCGGTGGATTCCCTACGCGAACCATAAAACATTCATCGTCTGCGCGACCAAGGAAATTCTGCCGACAACGGTGACAGCCTATCCCGGGGGGATTAAGGAAGCACTGGAAAGATTGTCCTCAAACATCAATTTTTTCGACACCGACAAACTGGTAGAAAAAATCGGAAATGTAAAATTTCTGAATGTGGCAATGCTTGGAATGATGTCGGGAAAGATTGACTTTACAGAAAAAGTCTGGCAGCAGGCCATACGGGAGGAGGTCCCGGAGGGCAGCTTCGAGGAGAATTGGAAGGCCTTTGCTGCCGGAGAACATATCCTGGCATAATGGCCTTAGGGAAGATCTGCTGCATACAGGTCTATTGTTTTCCCTGCTACAAGCAGATAGAACCGGCCGCCGTCCCGGTCCGCGAAGACCCCGGCCTTTCGGAGACCATCGCCGGGCAATTGCCAGATGCTGCTTTCCCTCTATAGCGGCAAGCCGGACACTCAGGGACTGATCGTCAGGCCCGCCGGTGTACACGGAGGTACGTTCCCCTGTTTCCACACAACGAGCAGAGCAGCCCTGCCGTCGACAAGAAATATTTCCTCACGTTTGTCCCCCGCCATGTCCCCGGATAGAACATAGGCATCCACGTTGTTCAGAGAAAACACCCCGGGCTCCGGAACATCCGGCGAGGCCTCCGTTTCCGAGGCTTTTTTAGAACAGCCGAAGAACATAAAAAGAAAAAAAGCCAGGGGCAAAACAGCAGTCTTCAGGACCATCAGCCTCCTCCCGCCGGAACAGCTAAAAACACGTTTGTGTACTGCCCCTCGGTACTCTCGATCCTGATGGTGCCGCCGTACTGCTCCAGTATCGTTACGCAGAGTGTCAGCCCGATCCCCATATTAGATTGAGAACCCTTCGTGGAAAAAAACGGTTTAAAAACATCCTGAAGAACTTCCTCACTCATACCGCAGCCGTTGTCCTCAATTTGAAAGAGCAGTTCGGCTCCCCGTTTGCTTCCGTTTATCCATATCGCTCCCTCTCCCTCCCCTATTGCTTCAACGGAATTGGACAATAAAATCTGAAATACGCTTAAAAAGTCTCCGGCATTACAGTTCAGATAGAGCGGCGCTTCGAGGGACACTGTGAAATGAATATCTCCGCGTATTCGTTTTTCAAAATAGTCGATTGTGGAATACAGCACCACCGCGAGGTCCACCTTGTCCGTCTGCCGCGACTTTTTACTGAATACCCGTTTCATATTATGGACAATTTCAGTAACCCGGGCAAACCCCTGCCGGTAGTCCGCGAGAATTCGGCGTACATCCTGTACAGCTTCGCCGATCCGTTTTCTTTCACCCTCGTCAATTCCGGCGGCGGCCGCGGCCTCCGCGAGAATTTGAAAATGTCGTTCCAGATATTCTATGTTTCCATACATATGAGTAAGAGGGTTGTTAATTTCATGGGCCATCCCCGCGGCAAAGGTGGCAAGGGTAGCCAGCTTTTCCTGATTGATAATTTTGCCTTTCGCCGCGGACAATTCCCGGGACAGTTTCCTCTCCATCTGAAGCTGAGCATAAAAAATTCGCAGAAGATTGAAAATAATATAGGTAAAAACGGTTACGAGAAGAAGGATCGGAAAGAGAAGCATATCGATATTTCTGAATTTCAGCAGATTCATGAGAATAAAATATCCGATTGCGGCCAAAAACAAGATGATAGAAACAGCTATATGAAAGAAAAACGCGGCAAAGCTGACAAGGCCGACGGCTATCAGCATCGAACATAAATAGCTATAGGAAAGCATTCGGTTTGGCGAGTAATACGCCGGAAAAAACAACAGCATCTCTACAGTTAAATACGCAAACAAAACAAGGGACAAGAGCATCGAAAGCAGCCGCGGATGTGAAGTGTTGTCCCGGCGAAGAAAGGAAAAAATAATTACGAACAGTACCGCGAAAATACAAATCCCCGAACCGGCAACCACCGGGATATACCGTGGAATCGTTACAGGTGCCAGCAGGACCTTTACTGCAAGGCAGAGGAGGAGCACTCCCGATACCAATACAACACTCCGTCTGTTTTGAGTGTGTACCGAAGAATTCATACCGTTATAGCTGTCCGCCGCCGCTTAACTGCAGTTTTTTCATCTTGTTTTTCAGACCCTGCCTGCTGAGACTGAGGGCATTTGCCGTGCGGGAAATGTTACCTTTGTTAAACTCCAGATACTGGGCAATAATTTCCTTCTGAAACGAGTCGATATAGTCCTGCAGATTAATTGACTGATTAACATTGAGTTCTTCTATGGCCTTTTGGTTGGCGGCCGTATAAAAATACCGGTTTTTCCCCTTCGTAAGGGCATCGATAACAACCGCGTCATCGATACGGTCCGTCCCATGGGCGGCAGCGCGGAGATATAACTTTTCCACAAAGCCTTCCAGTTCCCGGACATTACCGGGGAAGGGGTAGCTGAAAAGATATTCTTCCGCCGCGGCAGTAAAAGGCGGCAGTTGATATCCCTTCCGTGCCGCGAGAGCATCGATAATGGGAAGAATGTCTTCTTTTCTGTCCCTGAGGGGGGGAATATCTACATGGAGCGGATTAATACGGTAAAAAAGGTCTTTCCGGAACCTCCCCTCGACAACCTCCTTTTCCAGCTGCTTATTTGTCGCGGCAATTATCCGTACATCCACCCGCTTTTCCGTTACCGACCCGATGGGAAAGAAGGTCCCGAACTGAATAAACCTGAGGACTTTTGCCTGAAACGCTAAGGGAAAATCACCGATTTCATCGAGAAACAGGGTCCCCCCCGCCGCCATTTCAACCAGTCCTTTTTTCTGATGCACAGCCCCGGTGAATGCCCCCTTTTCGAAACCGAAAAGCTCGCTTTCGAGCAGGTTCTCCGAAAAAGCGGAACAATTGACCGCGATAAACTGGTTCCTGCTCGCTGCCGACAGAGAGTGCACCGCCCGGGCTATAAGCTCCTTCCCGGTCCCCGTTTCCCCGCTGATTAGCAGCGGTTCGTCGGAACGGGCGTACATCGCGGCAAGTTCTTTCATCTTGGTAATCGGCTGATGGAACCCGATAAAATCATCGAGGGGGTTATGAAGTGTCGAGCGCAGATTTGCGTTTTCCTCCGCCAGATCGCGGTTCTGCTCCTTCAGCTTCATCTCCAGGCGTTCTTTTTCCCGCAGCAGGGAAAGCGTTTCACTCGCCCGGTGAACATTCTGCAGCAGAAAGTCGGGTGAAAAGGGTTTTACAATATACTTGTAGATAAGGTTTGAATTTACCGCGTCGATAAGATCATCCGTGTCCGTATACGCCGATATAATAATCGCCGTAAAATCGTCGTTCTGTTCCTTTACCTTGCGGATCAGTTCTATTCCCGAAATATCGGGCATTTTTTGGTCGGACACCAGTACGTCGAAATCATTCTGACAGCAGTACTGCAGCGCCTCCCGGGGATGGATAAACGTCTCGGTAGAATAATTCTGCAACACCCGTTTAAGAAAACTTACGTTTGAAGGCTCATCATCAACAATCACTATCCTCATACCGCGGATTCTAACATAATTTTACTACAATTATCCAGTCTGCATACCTGCATTAATCCCTTTTTCCGGCAGCGTCCGCCCGCGCTGCTTCGGTAATGCGGGCGTTGATTTTTTGATGTAGGTCGTTCCCTATTCCGCCGCTTTCGAGCTGTCTCCAGCCGGAAATATATTTGCCGATAATTGCCGCTGCCGTATCTGCCGGAGGGGAAAGCCCCGATACAACGCGGGGGTCCGGTCCCCATTCGGGTTCCCACGGGATAATACCCGCTTTCAGTTTTACGGTAATGACGCGGCGGACAGACAAATCTATTCTGCTCTCGGAAACAGTCCCTTCCCGGACCGCCGTTACCAGTGCCGAAAAAGCCTGCCGGGGGGCGGGAGGTTCTAAAATACAGTCCGCTCCCGCGTGTAAGACCGCAAGGACCGCTTCTTCGACACTCCACCGGGAGGTAATCGCCCTCATGGAAATAGAATCGGTAACCGCTATACCCCGGAAGCCGAGGTTTCCCCGGAGCAGCTCCGTCGTAATGGACCGGGAACAGGACGCGGGCAGATCATCTCCGCTTACTTCGGGCATAATAACGTGGGAAACCATAATGCAGTCGATTCCTGCTTCAATTCCTTGAGCAAAGGGAAGTAGATCAGCTTCTTCAATTTCCCGAAAACTCCTGTTGTCGACGGTGCTTCCCACATGCGGGTCCGCTTCCGCCCCGCCATGGCCGGGGAAATGTTTTAATACGGGCAGCACCCCGCTTTCCCGCAAGCCTCCGGCAAAGGCAAGACTCATGGAAACAACACGCCGGGGATCGGTGCCGAAACTTCTGCTGCCGATTACCGGATGGGTCGTGCTGCCGAGCACGTCGGCGACGGGTGCAAAAACAATATTAAACCCCAGTCCTGCAGTCTCTCTGCCGGTTATCCAGCCGGCCAAATAGGCATAGTCGGTATTCTCCGTACCGCCGATGAGTAACGGCGGGGGCAGCCTGGTGGCGGAAATTTTACCCGATTCGTACAAGCGGCCGATATAGCCCCCCTCCTGGTCGGTGGCAAGAAAGAGCGGGGTCCGCGAGTGCCCCTGCAGCCCGGAACACATCTTTTCCACCTGTTCCTCCGTGTCGATATTACCGCCGAAAAGGATAATGCCTCCCGGACGAATAAAATCGAGCTGCTGTTTCTCCCACGTTCCGGCCTGCAGAGAATAGTCTTCTTCGGCCGCGTTCCAAAGGCTGATAATAAAAAGCTGACCGACCTTGTCTTCCAGCGTCAGGCCCCGTACCAGTTCCGCGGCCTGCGCTTCATACATCATCCTGGTATCCAGCTCCTTGTAGAGAAAATACCGCCGCGGAGTTACCCCAAGAATGAATGTACGCGGCACCGGGCCGCGCCGAAGTTCTTCCGCTGTTTGTATCTCCCCTTCACGTTTCGGTATTGCCTTGTCTTCAACGGATACACGGGAGGTGGCACAGGAAAACAGTACTGTAAGGAGAAAGGCAACGACAACAACTGAGGCGGTAGAAACAAGTCTTTTCATCCGCCGTCAGTGTAAAGCATTTTCCACCGCCGTTACAATCTCCGGATCGAGGGGTTCTGTCTTCGAGGGAAACCTCCCGACAACCTCACCCTCTTTATCAACAAGAAACTTGTTGAAATTCCAGGTAATCTTTCCGCTGAATTCCGGATTTTGTTTCTTCGAAGTCAGATACGCGTACAGCGGATGTATGTCCCGCCCGGCAACAGAAATTTTTTCAAACATTGGAAACGATACGCCGTAGTTCAGCTTACAGAACTGCTGTATTTCATCGTTCGTCCCGGGCTCCTGCCGCAAAAAATTGTTTGCCGGAAATCCGAGAATTACAAATCCGCTTTCCTTGTATTTCTCATACAGCTTCTGTAAACCTTCATATTGGTAAGTAAAACCGCACTTACTCGCGACATTAACGATCATTACCACCTTTCCCGAAAATTCACGTAAGTGTACTTCCTTCCCATTGATATCGTTTACGGTAAAATCATAAATACTCATAGCTTCTTCTCCTGATATAGGTAACACGGCAGTTAAAAATACTACCACCTTTAGAATGGGCAGCATAAAGTTTCTCATATATAACCCCTATGGTAATATACTGCTAAAATGTACCGGCGGCAATTCGGGCTGCTCCGAGGGCCGCTTCTTCTCCGGTTTCAGAGACGCGGACAGGAAGCTGAAAGCGTTCACGGATCATTTTTTTAAGCTGCTGATTTTTTCTCAAGCTGTTGCCCGCCCCCTCGATCTGGTTCGTCCGGTCCCGAACAGCTGCCGGCAGCCGGCTGTAAAACTGGTACAGCTCTTCCACAATTCCGCGCAAGAATCCGTCAACGAGATAGACCGGTTTCAAATTGTTTTTTCCGATGTTTTCAATTTTCCCCGATGCCGTCCAGTCTTCTCTGGTCCCGTAAAAGTGGGTTGCAACACGCAGCCTGTTGGCCTCATCGATTTCCCGTACACCCAGTCCGTTCATTTTATGCAGCAAATCCCCCGGATCACTGCCGCAAAAGGTCGTACAGACATCCCGGAACAACTGCTCCAGCAGCCGGTACGCGCTGCCTCCGGCAAGACTTGCGCCGGTAAAGATAAAATCGTCATGCAGGTACGGTCTGACTTCGAGCCCGTTTACCCATGCCGGGATTTTTCCTCTTTCCGCTGCGCATTCCCCGGCACCGGCATAGACCGTAAGCTGGGCTGAAGTCCCGATATTCAAAAGGATTGTGCTTTCCCGTTGTGTCACTGTGCCGGCAAAGCCGGCCTGATTGTCCCCGACTGCGGTAAAGACCGGTATCCCTTCCGCAGTGCTGCCGATTTGCGAACCGACCGGCACAATTTCCGGCAGCAGGGCAGAATCGATATCAAGAAGTTCCAGGGCATCGGCATGAAAAGAGCGGCCCTGTAAATCGTACAGGCCGAGGGAATGGGCATTTGTAGGATCGGTTACAGGACGACTGTTTCCCGTCATCCGCATTCCGAGATAATCGAGGATAGTCGTCATGGAGGCTGCTTTGCCGGGGAACTTCCCTTCCGCCCTGTTGATAAGATGTGTCAGCATCCCGTAGCCGGCCGGTACGGTGTAACCGGTTTTCTCCTGTATCAGCGTTACCCAGTCCGCATCCCCGCCGGGGGCCTTTTTTCTCCCCCTTCTGTCCTGCCAGGTGTAAAACGGCCCCGCGGCTCTCCCGTTTTCATCGGCATAGAGTATGCCGTGGACCTGGCCGGTGAGGCACATTCCTCCTATCCCGTCCCCGCCCCTTATCCCGCCGGCGTGCCCGACAAGGGCTGATAGGACCTCATGTACTGCTGAAAGGACGCGTTCCGGGTCCTGCAGGTCCTCTTCAAAATCTTCACCGGATATTCCCGCTTCGTGCTCCTTGGAAACAATTTCCAGCGGGGCCTTCGATTGACCGTCCATTAATACTCCGCAGACCGATGTCGTACCGGCATCCAAACCCAGATAAAACATACTGCATTGTAAAATTCATTCCCTCCCTGGTCTACTCCTATTGCATATTTCAATAATTCATGTATTCTTTTGACTGGGAGGACATCAATGGGAATGAGCTGTCCCTTGTTTCACATGCTTCGGTCTGAAGACATTGCGGCAATCGACGTAAAGGCCCGCCAGGTCTTAGCGGAGGTCGGTATAAGTATTACATCCGATAAATACCGGGCCATACTTGAACAGTCCGGCGCGAGAGTGTATCACGACACAAAAATTGTTCAATTCGACGGAAGCTGGCTGAACAGGCAGCTGGACAGGGCACCGGCCTCCTTTACCCTCTATTCGAGAGATAACCGCAACAACTTACTCATGGGCGGGCAAAAGGTCCATTTCGGAAACGGCGGCAGGGCGTTCCGTATTCTCGATTTAATAAGCGGAGGCTACCGGGAAACTCTGCTTCGGGACATTGCCAATTCCGCGGCACTTGTTCAGAACTTAGACAGGATCCAGGTCTATATCATCGCCTGCCAAGCCTACGATGTCGAACCGAAATATTACCATGTCCACGATTTTTACCACGCCTTCAACAACACCACAAAACATGTAATGGGGGGCTGCGACTCCATGGAAGGCGCCAAACAAATGTATGAACTTGCCTGTATTATCGCGGATGACGAAGAGGAACTGCGGGACCGCCCGTTTGTTTCGGTCATTACCAACCCCATCAGTCCTCTTTCCATGGATGAACACACACTCGACATTCTGGATTTTTTCACCGGCCGGGGAATACCCGTAACCTGCGCGGCCGCCCCGATAGCGGGCGCGACTGCCCCGGTAACTTTAGCGGGGACCCTTGTTCAGATGCACGCCGAAGAACTGGCGTCAATAGCAATTGTACAGTGCCTGCATCCGGGGGCGAAAATCCTCTACGGCGCTTTTCCCACCGTAATGGATTTGAAAACCATGGAGATAGCAACGGGAAGCGTTGAAATGGGTATGATGAACGCGGCGGCGGTACAGCTCGCGAAACTCTGCAAGCTTCCTAATTACGCGTCCGGGGGAGTTACGGAAGCAAAGGAACCGAACATTCAGGCAGGCTTTGAAAAAAACTTCTCCAACCTCATGGTTGCCATGATAGGCGCGGATTTTATTCACCTCTCCGCCGGGCTGATGGACTCCGCGAACTCATTTTCCTACGAACAGCTGGCCATTGATGATGAAAACATTGGAATGATCCACCGTATATTACAGGGAATCGATGTGCGGCCGGAGACCCTGGCCTTTGATGTTATCCGGGACGTCGGTCCCTGGGGCAACTTCCTTATGGAGGAGCACACCGTCAATCATCTGCACCAGCTCTTTTATCCGTCCCTCGCTGAGCGGCACAGTTTCGAACTGTGGGAAGAAAAGGAGCGGCCGAGCATGCTGAAACGGGCCAAATCCTGGGTGCAGAAAACCCTCGCCCTTACACGGGACGGGCTCCTCGACATGAGGACTATCCAACGGATAGAAAAAGCATTTCCGGAACTGGAACAGCTATAATTACAACCGGACCTGTTTCTGCTCCTTTGCCGCTTTCGTGGCGGCAAGCGCCAGCTCCAACGCGTTTCTGCCGTCTTCGAACGTTGCGTTTTCTATCGGTTTATCTCCGTCGATGCAGTCGATAAAATATTTGCACTCGAGAAAATACGGGTCCTCCTCTTCTACCTCCGGTTCTTCCACAGATCCGTCTTCTTTGTATATCCGCAGGCTCATCTTTTGGGACCGTTCTTCGATGTTTTTCCCCGCCCGGAGTATCCAGTCGATGGTCCCCTTTTCACAGAGGATCCGCAGCGCCATGGTAAAGGGAAACGCGCCTTTGAATGTCCAGCCTCCTTCGGCAAAGCCGGTAACGCCGTTTTGAAAAACGATGTTTGTCCCGATGTGGGACACCCCGCCTAAATCCGGTTTGTACACTCCCGCCGCGCTGACGAGTTTGGGCTGACCGAACAGCCAGATGAGATAATCAAGATCATGAATATGGAGGTCCACGGAAGCTCCGCCGCCCTTATCTTCGGAAAAATCCCAGTTGTTCTTGTGCCAATCCGGCGTTGACGCAAGCCGCTGACAGAAGGCATGGAGTGGTTTGCCCAGTTCTCCGCTGTCGACAATCTCCTTTGCCTTTATATACTCGGGCCAGAACCGGAGGGTGTGTCCCGCCATCGCTTTTACTTTATGGGCCCGGACGGCTTTTATCATCTTGTCCACATCACGAAGCGTCAGTGCCAGCGGTTTTTCGCACAGTATGTGTTTACCCGCTTCGGCGCACCGCAGCACCATTTCCGGATGCACAAAGGTTGGCGTACAAATATCTACACAATCCGCTTCCCCTTCCGCGTGCCCCGTATTCAGCTCTCCTCCCTCGGCGAAGACGCGGGGATTATCGGCGCTTCTTACATGGCAATCGAAACGCTGTTAACGGGAAAGTACCCCTACCGGATCGAATAAAACGAGTCGACACCGGGATAGTGTAATTTTTTTTCCGCGACCTTCGGTGAAAAAATCGCGTATTCGCATCTTGCCTCGGCCTTTAGTTTTCCCTCCTGCAGGAGGCTGCACCGCATTACCGCCTTTTTTTTATCCGCGGTTTCCAGGGCGGCCCGTAATTCCACCGTCCCCCCGTCTACGGAAACCTGGTCGTGATAATTGATGCGCATCGACCGGGTAAATCCGGAAGTACCGATTTTCACGAATACGTACCAGCTCGCAATTTCATCTAAAAGGGTGGCCTGAATACCGCCGTGGAGCACCCGGAAATATCCCTGCAGCTGATCTTCCGGTTCCCAGTAACTGACGATTTCCTCGCCGTCGTCGAAAAACTTCATCTTCAGTCCCCAGGAATTATCAGGGGAACAGCCGAAGCAGCTGTATCCCTCTGTACCGGTGTACGGGTTATGAAGCGGTTTCATACTTTTACAAACTCCTCTTTTTACATAATCACCGTATTATAGTAAACAGTTACGTTTGTGAAAAGGCGGACTGTCCGCGTGCCCTCTCCGGTGCTTGTAGGAACTAAAAAGAAACCGCTATAGTAGTGGTGTGAATGCTCCCGCTCTTGCTTCCCACTCGAGTTACCGCTCAATCGCCCGCTACGTCGGGCCCTCGATCGCAGCTTCCACCCTTACCATAATCTACAGTCTAACCGATACGTATTTCATTTCCCGCCTGGGAACTGCCGAGGTTGCTGCTATTTCCGTTGCGTTTCCCCTGTACAATCTGTTCGGTATTCTCGGCATTCTCGCCGGGTCCGGTGCCGCTTCTTATATTTCACGCTTCCTCGGTGCCGGAAAACCCCGGCACGCCCTTGAATACAGCGGCAGCGGGCTGCTCTGGTATCTCCTGCTTTCAGTACCGGCCGTCGGTATCTGTTACCTCTCGGCTCCGTTTCTGCTGCCGGCCTTCGGGAGTACGGAACAGATACGCCCTTTTGCCGAACAGTATCTCTTTATCATGATACCCGCATCGCTTCTTGGGGGGATAAATATTTACGCGGGCATGGCACTGCGAAGCTGGAGATACCCCGGCTTTGCCCTGGCAGCCCTCCTGTCGGGGACACTCATAAATATCGCAGCCGATCCGTTACTTATTTTTCTTTTCCGTAAAGGTGTAGCGGGCGCGGCCTGGGCGTCGTTCACAGGACAGGGAGTCACTCTGCTCTTTTACGCGGTGTTTCTCAGTCGAAAGACCCGGACGAAGGGCGGAGAAAGAAAAAAGCCCGTAAAGCTTGTAAGAGCAGCCGTTTTGTTACGGTTTACCGGCACCGGAAGAAGGCTCCTTCCGCTCGGCTCGCCGGTTGCGGCGGGCCAGATCTTCGTGGGCATTATCTTTGCCTTAGCCCAGCTTTTTGCAAAGCACTTCGGAAATACCGAGGGCGTTGCGGCGGCCGGGATTGTGCTCCGGCTCTACGCGGCAGCACTGTTTCTCCTCC
>CAYTSI010000031.1:23771-30952 GCA_964440465.1 uncultured Spirochaetales bacterium
GTTGCGGCGGCCGGGATTGTGCTCCGGCTCTACGCGGCAGCACTGTTTCTCCTCCTCGGGTTTACCCGCGGCGTGCAGCCCCTCGCGGGCATGGCCTTCGGCAACGAAAATTACCGGCAGCTCCGAAAACTCCTGTTTCGCTCCGCGGCAATTCTACTGCTCTTTACGTCGCTACTAACATGCATCGCACTGCTTGTTCCAGGAAGAATTATGAACATTTTCTCTCAAGACCTGAAGGTAAGGAATATGGGGACGGTTTTTCTCCGTTTTGCCTTTGCCGGATGCATACCCTTTGCATTCCAGCTCTTTGCTTCCGGAATTTTTCAGGCCCTCGGAAGCGTCGGAAAAACATTTTTTCTTCTTTTTTTCCGGAATGTTTTCCTTCTTCTTCCGGCTATGATTATTCTTCCGAATGTACTCGGAGTAAACGGGATTTTTCTTTCATTTACCGCCGCTGACGGCATTTCATTTATTGTTCTGCTTTTCCTGACAAAAAAACTGCCGCGGGTTATACCGGAGAAAGGAATAAAAATGTAATGAAAAATGATTACAATACGGTAGCAGATTACTACGATAACAACACGGCAGCATTCCTCCGTTTCGGTCACGGCGGCCGGGAATACGCAATTCACCGCGCCGTCTGGGGGCCCGGCGTATCGGACAGAAAGAAAGCCCTCCACTACGTAGACGAGCTGATAATAGAGTCCGCGCTGCAATATAATGCCGGAACCCTTATCGACCTCGGCTGCGGCTGCGGCGCTTCCATGCTCTACATTGCAAACCGGCTGCCCGGTGTAACAATACGCGGAATCACCTTAAGCAGGGAGCAGCATAGAATCGGGACAGAACTGATAAAAACGAGCAGACACGATATAAACATACAGCAGGGGAATTATCTCGACCCTGCTTTCTACCGGTCGGCGGCAATGCCGGCCTCCACGGATAGGAAGAGGACGCTTTTTTTTGCAGTTGAGTCCTTCCTCCACAGTCCGGAAAAAACAGGCCTGTTTGAACGGGTCATGGAGGCGGCACAGCCGGGAGACCTCTTCATCGTTTGTGACGATTTTCTTTCGGCCCCGCCGAAAACGCGCCGAACAGCACGGCTTCTTCAAGAATTTATCGAAGGCTGGCGTGTTTCCAACCTTCAGAGCACGGAAGAGTTTTGTGAAAATGCACGCCGCTGCTCGTTTTCTGTCGTACAGCAGGCTGATTTGACGGACTTCCTCGAGCTGAACCGGTTTAGGGACCGGCTGATCCGTTGTATTGTTCCTTTTCTGCGGCTGTTCCGTTTCCGCGGTGCCTACAGCGGGAATCTTATCGGCGGGAACGCCCTGCAGCAGCTGCTGCTTAGCAGCATACTCTGCTACCGCTGCTTTACTCTCCGGCGCCTGGGATAACCTGCGCCCGGCTTTCTCCGGAAGGTACTCCCGAAATCTCTTTCACAAGGGGGAAAAACCCTTCCATCCCGTAAACCGGGCCGCTTTGGTCCGGAAACAGCCCCGGTACGAGCCCCGCCTTATACCAGGACCTTAGCAGTTCTTTATCTTTCGCAAGAACATGAAAAGGGACTTCCCAGCCCGCGTTCCGCTCCAGAACAGGATACCTCGGCTGATGATCACCGAGGACAAGGAGAATATCGGAAGTACTCAAATAGTTGACTGCAAAATCTGTAATTGAATTGAGCACATATTTCATTGAATCTGTATACCCTTCCGGATATTCGCTCCCGCCGAGCCATCCGTTGTCGTAAAACCTGCTTTCCAGTTCACCATAAATCGAACCGTCTCCGAGCATCGACCAGTCTTCAACATATGCCGGGACAACGTCGAAGGGAGTGTGGCTGGTAGAAAGGAGAGCTTCGAAAAAAACAGGCTGCGCCACCGTCTCCGCTGCTTCCTTCCCGGCCGGTTTCCCGCCAGCGGGTTTCCCTTCATCCAGAAAGCGGTGAACACATTCCAGAAGATACTGGTCCGGCATGGCACCGAAGGAGAGGAACGGCCCCTTATATCCGAAGTCGCCGCGAATAAGAAAGCGGTCAAAAGGGAATACTTCAGTCCAGTCGTCGAACAGGTAGGTCGTTCCGGGGGCCGCAAAGACGGTATAGTAGCCCGCGTCCTTAAAAAAATGAACAAGCGTGTAGGGCCGCTTCTTCATCAACGCATCGAAGAGCGCCTGACCGGTCAACGATATTCCGGAAAGCAGGGTGGCATCCGCCAGCCAGGACCTGCCTCCCGCTATCGGGCTCTCTATCAGGGCTGAGGATGTATGGATTCCTTCCGTCCGCAGGGTTTTCCCGAGACGGGCGTAGGTTTCCTCCATCCGCGAAAAATGTTCGGTATTGGTAAAAACGGTATTTCCGTAGGATTCGACAATCAACACGATAATGTTCGCGTCCCGGAATCCCGGCAGCCTGTAGCTCTCTGCCTCAGCAGAGGTGCTTGGAAGCTCCGCGTCAGGAAGCTCCGTCTCAGCCGCCGTGCCGTATGCCATTGCCTCCGCCAGGTAGCTTTCGGTCTCCGGCGGGGTAAGCTGCTCAGCCATACGGGCGTAGAGGGGATTAGCGCCTGCGGTCAGAAAGGCGGCGCAAAGGAGCAATGCAGGCAGGAGCAATGCAGTCTGCCGGAAGCAGCGGCCGAAGGCTTTCAGCCGCCGGAGAAGGAGAAACCCCGCGGCAACAAACACCGCGGCCAGAGACAACACAAGGGAAAAGAGCAGTACCGTGGAAACATCACGGTGAAATACCATTTCAATAAGCGGAGCGAAATAGGCAATGTCACTCCAGGGGTCAAAAGGCTGGGAAAAAGTGCGGCGCGTAAAGGCTTCTATAAAACTGTAAAATAAGAAGAGCCCCGCCGCGGCGGACAGGAGGACGGTATAAATACGCGCCGCCCGTCCCTTTCTCTGCCGGAGCAGCAGAATGAACAGGACGAGAAACGCGGTTTCAAGGGTCGGTGCAAAAATAAAGGGCCAGTTGCCGCGGGGAATCCACCGGTAGGCCCCGAGCCCCGCGGCAAGCACTGCAAGCGACAATGCCGCCGACACAATAATTGCTCCGCACCGTTTTGGCATTGTAATTTTCAGCCGCCGCGCCCGCAGCCGCAGTTCCCAGAGAAAAGAGATTCCCAGAAGCCCGGCCGCGGGCAGCCAGAGAAAAAGCCGTTCTTCCCAAAACGGAGCCGCGGCGCTGATCAGCAAAACCGCCGCAGCCGCGCACGCCGCTTTTGCAAAGATGATAAACCGTTTCGGCGGGTCCGTTAATACTCCGGTTCTGCTGAAAGGGAAGAAAAAAATGAACCGCAGCGCAGCGCAGATACAGACCGCCGGAGGGGTTAATCCCGCGGCGCTGAGATACAGGCACAGCAGGGCGATAAACACCGCGTCTGTTTCGCCGTCTAAAAAAGCCCCCCCGTCACTCGGGCCTGTACGGCGTGCGGCAATGCCGTCGAAAAGGTCGGTAAGCTCGGCGGCAATAAACAGGACAAGAGGAAGCGCGGGTCTGCCGCGCAAAAGCGTCACGCCAAGCACCGTGGCCCCGCCTGCCAGTACAAAGCGCAGGAGAGTAAGCTTCGATGCGGTGCGTCTCAGTTCCCCGGGGAATATTTTCAGCAGCAGAAAGGCATACCAGACAGCACACCAGCCGGTAAAGAGAAAGAGGTCCGTTTTCGGATTACCGAAAACACCGGCCAGGAGGAGCAGCGAGACAATTGAGTGGACCCGCAGTACCCGTTCCCGGTTCAACCGCTTGTACCGCCGAGGAGAAAATTGCGAATGATTGCCGCCGTTGCCTTCCATGTTTGATCTTTTTCCTTTTCGCCGGTCAGGCCCGGCCGCGGAAGAATATCCGGATTTACCGCCGCCTGCCGCACCGTCTGCAGGAATTGATTTTCGGTTTTACATAGTATACCATCCCTCCCTTCGCGAACAGCTTCCGAAACCCCTCCGGTGTCCATACCGATAACCGGGACTCCCAGCGCGGCACTCTCCGCGGCGGCCATCCCGTAGGTTTCAAACAGAGAGGGCTGGATCAGACAATTGCAGTGAGCTATACAATCCCAGGCCGCCGGAGGCGGCAGAACTCCGTGGAGGACACACCGGTCCCGATAGGGTGTGCGGGAAATTGTCTGCAGCATCTCCCTTCCATACGCAGTCTGCGGATTGCTGTCCCCCACTGCATGCCATTCCCAATCCAGACCGTCCAGATGGTCGAAAAGCGGCAGCAGCCGGTGTATCCCCTTGACCGGAGACCAGTGGGAGAGAGTTGCAAAGCGAAACCTCGCAGCTGCAGCGTCCGCAACACTGCAGCCGCTGATAGAAGCGCCCTCCTTTTCCACAGCGGGCCCCTTCCCTCCCGCGGCAAGGACGGCGTCGAGTCCCGGTTCCGCGATGCATATTCGTCGTTCATCTACTCCGCGGGCCGTCAGTTCGTCTCTGGAGAAGCGGCTGCTGACGATAAAACGGCTGAACTTGCCGAGAAGTTTAAGCGCCTGCTCTCCCGGGGCCGTGAGCGGAGGGTAAGAGAGGACCGGGTTATCCCGCAGGAAGGGGTCCCCGCTTATTATACGCTCCTCAACCCACGGCAGCCAATGAAGAAGCAGCACCGGCTCCCCTGTGTCCGCCTTTTCCCTTTGCGATAAAAAGGACTGCAGTGTATCGGGAAACGCAAAAAAGATACTGTCCACCAGGAGGAAGGTATCCGGAAGGTCGCCGAGCTCCCGTGCAATTCCGTTATTATATATGTAGCCGCCGGTCAGGGGCTGTCCGGTTGTGACGGTTAACAAAATCATAATAGAACCGGATACAGTGTAACGAATTCTCCCGCCTTATGTTAGGTTTTTATAAAAAAATCTTCTGGACGCAGGCAGGCCGCGGAAGTATACTATAAGCACCGATAGGTGGACCTGCAAAAAAAATATGAAAAAGGAAGGACCGGTAGGTACCGGCGGTGCAGCAGCTCCCGACGGTCCCGCACAGCATGCTCCGGACAGCGTGAGCGCCAGGGCAGTATATTTCTCAGGCAAAAAGTCCGTTTCCGTAAAAAGAGAAGAGGCCTTTCGGAAGCAGGGAATGATATATATTAAATCCGCCTGTATCGGCATCAGTCACGGAACGGAAATGCTGTTCTACCGCGGCCAGGTCCCAGATGATATACCAGTTGATGCAACTCTCGATTTCCTGAACGGAGCGCTGCAGTATCCGATTAAGTACGGATACGTAAACACCGGTACCGATGAATTCGGACGGCGTGTTTTTACTTTTTTTCCGCACCAGGACAGCTTCTTTGTCCACGAAACAGACCTTTTGCTCCTTCCGGATACAGTTGAATTTGAAGATGCCGTCTTTATTCCGAATATGGAAACGGCCCTTTCCATACATCAGGACCTTCTTCTCGAACCGGGCAGTACCCTGCTTATCTCCGGCTTAGGTGTCATCGGCCTTCTGCTGACGGAGATTTCCCTCCGCCGGCATTTCGGAAAAATTATCTGCATCGACCCCATGGAAAAGCGGAGAAACGCCGCCGAAGCTTTAGGCGCTACCGTCCTCGATCCCGCGTCTTTGGACCTTCAGGAACAAATCCTGGAATGCGCGGACGGAAACAGTGTCGACTGGGCGGTTAACCTCAGTACCAGCGGAGAGGGACTGCAGACATGTATCGACAGCCTCGGTTTCGGCGGAACAGTAATAGAAGGCTCCTGGTACGGGAGCAAAGCGGTGAAGCTCCGCCTGGGAAGTAATTTTCACCGGAACCGCCTGCGGATACAGAGTGTACAGGTCTCGAGCATCAGCCCCCGGCTGACCGGCAGGTGGACGAAAAAGCGGAGAATGGATACGGTCCTATCACTCATTGATGAAATCAAACCGAAAAAATATATTACCCACCGGTTTCCCCTGAAAGACGCGGCAAAAGCCTTTACCCTTATCGATACGGAACCGGAGAAAACAATACAAACCATATTACTACCGGGAGGAACTTAATGTATCAGGCAGGAGTAGGAACGGCGTGCAACACCCGCCACTATCTGGTAGGAGACTTCGGCGACGAGTGTACACCCCACTCACATGAATATCAGCTGCAGTTTTCCTGCGCCGCGCCGAGGCTCGACGGAAACGGGTTTGCCGTCAACATCGCTCTCATGGAGGAGGCGGTGGAGGCCTTTGCAGAATCGATGGATGATGTGCTTTTAAACGACCTTCCCTTTTTCCAGGGAAAACAGGCCAGTGTTGAAAACTACGCGGAATTCGCCCTGCGGGAACTGTTTGCCTATATGAAAAAACGCGGTTTTCCCGAATCGACTGTTTCTTCGGCAGAGGTAAAGGTCTGGGAATCGGAAACGGCGTGGGCGTCCTACCGATGGGGGGCTTAAGGTCGAAACTGGGAATACTGAAAAGCCGCTTCATCTACGACTTCCGTCCGTGCAAGCGGCGTCGGATGAAGAATTTTTATTCCGCTTTTTTTCAATCGGATATCCGGCATCCGGCCGGGCCCCTTGCCTTCGACATCGGGGCGCATACCGGCAGCAGGACTTCCGTATGGCTGGATTTGGGCACCCGGGTAGTCGCCGTGGAACCGCAGCAGCTCTTCGCCGACTTTCTGCAGCGGAAGTTCGGCGGCCGGGATAACGTTACCGTTCTGAGGGCCGCCCTGGCACGCACCGAGGGACAGGCGGAACTTAAGGTAGCGTCGAATAATCCCACGGTAAGCTCCCTCTCCGCCGAATGGGCGAAGCTCATGAGCAGCATCGACGGCCGGATCCGCTGGGACAACAAGGAACCGGTACCGGTCACCACTCTGGACAGGCTGATCGCGCAGTACGGTAAGCCCGCCTTCTGCAAAATCGACGTAGAAGGGTTTGAGGCGGAAGTACTTAAAGGATTAAGCCGCCCTATAGCCTCACTCTCCTTCGAGTTTTTTCCGACTACCCCGGAACAGACCATTGCCTGTATCGACCGACTGGAGCAGCTCAGCAGGGCCGGCGCCTGCCGGTTTAACTGGGTCCTAGGGGAAACATTCCGTTTCGAATCGGAGCAATGGCTTTCCGCCGATCAGCTTAAAACCGCCATAGCCGCATACAGAGGGTCCCGCTCCGGAGACGTGTATGCACTATTGCGGGACAGCAGCAATTGCCGCTGATATTCGGCAAACGAAACGTCTTCCGGAATTCTTTCAGTCCGTTGTTCCGGCG
>CAYTSI010000032.1:0-30908 GCA_964440465.1 uncultured Spirochaetales bacterium
AAGGGCTGGTGCAGATTAACCGCTACCGGGAAAAGTTCGGCCCCGAAACTCCCTGTTATTTAGTCATCTTTGACCGGACCCCGGCAGGGCGGAAAAAACCGTGGGAAGAACGGCTCACCTGGGAAGTTACAGATACCCCCGGCGGAACGGTGACCGTTATCGGCGGATGATGTAGATGCCCGCCGGTGCTTACGCATACATCGGGCCGAATATGAACCACAGCGATATTTTTCATTGCAATTACGGATAACCTGATTTACAATTAATAATCAGCCTAAAGACTGATAGAGGAACAAGAGAGTGTTCAAACAGGGACAGCTCCTCGACGTGACCATCACAAAACATATCGAAGAATATGAGGATAAGCTGTATATTTCTCCGGGCTGGATCGAGCAGATCCGCGAAACTGAAGAGAAACAGGCCCTGCGGGACAAAGCGAAATCCCTTTCGACCGAAGTCTGGTCGGCACAGGGATATAACGGCTCCATATTCAAAGCACTGGAATTGTACCGGCAGTGAAAAACCGGTAACGACGGTAAGCTGTGATTGCGAACTCTTCGATGAGAACAACAACCGAATTTACTCGGAGATTATCCAAATCAATCAGCCGGTCGAGCCCGGTGCTTCGGCTGAATCCTGGGCAATGTTCGATTCCGAAGCCGGTGCAAAACGGAAAGAAGTGAAACTCAGCGTCGTAAATGTAACGCTGAAATAGACGCCGGACAGTCCGCCCGGCGGACGCAAAAAAAAAGCCGGGATGATTACCGGCTTTTTTGAATCCGTCAGAGGGGCTATGCCCTTGCACGGAATCTCACTACAACTTACACTACAATCCTTAAGAGGATTAAAAATCTTTCTCGCTGCCGGCTTCTTGCCGGCCTGAAACTACAGGCGGCTGCTTCATCGAAACCTCCTCACAAGCCAGATTCTTCTCGCATCCTCCTTAATTACAAATTTACTCCATAAACCTTTATCTGTCAAATTTTTTTGCAAAAATTTTTTTTCGAAGGGGTATTACATAAACTTGCAGGGATATGGCGTTTCCGCTATACTTACAATAATTCGTACAGAGGAGCCGTATGAGAGAAAGCACTGCCGATGTTCTGGAACATCTCCCGCATTACGAAAAACGAATTACCGAACTCACCGAACCGATAATCGCGAACCTGGTTATGATAAGCGAAATCCCCGCACCGACCTTCGGAGAACAGGAACGGATGAATTTTATGGTCAACCGGCTTACCGAAGGGGGACTGCAGAACTGTTCCACCGATGAAATGGGCAACGCTTTGGGCATTCTTCCCGGGAAAACTGGAGAACGCAATATAATGATTGTGGCCCATCTCGATACACTGTTTGACGAATCGGTCGATCACTCGGTTTCGGTACAGCCGGACAAAATTATCGGACCCGGCGTGGGGGACAACGGAATGGGCTTGGCGGTTATTGCCAGTCTTCCGTTGATACTGGAACATCTCGGCCTGCAGCTCGATTCCAATCTTGTCCTGATGGGGTCCGCCCAAAGTTTGGGAAAGGGCAACATCGAAGGGCTTCGCTTCTTTCTCTCCAACTCCGACATCCCCGTGCACGCCGCGATCTGCACGGAGGGAGTGGAAATCGGCAGATTGAGCTACGCGTCCATCGGTATGATGCGCTGCGAAATTGATATTACCATACCCGAGGAGTACGACTGGACCCGTTTCGGCGCCTCCGGAGCACTTATCATCATGAACAGGGTAATGAACAAGATTTTGGCCCTGCCCATTCCAAAGCAGCCGCAGACCAGTATTCTTATCGGAGCGGCCCGGGGGGGGACATCTTTTAATACGATAGCCACGCACGCGAAAATTCAGTTTGAAATCCGAAGCGAATCGGATACTATGGTGGAGGAACTTGCCGGAAAGATCGACAACATAGCCGAAGAAATTTCCGCGGAAACCAACGCGGAAGTCAAATTGAACATTCTTGCAAAACGGAGGCCCGGGGGCATTAACTTCTCCTCCCCCCTTGTTGAACAGGCACGAAAAATCTTTAAAAAGCTCCATATAAAGCACCGGATCCTGCCGAGCACGTCGGAACTTGCCGCGTTTATCGACAAAGGGATCCCCGCCGTTACCATCGGAATAACCAACGGTGAAAATATGGACAAAATGAACGAAGCAATTAAAATTCGGCCGATTTACCGGGGAATTACCCAGTTAGTCGGACTAATCCGCGCCTTAGATAATGGATGCTGTGATGAACCTTAACAAATGGCTGAAAAACAATACATTTCATCACTCTCAGTTCTGGGACTTGCTGAAAATTGTGGAGGAAAAGGAAAAACAGGACATCACGATATCACTCTGCATTCCCACCCTCAATGAAGAAAAGACGATAGGCAAGGAGATCGTCCTGTTCAAGTCGGAATTGATGACCCGCTATCCAATCTTAGACGAAATCGCGGTCATCGACAGCGGCTCCGAAGACAATACCCGGGATGTTGCTTCTTCCTTCGGGGCGGACGTGTACCTTTCCAGGGAAATTCTTCCCCGTCTCGGTGAAAAGCGGGGGAAGGGGGAGAACCTGTGGAAGGCAATATATCAGCTGAAAGGGGACATTATTGTCTATATCGATGCCGACATAAAAAACATCCATCCCCGGTTTGTCTACGGCTTGGTGGCCCCCCTTATCTACCGGCCGGAAATGAAATATGTAAAGGCGTTTTACGACCGCCCCTTAGCCATTTCAAATGAAATTCGTCCTTCGGGAGGCGGAAGGGTAACGGAAATTCTTATCCGCCCCCTGTTTTCCCTCTTTTTTCCCGAGCTTTCGGGAATTATCCAGCCGCTCTCGGGAGAATACGCGGTACGCCGCGAGGTCCTCGAACAGATCCCCTTCCCCATCGGCTACGGCGTGGAAACTTCTCATCTCCTCGATGTCTACCAGAAGTGGGGCATGTCGGCGTTCGGCCAGACCGACTTAGACCAGCGGGTCCACAGGAACCAGGCCACCAGAGACTTAGGGAAGATGGCCTTCGGTATTCTTCAAACCTTTTTGTCCCGGATGCAGTCCCTCGGATTAGTGGAGAAACTGCCGAAAATGGAAACCGTTCTGCGGCAGTTCGAGGCCCAGGACAAAGTCTTTCAATCCGTGGAAAAAAAGATAATTGAGGAGGAGCGGCCGCCGATGATCACTGTTAAAGAATACAAAGAAAAATACGGGAAATAATGAAAAGAAGCGGTTCCATTTTAGTCGTCGACGACATCCCCGAGAACGTAAAGATTATCGCCCATATGCTGAAAAATATGGGGTTTACCATCATCATCGCCCAGAGCGGGTATGAAGCCATTGAAAAAGTAACAACAACCTCGATAGATCTCGTCCTTCTCGATATTTCCATGCCGGGAATGGACGGGTACGAAGTATGCGAACAGATAAAGGAAAATCCGGCAACCTCCAGTATACCGGTTATTTTTGTTACCGCCCGGGACAACCCGGAGGACATTGTAAAAGGATTTGAAAAGGGCGCGGTGGATTATCTTACCCGGCCGGTGAATTCGGCGGAACTCCAGGCCCGGGTTGCCACCCACTTAGAGCTGAAAGCTTCGAAAGACATTATCGAACAGCAAAACCGGGAACTCCGGGAGTTGAACGCTTCGAAGGACAAGTTTCTCTCTATTTTGGCACACGACTTAAAAAATCCCATTGCCGGGGTCATTACCACCTCCCAGCTGGTGGTGAAAATGTACAATTCTTTAGAAGACCGGGAACGGATCTCCTACGTCCAGGAAATTTACTCGTCGACCCAGCGCGTTCTGCATATCCTGGAAGACCTGCTGCAATGGTCCCGCTCACAGTCCGGACGGATCCAGTATAATCCGGAGCAGATCCAGCTGAACCGGGTCACCTACGAGGGAGTGGCCGCGCTGGAACAGGCGGCGGCGGAAAAAAACATTACAATCGAAAATGCAATTGACGATTCAATAACGGCCCTCGGGGACCGGAACATGATTGCCGCCGTTATTCGCAACCTTCTCTCCAATGCCGTGAAGTTTACCCATCCCGGCGGAAATATCCGCCTGGAAGCAGAAGAGCGGGCTACCCACGTCAATTACCGGGTAATTGATACCGGAGTGGGCATTCCCGCGGAAAACATGGACCGCCTGTTTAAAATTGACGGGGGACTCTCTACAAACGGCACGAACCATGAAAAAGGGACCGGTCTAGGGTTAATTCTGTGTAAGGAATTCGTGGAGAAAAACAAGGGGACCATTACCGTCGAAAGCACCCCCGGCGAAGGCACCGCCTTTACCTTCACTCTTCCGAAAAATTAGCGCCGCCGTTCAATGTCCCCGTGCAGTTCGATGCCGGCGCTTGTTCCCCGCAGCGCGTACATCAGCGCCTTTCTATCGGAACAAACTCCTGGTCAAAATCACCGGTATAAATGGCCCTGGGGCGGAAAATCCTGTTTTTCTGCAAATATTCGAGAATACGGGCGGTCCAGCCGGCGGTCCGTGCCACCGCGAAAATCGGGGTAAACATGTCCTGAGGGATCCCCATTGATTCGTAGACAAGGCCGGAATAGTAATCGACATTCGGAAAGATCTTCTTCTCCTTTCCCAGCGAGGAAATTACCTGTTTCTCCAGGCTTTTGGCAATTTTGAATTTTCTCGCCAATTCTTTATTTTCCTTCGATAGTTCATCCGCTAAGGGGCCGAGCACCCGCGCGCGGGGATCGTAGGCCTTGTATACACGGTGGCCGAATCCCATGAATTTTTCATTATTTTCGAGCTTCTTTTCAAAAAAAAGTTTGACCTCTTTCGTTGAGCGGATTTGATTGAGCATCTCCATTACCTCGGCATTAGCACCGCCGTGAAGCGGTCCGTTTAACGCTGCTATTCCGGAACCGACGGAAAAATAAATGTCCGACAGGGTAGAGGCAACAACGAGGGCGGAAAAGGTGCTCGCGTTCATCCCGTGGTCGGCATGCAGAATAAGGCAGACATCCATAACCCGTTCCTCTAAGGGGGTCGGCGTCCGGCCCGTCATGGTATACAGGAGATTTCCCGCGTAACTTAATGCAGGGTCAGGCTCCAGCGGAAGCACTCCCGCCCGCACCCGCGCGATAACACCTGCAATCATCCCGACACCGGCAATAACATGATACGCGCTCTCCAGTCCTTCGGCGCCTACCAAATACTTGCTTACCCCCGAAGGCTGCTTGTACTGCTTTCGTTTAAACTTATAAATTGAATCAGATTCCCCCTTCGGCAGGGTCTCCATTGGTATCGAGTCTTCATCGGTTGCTATCGTCCCTTCTTTCGAACGGCTGCTGGTCCAGTCCCGGTAGCTCTGCTTCTGCCGCATAAGATTGGTACCCAGACGAAGGCCCGCCATGGTATTCATCTGCTCAATGGGAAAAGAAAGGAGCAGCCTTTTTGTATCGAGCAAATGCCGATAGCTGTTCAATTTCTTTTTATAATTATCAAGCTCCTTCTGTTTCGGCAATTTGCCGTGCAGAAGAAGGTAGGAAACCTCTTCAAAGCTGGAATGTGCCGATAAATCGAAAATATCATATCCCCGATAGATAAGCATCCCTTTTGTTCCGTTTACGTATCCGACTTTCGATTCGCAGGCAATTGCACCCTCGAGCCCGGGACCCACCGTGCACTCTATCGGCCATTTTATTTTTTTTGTTAAATCGGGTTCAGGCTCGAAGTCCGTTTCCTTATATGCCTGCTTTTTTGCAGTGAGAATAATATCTTTAACAAGTTTATGCGCTTCTTTGCGGTCCATAATTTCAACCTCCTAGGTAATTCTTGCAGCCCATACTGTAGCCTATTATTATTACACAGTCAAACGGAACGAAACGGGGGTTTTACATTCTTTTTACGATTCCGGAATTTTTTATTATATTTAAAAGGAAAGAATAAAAGAAATTGAGGAGGAATACATGCAGGAGCATAGTAAAACTAGAAAAAAACGGACCCTGGTCTTTATTATATTGATTGTAATTATCGGAGCATTAGGCTTTACCGCCGGTACGGTTATCGCCTCGCCGGCACAGGAAGAGGAACAGAACAGACCGGCACCCCGGGAACCCCGGGAGGTACCGCCGGCTGACACCTCATCGGCATACAGCCTTCAGACCTCCTTCCGGCAGGTTGCCGCGGAAGTCCTTCCGGTAATTGTAGAAGTAAACGTAGTGGAAGTAGTCAAGCAGCAAATGCCTGATTCCATGTCCCCGTTCGACTTCTTTTTCGGTCCGCGGCCGGACGGGAATGGAGAGCCCCGGGAACAAGAATTCCGGCGTCCGGGTCTCGGTTCGGGGGTAATTGTCCGAAGAGAAGGAAACAAGGTGTATGTTCTTACCAACAGCCATGTTGTCGGCAACGCCGACGAAATAAACGTCATACTCTACGACGGCAGAGAGTTCGATGCCGAAACCGTCGGAAAAGACAACCGCCTCGACCTCGCGCTCCTGGAAGTAACGACAAAAGAGGATTTACCCCTGGCCCGGCTGGGTAATTCCGACGACCTCTACGTGGGGGACTGGGTAATGGCGGTGGGAAACCCCTACGGGTTTGAGTCCACCGTTACGGCCGGAATCGTCAGCGCTCTCGGCAGAGAACCGGAGCGGACAATGCAGGTAAGCGGGTTTACCGACTACATTCAAACGGACGCGGCAATTAATCCGGGGAACTCCGGCGGTGCTCTAGTCAATTTGGAAGGAGAAATTATCGGGATTAATACATGGATTGCCAGCCAGAGCGGCGGCAGCGTGGGAATCGGTTTTGCCATCCCTATCAATAACGCAAAAAAGGCAATATCCGACTTCATTACTTCGGGGAAAGTCGAGTACGGCTGGCTCGGGGTGAGCATTCAGGACCCGGCGGAAGAAATTATGCCGGGAGTCGCGGAAGACCTGGAAATTGAAAAACAAGAAGGATCGCTGGTCATCAATGTGTATCAGAACTCCCCTGCTGAAAAGGGAGGATTTCTCCCGGGAGATTACATTACCCAAGTTGGAGATGTGTACATTACCGATTCAAACCATTTAACCCGGGTCGTCGGCAATCTGCAGCCGGGAAAATCAATCGATTTTCACATTATTCGCTACGGCGAAGAAAAGGTCCTTGGCGTGACCCTGGAGGAGCGAAAACCCGAAGAAGAGCTGGCGGAAGATACCAATCTGTGGCCGGGACTGACCGTTATCGGTCTGAACAGTGAAATACGGAAAGAGCTTGAGGTGCCGGCAGACATTGACGGTGCCGTTATTGCCGCTGTTTTTCCGAACACTTCTTCCGACAAGGTCGGGCTCCGGACGGGAGACATCATTACGGCAGTGGACAAACAGGACATCGACGGCGTAATGGCCTTTTACAGAAAACTCAATGCAACCGATTCGACAGAAGTAATGTTCCGTGTTTACCGTGAAGGCAATGAAATGCTCTTAGGTCTTGTAAAATAAGAAACAACGGTTCTCCTATTCAAGCGGGACGTGAATTGAAAAAAGCGTCCCGCGCGCGGGTTTTGAATGTACTTCAATATGCCAGTTATGGGCCTGGACAATGGACCGGACAATCGAGAGGCCTAAGCCGAACCCCTGCTCCCTTCTCGATTTTGTTCCCCGGTAAAAGGGGTCGAATATGAGATTCAGCTCCTTTTCATCAATTCCGGGGCCGTTGTCTTCGACCTGGATAGTTACCTCCCGGTCGTCCTCGAAGGCCCGCAGAAATATCCGGTCGTGCTCCCGGGTATAACGGACCGCGTTACCGAACAAATTTTCCAAGGCGCGGGATATTAGATTTCTGTCACCTGCTATTTGGAGGGTTTCCGACAGTTCAATTGAATAGGAAAAATTACGGTTTAAGACAAGAGCATCGTCCCGATAGACCTGGGCAAGTTCAAGAAGCAGTTCCTTCAACCCTATATTCTCCTGTTTCAGCTGCCATTCCCCGGTTTCCATTTTCACGAAATCGATAAGCTCTAAGATCCTGCTCTCGAGCACCTTCGATTTATCGGCAATAATATTGACGTACCGCTTGAGCATTTCAGGATCTTCCGCGAATCCGTCCGTTATTGCTTCGATATAGCCTTCGATGGAAGTAAGCGGCGTTTTCAAATCATGGGAGACGGCCATGAGAAACCTCGACCGCCTGGCAAGTTCTTCTTTCAGGCTCTTTCTCATTTGGTCAAAGGAGCGGGTAAGGGAGGCGAGCTCATCCTCTCCCTCCACGTTCAGGGAAAAATCGAGGTTCCCCGCGGCAATTTTCTTGGTTGCTTCCTCGAGGTTCCGTATTGTTTTATTTGTTGAACTCAGCATCAAGGAACTGATAATCGCGGCCAGCCCTAACAGCAGCAGAAAAAGGTACACGAAGGTGCCCAGGCTGAACAGCCGCATCGGCCGCTCATCCTTCTCCTTTTTAATCCGCAGCAGCATCCGTAAATCTTCCTTTTCGCCGGGGACAGCTTCAAGAAAATATTGATAATCCCGCAGGTCCGCCGACATCATTTCCGAAATAATTTCCTCGTTCAGGACGCTTTCCTGGGTAAAATTGGGAAAACTCGAAGCTAGAATGGAAAATTTTTCCGTAAAGAGCAGGATATCCAGGCCCTGGGGCAGCTGGTCCTCCTTTCTTCCCGGTACTTTGCCGCTTTGGAAGGGATACATTTTCTTATTGACCCATTCCATAATATAGGTTTTATTGAAGAGCATCTGGTTTTTCTGCAGATAAATAAACTGAAAATAGGCAACAATCATCGCCATAAGGATAGGAATGGTGATAATCGTGACTACAAGGATGGTGAATTTGCTCTGAAGCTTCACTGCAAACCGCCTTTCAGGCCCGCTGCTGTACGGCGTTTTCCATAAACGTATAACCTAGCCCATGGACCGTTTTAATAAATTCCGGATTGGAAGGGTCCTTTTCAATTTTCTTCCGGATCCTCTGTATGTGGACCGCCACCGTGGTAATATCGCCGTAGGCGTTCCCCCACACGGTCTGGTAAATCTCCTCCGGCGTTACCACGTTTCCGGCGTTCTGCAGCAAATGGATGAGTACCGCCATCTCTTTCGGCGGAAAGGGTATCCGTTCGCCATTTTTCTCACAGTAATACCCCTCGGGGTCCACCACAAAATCTCCGAAGCTGATTTTTTTCTTGCCTCCGGACCGATAATTGAGAAACCGCCGGAGATGCGCCCGGATCCGGGCTACGAGAATTTTCGGAGAAAAGGGTTTCGGTATAAAATCATCCGCCCCGACCCCCAGGCCGAGGACCATGTCTTCATCGGAATCCCTCGAAGAAACAATAACAATCGGGATATGACTGATATTCCGGGCCTGACCTAAAAATTCAAAGCCGTCGATACCCGGAAGGTTGAGGTCTAACACAATGAGATTGTAATCGTTTTGTTCCAGCTCCCGGAGACCGTCTTCTCCGGTTTCACAGATTTTTGTACGAATACCTTCCTTCTGCAAATAAAGGCCCATCAATTCAGCGATTTCCAATTCATCTTCAATTATGAGAACTTGTGCCTGCATATATTCCCGCGGTACTATTATACCATAAAAAAACCGGTTTATGCATCAAAGGACACATAAACCGGGGCCCATAGGGCATCATCAAATGAATCGCCATAACCTATAGGAGGAAGGTTATACTCTAATATATAGGAAGGGTGAAAAGAAGGCCATAAACATGAATTAAATAGTTATAAACAAATTGTTTAGAATTACGAGCAGCCGCGGCCCTCGGCGCCGCCGCAGCCTACACCGGAATCGACAACGTTCCCGGCAAGCCATGCTTCCACCACTTTCCGAGTGCTGCCCGAAAGACCGCGGTATACTTCCATCCCGAATTGGTTGAGCATGGTAACGGCCCCGCCGCCCATATTGCCGGCTAACATAACCGTTACACCCTTTTTCGCGAGCTCCGGGATGATGTTGGTTTTACAGCCGCAGCCTTCGGGAGGGACAAGTTTTTCTTCCCCTGCTATCTCTTTTCCGTCGGTAATTGAATATATTGTAAACTCGGCACAATGGCCGAAGTGTGGATCGATCATGCCGTTTGAGGTTGGTGCCGCTACTTTCATTTCTTTCTCCTTTGCTTGTTTCTCTCTGCCGGATGAGTATGACAAATAAAAGTATGTTAATCAAGTATCGGAGAAATAATTCCTAAAGACAGCAGTTCCTCGAAGAGGCATTTGTTATAGTGCCTCCGCGTTTTTACTTCATGGTCCTTGAACCGGTGGATGCTCTCGATTTCATACATTTCAGGGTCAACGCCCTGTATCCGCATGATGTGCTCAATGCCGTCTAAGGTATCGAGCCGGTACAGCATATTCTGACAGATCAGGTTCATTGCGGGCCTCCTTTACCTGGGGTAGCAAGTACAGCAAAAGAAGCTTCTTTATTTAAGTATCGGCAGAGAAAATGTTTTGTTGACTTCTATATTGGAAACACGTATTTTTTGATTAAAAGTAACCGAGGGAGAAAGAAATGGCTGAAGAAAAATTGACGGACGAAAAACTCGCGCGGGCCAGGGGAATTGCAAAAAAGAAGGCGGATTTTATCAAACACTTTATTGTGTATGTAATTGTAATTGCGTTTCTGGCAATAATTAACAATGTAACCTTCCGGGGCTACCAGTGGTGGTTATGGCCGGCATTAGGATGGGGTATCGGCGTTGTTCTCAATTTCTTTTCGGTATACGTTTTTAAAGGAAAAGAGCTGGAAGAGCGCATTATGCGGAGTGAACTGGAAAAAATGGACAGGGAAAGATGAAACGGTCCGGATTAAACATACTCGGCATTATTTTCGGTATTCTTTCTATTGCAATTGTATTCACGGTCGCGGCAATCCTTATCGGGCAGCAGTCCGCCCGGCCGATTTTTACCCTTCACCACAGCTTCAGAATGAACAAATTGGAAGACCTGTTTGCAAGAAATGAGCTCACGGAACAGGGAGAAGAAACATTTACCGGAAAATACAGCGAATTGGACATCGAATCCATATCGGGAGACATCGAGATACACGGCTGGAATGAGAACTATGTAAAACTGGAATATACGAAGGCCGCCCCTAGCCGGGAATATCTCGACTATCTAACGGTAAAAATTGATGAAGATGACGATACATTGTCAATTGAGCGCGCGTTTACCGGCTCCGGCATTCCGCCCCGAGGAGAAATCGATTTTACCGTCTCCGTCCCGCGGGGACTGCTCGACGAATTGTCCGCGAAAACCGTCAGCGGAAAAATAACCTGCTCGAATATGTCCGAAACAACCGACATGGACCTTCACACGACCTCGGGACGTATCGAAACCGACGGGGGACGCAACTTTTCCGCGAAAACCGTCAGCGGCGAGATCGTTTTCATCTCCTTCGGGGACGACATCGATATCCGGACGACCTCCGGGAGAATCGCGGGGGACCTCCGTTTAGCAGGCAGCCGGGGCAGCATTGATATTCATTCCGTCTCGGGGTCGGTGCGGCTGACAGTTCCCGATACATTTGCCGCGGATGTCGATATCCGCTCCATAAGCGGTTCGGTAGACACCGATTTTCCAATCCAGGTAACCTCTTCGCAGCGGAACAGCCTTAAAGGTACTATCGGGGGAGGAGGTGTTTCGGTCAATATCAACACCACTACCGGAGCTGTCAATATTAGAAAAGCAGCCGGGGATGCATGAAGCGGATAGGAATAATCGGCGGCGGGCAGCTTGCCCGGATGATGATTTACGAATCGAAAAAGTTCGGATTCAGCTTTACCGTACTCGATCCGGCTGAAGCCCCACCGGCGGCATCATGCGCGGACCGGCACATCAGGGGGGGGCTGTACAGCGAAGCCCATCTTCGGGAACTTGTCGAGTCTTCCGACGTCAGCACCTACGATATTGAACACATCAGCACCGAAATACTGAAAAAGCTCGAAAGGGAAGGCGGGGTAATCGAACCGGCACCGCGGGTACTCGAAATAATTCAGGACAAGTATGTGCAGAAAACGACCTTCTCCGAAGCGGGGCTGCCGGTAAGTTCCTTTTACGCGGCGGAAGGCACGGCGGATATCGACACTGCCGAAACCTCGTTTCCCTTTGTGTGGAAGGCCCGGACCGGAGGGTACGACGGCCGGGGAGTCGCCGTTATCAGAAACACCGAGGACCTCTCTCTGCTTCCGAACTGTCCGTCACTTATCGAAGAGTATGTCGATTTTGAAAAGGAACTCGCCGTACTAGTTGCCCGGTCCGTTTCCGGTGAACTGTGCTCCTACCCGGTTGTTGAAATGATTTTCGATCCGGTAACAAATATCTGTACCGAGGTAATTGCTCCCGCCCGGATTGAAGCGGCGGCGGCAGGACGGGCGGGCGAAATCGCGGAACAGGCGGTACGTTCCCTCGGCGGGGCCGGTGTATTCGGCGTGGAATTGTTTCTTACGGGAGATGGTTCTGTTTATGTCAATGAAGTGGCGCCGCGGCCCCACAATTCGGGGCATTACACCATCGAAGCCTGCCGCACCAGCCAATTTGAACAGCACATTCGCGCGATAAACGGACTTCCCTTAGGGGACCCGGGACTGACGCATCCGGCGGTCATGGTCAACCTTTTCGGTACTCCGGGAAACAGCGGGCCCGCCGCGTATCGTGGGTATGAAGAGGCCCTCGCGCTCCCCGGATGTTCTCTTCATATATACGGAAAGGCGGAATCCCGGGGCAACAGGAAAATGGGTCATGCCACCTGCATCGGCTGTTGCGTGTCTACGGGGGAGAACCACACGCCCCGGGCAGATATTGAAATACTCCGGGAGCGCGCGAAGCGGGCGCGGGAATTAATCGAAATAACAGGAGACGGAAATGGATAAAAAGCCGCTTGCAGCCGTTATTATGGGAAGCGATTCCGACCTGCCGGTCATGCGGGAAGCCGCGGAAGTGCTGGAAATGTTTGAAGTCCCCTTTGAGTTGACAATTGTGTCGGCCCATCGTACACCGGAACGGATGGTTTCCTGGGCGCAAAGTTCCGAAGAACGGGGAATTGAAGTTATCATCGCCGGCGCGGGCGGGGCGGCCCATCTTCCCGGCATGGTGGCTTCCCTTACGCCGCTTCCCGTAATCGGCGTACCGGTAAAGACCTCCGCCTTAAGCGGACTCGATTCCCTTTTTTCCATCGTCCAGATGCCCCGGGGAGTACCCGTCGCGACAGTGGCAATCAACAACGCGAAAAACGCCGGACTTTTAGCCGTCAGAATACTCGGCGCGAAAATGCCCGAACTGCGAAAGGGAATGAAAAAATTTCTCTCGGAACAGCGGACTGACATCGAAAATAAAGCCGCCCTCCTCGAGGAAGAAGGATACGCCGCCTATCTTTCCCGTTCAGACAAATCGGGTTAATCGGAACTATGGTTTTATACGCCTTTGGTGATACGTCGGAACTCGATCCGGCCGATGCGGCAGAAATTGACCGCGGCGTATGCGGCGCCGTCGAACAATATCTTTCGGACGCATCGTCATGGTGCATCGTTCCTCCCGACGGCAGTAGATTACAGTCCCGGGCGGGGGAACTCACGGGCATGCTGTGGCGCCGGTTCGGCGGCAGAATAAAAGCGGTCATTCCCGCTTTAGGGACCCATCATGCCATGTCAGAAGACGAAGTCCGGGCGATGTTTCCGGATGTACCGGAGCGGCTCTTTTCCCGTCACGACTACCGGAAAAATGTAACGACTTTAGGCAGAATGCCCGCGGAATATATCGAAGAGCTGTCGGAGGGCCGTCTTTCTTTCGACTGGCCCGTTCAGATCAACAGCAGGCTCGCGTCGGGCAGATACGACGCCATTATTTCCATCGGCCAGGTGGTCCCCCATGAAATTACCGGCATGGCAAATTATACGAAGAACATCCTTATCGGGACCGGCGGAAAGGAGGCCATCGATAAAAGCCACTACCTCGGCGCCGTCTGCGGGATGGAGCGGATTATGGGACGCACCGATACACCCGTTCGGCGGCTGCTCAATACCGCCGCAAAGCAGTTTCTCGGCAGCATGCCTATTTTGTATATCCTCACAGTTATCGAGCAGGACGATTGGGGGAAAGATAACCTTGCCGGAATATTCATCGGCACTACGGAACAGTGCTTCCAAAAGGCGGCGGCCTTGTCCCGTTCCCTGAATGTTCATACACTCGGCAAGCCGCTGCAAACCTGTATCGTCAACCTCGATCCGGAGAAGTATACGAATTTCTGGCTCGGCAACAAGGCCGTGTACCGCCTGCGGATGGCAATGGCAGCGGGAGGAGAACTGTGGATGTACGCTCCCGGCCTCGAGCGCCGCGGGGAAGATCCGGCGGCGGACGCTCTTATCCGAAAATACGGTTACATTGGTACGGAACGGATCATGGAGCTGGTACGGCGGGACAGGGAGCTTTCCGAAAACCTGAGCGCCGCGGCGCACCTTATTCACGGCTCGGCGGAAGGACGGTTTTCCGTTATTATCAGTTCGGAAAAAATGGGGCGCCGTGAAATAGAAAAGGTAAACTACAATTACAGCCCTCCCGGCGATTTCACCGGCAGGTTTCCCCCGAATAAATTCAAACCCGGCTGGAACCGTACCGCGGAGGGGGAAGAGATTTTTTATGTACCAGACCCGGCACTGGGATTGTGGAAAACAGACGCGGACAACAGTCAGTAAGGAGAGCGGTATGGAAAACAAGGCGGACATCGGCCTCATCGGCCTCGCGGTTATGGGGCAGAACCTTGTCCTTAACATGAGCGACCACGGATACGCGGTGGCTGTTTACAACAGGACAACGGAAAAAACGAAACAGTTTATCGCGGGTCCGGCATCCGGAAGAGAAACCATCTACGGGACCGAAACAATTGAAAAATTGGTACGGCGGCTGAAATCGCCGAAAAAAATTATGCTGATGGTCAAGGCCGGGGCGGCGGTGGACACATTTATCGACATGCTTCTGCCGCTCCTCGGACCGGGGGACATTGTTATCGACGGCGGGAATTCCCACTTCCCCGACACCGTTAGAAGAACAGCAAAGCTGAAGGAGCAGGGGGTCCTCTTTGTCGGCACCGGCGTGTCCGGCGGTGAAGAAGGCGCGCGGAAGGGGCCCTCTCTTATGCCGGGGGGGGACCCTGAGGCGTGGCCCTTTATCCGTAACATTTTTACCGATATTGCCGCGAAAACCGCGGACGGCGAGGCGTGCTGCGACTGGGTTGGAGAAGACGGCGCGGGGCATTACGTTAAAATGGTCCACAACGGCATTGAATACGGCGACATCCAGCTTATCTCGGAGGCGTACCAGCTGTTAAAAGACCTCCTCGGCCAAAGCTATCCGCGAATGGCGGAGATTTTCGCGGACTGGAATACCGGAGAACTGGAGAGCTACCTTATCGAAATTACCGCGGACATTCTAACGGCGCGGGACAAAGACGGGAGCCCCTTGGCCGAACATATCTTAGATACAGCGGGGCAAAAGGGAACGGGAAAGTGGACCGCGATTAACTCGCTGGAAACCGGGGTCCCGGTAACACTCATTGGGGAAGCGGTGTTCTCCCGCTTTCTTTCCGCCCTGAAGGAGGAGCGCGCCGCCGCATCGAAGATACTCCACGGACCGGATAAATCCTTTACGGGAGATACCGGACCGTTTATCGAAGACATACGGCAGGCCCTTTACGCGGCGAAGATTATTTCCTACACCCAGGGATACATGCTGATGCGGCAGGCGGCGAAAGAATACGGCTGGAATTTGAATTACGGCGGCATCGCGCTGATGTGGCGCGGCGGATGTATTATTCGAAGCGCCTTTCTCCGGGACATCAAGGCGGCCTTCGATAAAAACCCGGAGCTTCCGAACCTGCTGATAGACGAATATTTCCGGGATGTTATTCACCGCACGCAGCAATCTTTAAGGAATGTCGTGACGCAAGGAGCGGCCTTCGGGATACCGGTCCCGGCCTTTTCGGCTGCCCTGTCATTCTACGACGGGTACCGCAGTAAACGGCTGCCGGCGAACCTGCTCCAGGCCCAGCGGGACTATTTCGGTGCTCATACGTATGAGCGGACCGACAGGCCCCGGGGTAGTTTTTATCATACCGACTGGACGGGGGACGGAGGTGAAACGGCAGCGTCCTAATTTTTCCGGTTATTTTCCCGTTCTTCGTCGTCGATAAAATCGAGGAGGTTCTCTTCCACACGGACCTGCTCGTGACGGCCTTTTTCCCGGTACAATTCTCTGTCTGTTTTGTGCAGAATATCAACAACTCCGTCGGATCCTGCCGTCTGCAGGCCGACGCTGACACTGAACCGCGGGATGTCCTTCCGTTTGTAATTTTCTACGGCGGAGAGAATACGGTTTTTGACCTGTTCCGCCTCCGGTCCCCCGGTACTCGGCATAATAACCGCGAATTCATCACCGCCGTAGCGGGCAGCGTAATCGATTTTCCGGATGTTCTGTTTCAAAAGCTCGGCCGTCACTTTCAAAACTTCATCTCCAACCAGATGCCCGTGCGTATCGTTTATCTGTTTAAAAGCGTCGATATCGATAAGGAGAATCGAGAGGGGGCTGCCGTGACGTTTACACCTCTCCGTTTCATTCTGCATAATATAGTCGAAACTCCGCCGGTTGAGAACATTTGTAAGATGGTCCTTCCTGGAAAGCCGCTCCACGGCGCGGACATAAAACGCCCGTTCAATGGCAATAGCGGTAAAATCGGCGATGGTCGACAGGATCTTTAAATCGAAGGAGGTAAACGGCTCGCCGTTCAGTTTATTGATAAGTTCTACGATCCCAAGCACCTTATCGCCCGATTTCAGGGGAACTCCGATAATCGACTGAGTAGTAAAATTCGTCAGTTTATCGATCCGGTCGCTGAACCTGCTGTCCTTCGAAACATCCTCGATTACCACCGCTTGGCCGGTGTTGTAGATCCAGCCGGTTATTCCTTCATCCGATGTAATACGGAGCCCCTGAAGCTTGTCGGCAACCTCGCCGACGGCCACTTGAAAAATCAGCTCTTTCGTTCTCGGATCGACCAGTAACAGAGACCAGTTTCGGGGCGCGAAAATTGTCCCCACATGGTCCATAACACGATTGAGGATCTCTTTAATCGATTTTGCCGAAACAATTGCCTTTCCCACATTGACAAAAAAGGAAAGGTTTACCAAATCCTGGGTATCATGCTGATGGTCCATGGTGTCACTATATAATGGTTTCCGGACAAATACAACACGAAACCTGAGTTGTATTTTGTTGAGAACCGGGCTACACTGGCAAACCGCTTATGAATGTAATCCCCTTTTCCGCGATTATCGGGCAGGAAGATGTAAAACTCGCGCTTATTCTGAATACTATCAATCCCCGTATCGGCGGTGTTCTCATTAGGGGAGAAAAAGGGACCGGAAAATCCACCGCGGCCCGCGGTCTCGCGGGGCTGCTGCCGGAAATCGAAATAGTAAAGGGCTGTATGTTCGGCTGTTCTCCTTCCAACCCCCAGGACCTCTGCGACGGCTGCAGGGAAACCCTCCGCGGGAACGGGGGCCTCGAGAGCGTCTCCCGGCCGGCGCGGCTGGTTAACCTCCCCTTAGGCGCGACCGAGGAAATGATCGCGGGATCAATCGATTTCGGCGAGGCGGTACGGAAGGGAAGACGGAAACTGAAACCGGGCCTTCTCGGGGAAGCCAACCGCGGTTTTCTCTACATCGACGAGGTAAACCTGCTGCCGGACCACTTAGCGGACATCGTCCTGGACGCGGCGGTTTCGGGCATCAATATTGTGGAACGGGAGGGAATAAGCGCCGCCCACCCCTCCCGGTTTGTTCTCATCGGCTCGATGAATCCGGAAGAAGGGGACCTCCGTCCCCAGTTCCTCGACCGTTTCGGTTTTTGCGTCGACCTTCACGCGTTACCCGATCCGGAGGACAGGGTCAGGCTGATGGAACTTCGCGAGGCCTTTGACAACTGTCCGGAAAAAACCGCGGCCCTGTACGCGGAGGAAGAGCGGGAATTAGGCCTCCGCGTAAGCCGTGCCGGGAAGCTCCTTTCTTCCGTAACCATACATCCGGACCTCCTCGATTTTATCGCCCGGTTAGCGGTACAAAATAACACGCGGGGGCACAGGGCCGATATCGTTATGTTCCAGGGAGCAAAGGCCCATGCCGCCTACGAAGGCAGGAGAGAAGTCCTGCAAAGGGACATCCGGACGGCGGCAAGGTTCGCGCTGCCGCACCGCGGCAGCCTGCCCGGCGGCTGCGGCAATACCGAAAAAAACGAAACGGACGACGTCGCTCCGGACGGGGCGGTGATTGAAGTCCGGAAAACATCCGAACTAACGGCATCACCTGAGGAAGAGGAATATTTTCCCTCTATGAAGAACACCAATTCCCGGGACAGCGGGGGAAGGGACAGAATAGTTATCGACAGAGAGGACGTGTATGAAATCGGAGAAATTTTCCCTGTTAAAAACCTTGCCCCTCTCAGCGCCCGGCGGAAATACAAAGAACGGGGAAAACGGAACAAGACGAAATCGGCTTTGAAGGAAGGCAGGTATATCCGGAGCAGACCCGCGCGGGAACTTCGAGACATTGCTTTTGACGCCACCCTGCGCGCCGCCGCGCCTTTTCAGCTGCGCCGGCGGGGAGAATCATCTCTCGCGTACATTATCCATCCCCGGGACGTGTATGAAAAAGTCCGGGAACGGAAAGTGGGAAACCTGTTTCTCTTTATTCTTGATGCCAGCGGATCCATGGGCGCTCAGAAGCGCATGGCTGCGACAAAAGGCGCCGTATATTCTATTCTGATGGACGCGTACCAGAAACGGGACAAAGCGGCGATGGTTACATTTCAGAAACGGGGGGCACACTGTATTCTCCCCCCGACCTCGAGTATTGACTTGGCCGGCAGACTTTTAAAAGACCTTTCCGTCGGCGGCAGGACACCTCTCTCTAAGGGGCTGCTGGAAGGGTATTCGGTCCTTCATCATTATCTGATAAAAGAACCCGACGCGCTGCCGGTGGTGGTCCTTATTACCGACGGGAAAGCAAATATCCCCCTCCACAGCGATCATGACCCCTATGAAGAGGCCCTTTCCATTGCCGGGATGATGTCCCGGCATCCCCACACCAAATATATTGTCGTCGATACCCTGGAACCGCGGCTGGCAAATTTGGGAACGGCGGAAAAGCTTGCCGGGGCCTTAGGCGCTGAGTATTTTAAGATAGAAGAATTACGGACTTCCGATTTGGTCCACATCGCAAGGAGCACACGTTCATGAAGGTACAACAGTATCCCTTCCCCGCCATTGTGGGGCAGGATTTAATGAAACTCGGGCTTATTTTAAATGTTATCAATCCCGGTCTGTCGGGCATTCTCATCCGGGGGGAAAAGGGTACCAGCAAGTCTACCGCCGTGCGCTCGCTTGCGGAAATACTCCCGGAAATTGAAGTGGTCCGGGGAAGCCCCTTCCAACGCGCCCCCTGGGAACCCCCGCTGGATGGGGAGAGCGGAAACGGCAGTTCCGCCGTTGAATTACGGAAAATTTCCGTTATCGAACTGCCCCTCGGGGCAACGGAAGACCGGGTCGCGGGTACCATCGATATCGAATACGCGCTGAAAAACGGAGAGAAACGGTTCGAGCCGGGGATTTTAGCCTCGGCCCACCGGGGGATTCTGTATGTGGACGAGGTCAACCTCCTGGAAGACCATATCGTGGACCTTCTCCTCGACAGTGCCGCTATGGGGGTAAACACGGTCGCGCGGGAGGGAATTTCCTTTACCCATCCCTCCCGGTTCACTCTTGTAGGTACCATGAACCCGGAGGAAGGGGAACTTCGGCCGCAGCTCCTCGACCGGTTCGGGTTGTGCGTCAATATTACCGGTGTTCAGGACATTGAAAGCAGAGTGGCCATTATGGAGCGCAGGAACGCGTTCGATGAAACACCGGATGAATTTATCGCGCGGTGGGAAGGACAGTGCAAAGAACTGTCGGAAAAAATTATCGAAGCTCAGAAGAACCTGCCGGCGGTAGCAATCAGCCGGGAGCAGCTTTTTACCATCGCGGAGAAATGTCTCGATACCGGAGTCGACGGACACCGCGGCGATATTATTACACAGAAAACCGCGAAAACAATCGCCGCCTATGAAGGACGCGGCGAGGTGCTTCCGAAAGATATCGAGCAGGCGGCCCGGCTTACCCTGTCCCACCGGGTACGGAGGCAGCCGTTTCAGGACATACCCGCTCCCCGATAGAGTCCGATTATTTTACCCAGCGTTTTTTTACACCCGCCGCGAAAGCCCGGAAAATAAGCCGGACCAGTGTTTCCGCCGCGGGCGCCTCCCCGGATTCACGCGGAAAGGCCGCCCGGAGTTCGGAAATGAAGTCCCCTCCGTCCCCGTACCGTCCCGCGACAGCTCCGGCCAGCCCGGCGGCGGAATAGATAAAAACTTCCCGTCGGCACGGTTCGGGGACCATTCCCCACCGGGAAAGATCGAACTGGTGGAGCAGAGCGGAAAGGGCGGAAGTAATCATACAGTCCCGCTGCATCGATCCCATATTGTTCAGCAGCATCTCCCGGTCGGCTTTTTCCAGACAGGAGGCAACTCCCTCGTAGAAGGCTTCGGGGGTCACTCCGAAACGCCGAAGCAGTGCCGGGGCATACCCCCTCTGTACCGGCGTTATTCCGTCCTGCAGTTCCAGAGCCTCCCGCACCGCCGCCTTACACACTGCCGCGATCATCTCTCCCCACTTCGAGTGGGTCCCGGTATCGAAAACCTCCGGACCGGCCGTTTCAGGCGACGCAACGGCAATCTGGTCCGTACCGGTACCGGTTGCCGTACCGGAGGAGTAATTCGAGGCAATCTGCAGCTCCTGCAGCACCGCGGTTTTCGCCTCGCACGCGGTAAGCACCGCCCCGCAGGACGCCCCCGGCGAGAGGGCCCTGTTCACCGCTACAATGAGGTTAATGGTCCCAAGGGGATAAAACGCCCCCTTTTCTTCGTAATACGACGCGGGATCACCGGCACGGACCGCGTTTCCCGCCGCGCCGGCCGACAGGACCGCCTGGGGCCTGGAAAAAGCCGCTGTTATCACCTTGTCCTCCCGGTACAGTTCCGCTCCCGGGTAGAGTTCCGCAATCCGCATATATCGCCTCCCGAACCGCCTATTTCCCGTGCAGGGTGCAGCGGAGATAGGTTATCATATCGTAAATGCTGTGAAAATTTCTCGTGTTTCCTTCCCGCAGGACCTCCCAGGCCGGCGGGTCTTCCCGGCAGACAACGGTAATCCCGGCACCGTTGTCCTGAAGGGACTCCGTCATTTTTTCCACCAGGAAACCCTCCCGTTCCAGCCCCCGGCGCGTCCAGTAGGCATACAAACCGCCCCCCCGCAGCATAACGGTTATGTCTTTTCGCGTATTGATGTGAAAACTGCCGTGCCGTTTATCAAAACTGACGGAACCGCTTGCAAAGGTCCGCTCGAAAGCTCCGGAAAGGATGCAGTCCTCCGGCGCGCCGCCGGACAGCTCCCCCTCCTGGGAAATGAGCCACAGCCTGTCCGCTGTCCGCAGGGCAAGGTCCAGGTCGTGGGTCGAAATAAGGACCGCCGTCTCGGTCTGACGGGACAGTTTGTGAAGAAGGCTCATAATCTCCACCCGCCGGGGAAGATCGAGGAATGCTGTCGGCTCGTCCAGCACCATAATATCCGCGTCCTGTGCCAGGGCCCGGGCAATCATAATTTTCTGCCGCTCTCCGTCGCTCATCTCGTTTACGCTTCTGCCGGCCAGTTCACCGGCCCCGACATTTTCAATTGCCCGGCGGACTGCTTTTGTATCTTCTTCGGACAACACCCCCCGCCAGCCGGTGTAGGGATAGCGGCCGAGGGCGGTCAGGGAATAGCCGGTAAACATACCGAGGTTCACCCGTTCGGTGGTTACAATGCTGACTTTCCGGGCAAGTTCATTCGCGGCATACCCGCGAAGGTTTCGTTCCTCCAGGAAAACATCACCACCTAGCGGGTCCTGCAGCCCGGTAATGCTCCGGATAAGAGTTGATTTCCCGGCGCCGTTCGGACCGATAAGACAGACAATTTCACCTTTCAGCAGCCGCAGGGAAAGACCCGCCGCCACCACTGACTCTCTTCGTTTTCCCGATATATAGCCAATTGATAGATTTTCCGTCCGCAGCACCGGCGGAGGTGTATTGTTCTCTTCCATTACGCGGCACCTGTCATGTGATAAAGGTCTCACTTGCCTTCTGCTGTTTGAGAATTATCCACACAATTACCGGCGTACCGATAAGCGCGGTAACCGAGTTCAAAGGCAGCACACTCTGGCTCCCCGGCAGCTGGGAAATAAGGTCGGAAATCAGCGCTAAAATTGCTCCCACCAAAGCGCTTGCCGGCAGCAGAATTTTATGTTCCGACGCTTGGAACATATACCGGCACAGATGGGGGACGGCAACACCTAAAAAGGCAATGGGTCCGCAAAATGCGGTTACGGAACCGGTCAGGAGGGCGGTTACGATAATGATAAAGGTGCGTGTCCGCTGGACCCGCACGCCCATACTCCGGGCGTATGCCTCCCCGAGCAGCAGGGCGTCCATCGGCTTGGTGCCGAAAAACGCCATAGCAAGGCCCGCCGAAACCGCGGGAATAAAGATTTTCATCTGACTCCAGGTTGTCCCCCCGAACGTGCCGAATGTCCAGGAAATGTAGGCATGGATCCGTTCGGAAACACTGAAATGGATAAGAATATTAACCACCGCGTTAACGGCAAACCCGAAAAGCATCCCTAAAATAAGCAGAGTAACCACACTCTGCACACGCCGGGAAACCGCGAGAACAAGGACCAAAACCAGTCCCGAGCCGATACTCGCGGCAACGACAATCCCCAAGTCGCCTAAAAAGCCGATCCCCTCCAAAAACCTCGAAGCCGCGCCGCCGGCCAGGGAGAGCACAACAATGGCGACACCCAGGCTCGCCCCGGCGCCGATACCTAAAATGGAAGGTCCCGCCAGCGGGTTCCGGAAGAGGGTCTGCATATAAAGTCCGCCCACCGCGAGTCCGGCGCCGGCGAGTCCGGCGGTTATCGCTTTCGGCAGCCGGAACAGGAGCACAATCTTCAGCCAGGAAGCCTTCTCCGGGGTCCCTCCGAAAATAATGGTAAACACCTGGGAAAGAGGAATACGGACGGACCCCGCTGAAATGTCGACGATAAAGACAAAGAGAAGGACGACAATAAGTGCAAGCTTTGAATATATACTTAAACCGAAGCGGTAAAGGCCGTCTCCGCCGGACGTGTCCATCACCGGCTTATTCCAAACGCCGGTAGTACACAAACTCATGGTCCGGAAGTATCTCCGGATGAAATATTTTAATAAGGTCCGCCAATACAACATGCGGTTCCGCGAGACCGAACTCCCAGTACGCGTTCCCGCCGTTCGCGTTCTCCATCCGGTTATTGTTGTAAATTTTCCGGTCCTGAAAAGCTTCGAACTCGGCAAACCGTTCGTCCTCGGCCTTTGCTTCGGCCAGGCTGCTCCACATGCCGGGGTTTATCCATACATCGGCATCCGCTGCCTGCTCGTACACCGCCTCGATGTCCAGCATCAGCGCTCCCTCCGAAGCGTCGTCAGCCCAGACGTAGGCCCCTCCGGCGTCCGCGATAAAACGGGCCTGAAAACTGTTTCCGCCGGCAATCCACCAGGTGCCCTGATAGGGTGAATTGACCAGTACCGAAGGTTTGCTTTCCACGTTGTCCGCCCGCCGGGCGAGGGAATTGTACGATTCGGCGGTTTCATGAAAGATTGTATTTGCCAATTTCTCCCTGTTGTAAAAGAGGGCCGCAAATTTTATCCACTCGAACCGGCCGAGCGGGGTCCGCTCCATATGTTCACCGTTCATTGCCACCCGCATCCCCGCTTCAAACAGTTTCGGATGCGTGTCCCACTCACCTCCGATGGCGTGGGTCATAACCACGTCCGGTTCCAGGTTTACAATCATTTCGACATTCACCTGGGGGCCGCTCCCGGTTTCCTTAACCTCTCCCTTCTTCGCCATTTCGATAAGGTCCTCATTCATGGTATAGAGAAAGCTTTCATGCCCCACCAAGCTGTCCAGTTCTTCCAGCATATCGAGATAGGTCACATAGGTTGTGCTCATTGTGATAATCCGCTCTACCGGAATTTCAATTACCTGGGCGTCTTTGTAGCCCTCCGGAATTTCCGTCCCCCGCTGTACGAGAAGATACCGAAAGTCCTCCGCCGCGCCCTGCCATGGTTTGAATACCGTAACAATTTTATAGGTATCGTAATAATCAACCGAAAATCCCCGGGCGTATTCCACCGAAATTTTCTCGGGAAACAGGTCCGCGCCCCCGCCGGCGGTTTCGGCCGCTTCCGGCGCGGCTTCGGAAACACCCGCGGTCCCTTCCTGTCTGCCCCGGGCAAACACAGCTCCCGTACAAAAAAATACGGCAAGAAAAACGGCCGCCGCGAATAATAGTCGCTTCCGCATACATTACTCCTTTGTTTCACTCGTTTGCTTCAAGAAGCGAAAAAATTGTATCACGTCCATGATAATTGTCAATGCTCTATAGATTCAAGCATTGACAGCTCCGCCCGATTTCTCTACCATCTGCCGGAATGGCGGAAACAAAATATACGTTCTGCAGGGTTTGTGAAGCCGCCTGCGGTCTGGCTGTTGAAGTCGAGAACAATACAATCTTACGGATTACTCCCAATAAAAACCATGTTTCCAGTAAAGGCTTCGCCTGTATTAAGGGGCTTACTTTTCACGAAATTGTTCATTCTCCGGACCGTGTCCGGCAGCCGATAAAACGGACGGAAAAGGGCTGGAGTCCGGTAAGCTGGGACCAGGCCCTCGGTGAAATCGGCGGGAAAATACGGGAATTGATCGAAACTTTCGGCAAAGATTCCATTGCCCTCTACGCGGGCAACGGCTCCGGGTTCTGTCTCCTTCACACCATGTTCGCCCAGGGATTCGCAAAGGCCCTGGGAACACGGAATGTATACGCCAGCTCCACCCAGGACTGCTCAAATAAATTCGCGGTGGCCGAACGGATGTACGGTTTCCCCATGCTCCAGACCATCCCCGATTTCGAAAATGCCGAGATGTTCATCATCATCGGCGCGAATCCGGCGGTTTCAAAATTTTCTTTTAAAGGCGTTCCCGGTATTCTGCGGAAACTGAAAGACGCGGAACAGCGGGGATGCCGGATTATCTCAATTAACCCCCGAAAAACCGAAACGGTCCACAGCCTGGGGGAACATCTGCCCATCCGGCCGGACACGGATGTATTTTTCCTCCTCGCTTTAGCCAACCACATTCTTGCCCGCGCCGGTGTATTTCTCAGCGGCGGACATACCAAGAACGGTGTTGACAATGAGCGCGTTGAAAAATATATGAAAAACTTCAAGGGGTTCGCCGCCGCTGTCAAGCCATGGACACCGGAACGATCCGAGGCTGTTACCGGCATCCCCGCGGCCGCGGTGAGGGACCTCGCCGAAGCCTTTACCGCCGCCGAGGGTGCCGCTCTCTACGGGTCTACCGGCATCAACCACGGGAGCCACGGGACAACCGCCTTCTGGCTCATCGAAGCGATTAATGCGGTAACGGGGAACCTCGATAAAAAGGGGGGCACCCTCGTAGGAGAAGGGATTATCAATTTCCCGAAGCTGGCCGTCGGATCGGGTGCAATGGGAAGCACCGTTCGGTCCCGGATCGGCGGCCTCCCGGCCGTATCGGAAGCTTTGCCCGGCGTTATATTGGCGGATGAAATCCTCACACCCGGAGAGGGACAGGTGAAGGCCCTCTTCGTTACCGCCGGGAACCCCGCCTTGTCCATTCCGGATACAAAAAAAATGGACAAGGCCCTTGAAGAGCTGGAACTGTGTGTCTGTATCGATATTTTCCCGAGCCGGACGGCCAACTATGCCGATTATATTCTCCCGGGAGTTACCTTTATGGAACATCCTGATATCAATTACATTTTTCAATCGATGCTCGGCATAACCGGCACCCCCCATCTGAGCTTTTCCGATACCATTATCGAACCGCTGGAAACGCAAAAGGAGGAAACCTGGATATTCGTCGAACTCTGCCGGGCATCCCGGCTCCCATTTTTCGGTTCGAAATTTCTTTCCTTCCTTATCGAAACGGAGCGGCTCTTGTCGAAACTCCCGTTAATTGGAAAATCTATTGAAATGAAATCGGAAAAGCTATTTAAATGGGTCCTCTTCGCCTCCCGGATTATCAGCCTCCGGAAGCTGAAGAAGAAACCCGACGGTATTCTCCTTCCGGAACTTGCGGAAAATACCTTTCTCGGGAAACGGGTGTTGACGGCCGACGGGCTGGTGGACCTAGCTCCCCTGGACATCGTAGAACAGGCCGGCCGCCTTGAGGAAGCATACACCCGGGAAATAGAAAACAAACACCGGTTTAAGATGGTCAATAAACGGGAAACGGTTACCCATAACAGCTATTTTCAAAACACGGCGAGCTGTATTACCGGCAAACGGAACACAAATTACCTCTACATTCATCCCGCTGATGCCCTGGAATTAGGGCTGCGGGAGACGGACACCGCCCGTGTCTTCAATGAGAAGGGGGAAATTGTTCTTCCCGTTAGAATAACCGACGAAATGGCCCCGAAAAGCGTTGCCGTTCCCTGGGGCTGGGGACACCGGGACGCGGAAGGCCTGAAGACAGCACGTGCCGCGGGTGGAGCGAACGTCAACGTCCTGACCCCATCCGGACCCGGTGCCGCGGACCCCATTTCCGGGATGGCCCGCCTTACCGGAATTGTTGTGGACATTGAAAAGGTTTAAATTTTAATTTTTTCCGGCTTGCAGAGGTTCTCTTTTACAGCCGCCGCCCGTCCGCATTTTGCACAAATATACGCGGCCCCTCGGATTAGTTCCGCGTACTCCGCGAATTTCTTCTTTGGGTATTTTTTATCCGCTAATTTACACAGTTTTTCTTTTTCAATATTTGCCATGCCCGTTCTCCTGCTGTAAATATACGCATATATTTGACAAATTGCCACCGAAACCGGATAATAGGAGCAGAAGAGCAGTATATGGACGATGAGAGTAGAAACGATAACCGGGCATCCAAGGCAGCTTCCCTCGATGAGGCCGCCCAGATAGAACAGAGTCTCTATGAGCTGGCGGACAGCATCGATGATCCGGAACTTGGCGAAACTATCGCCCAGATTATCGATGCGTTTGAAAATAAAAAAACCGCACTCGCCGACCTTGCGTACCGTGACGATACAACAGGCCTGTTCAACAATGTCTACTTTACCGGAAGGCTGCTGGAGGAGGTGTCCCGGGGACTCCGCTACAACAGAGACCTCTCCATCCTTGTTATTGAACTTGGGGAAACCTTTTCGGAAAACTTCTCCCGTGCCGCCGCAGCGCTTTCCGAAACACTCAGGCGGAGCGATACCTGCGCCCGGATCGAAGGAAAGGTGTTTGCCGCCCTCCTTCCCGAAACAACATCTTCCCAGGCAAAGCGGGTAGCTGAAAAACTGCTACTCGGAATCAGGCCTTTCAGCGGACAAAACACGGCGGAGGCTTGGGTGGGTATCGCCGACCTTACGGCGGACCGGAATAACGCCCTAAAACTGGAAGCGGCCGCGTATATTGCGAAAGACGCGGGAAAAAAACAGAACACTCCCGTTTGGACCGCGACAGAGAAATAGCGCGGAGCAACAGCAGACGGTATACACTTGGAGGGAAGCACATGAAATTCGGATTCAACCTTTTATTATGGTCGTCCTACATAACGGAAAAAGAGTACCGCCTCTTCGACAAGGTAAAAAGTGCCGGGTACGACGGCGCCGAAGTGCCCGTTACCCACGGCACCGTGGACGAATATAAAAAGATGGCAGCCGTCATTTCCGACAGCGGCCTCGAAGCCACCGTGGCCATCAATATACTAGACGAGGAGCACAACCCCGTCAGCCCCGACCCGGCCCACCGGCAGGGAGGCGTCGATTACATGAAGTGGTCCGTCGACTGTGCCGAGGCCTTAGGGGCACAGGTCATCTGCGGCCCCTTTTACCAGGTGGTAGGCGTTTTCAGCGGCACCGGCCCGACGGAAGAGGAAAAACAGCGGGCGGCGGAAGTACATAGGGAAGCGGCGGACTACGCCGCGCAGGCGGACATCATCTTTACCGTGGAACCGCTTAACCGCTTCGAGTGCTACTTCCTGAACACCATAGACGATACCGCGGCCTACACCCGTATGGTGGACCATCCGAACTTCTTCGCCATGTACGACGCCTTCCACGCGAACATCGAAGAAAAAGACCCCGTCGGCTGCATTCCCCGGAACTTAGACATGATTAAGCACGTCCACACCTCGGAAAACGACCGCGGGACCCCCGGCAAAGGACACAACAACTGGCCGGGCATTTTTTCGGCCTTAAAAAAAGGCGGCTATAACGGCTGGCTTACCATCGAGGCCTTCGGACGCCTCCTGCCCGACTTCGCCGTTGCCACCCGCACCTGGCGGGACCACTTCCAGGACCCCGACGAAGTACTTATAGAAGGCGGCCGGTTTTTGCGGGAGCAGTGGGAAGCCGCCGCCGGATAGAGCCGCGGAAGGACAATAAACAAGGAGGAACAGTATGGGTGTAAAAGTAGCAATGATCGGCGCGGGCAGCGTCGTGTTCTGTAAACTGCTGATGGCCGACATTATGGCCACCCCGGCCTTAGAGGGAAGCGAATTCGCGCTGATGAGCCGGACCTGGCCGAAACTCGAAAACATGGAGAAGTTCGGCAAACAGATGCTCAAAGAGAACGGCATGAAGGGGAGCGTTTGGGCAACCCTCGACCGGCGGGAAGCAATAAAAGACGCCGATTTTGTCGTGGTGATGATTCAAGTCGGCGGGGTCGACGCCTTCGAGATGGACGTAAAAATCCCCTTACAATACGGGGTCGACCAGTGCATCGGCGACACCCTAGGTCCCGGCGGCATCTTCCGGGGCTTACGCACCATCCCGGTCTTAGTCGACATTGCGAAGGACATGGAGGAGCTGGCAAAACCGGGCGCAATTATGCTGCAGTATTCAAACCCCATGGCCATCAACTGCCTCGCCTTAGGCAAAGCAGCGAACATCGCCTTTACCGGGCTCTGCCACGGCATCCAGACCACCCTGCAGGAAATTGCCGCCTGGCTCGACGTTCCAAAAGAGGAGATCAGCTACACCTGCGGCGGGACCAACCACTTAGACTGGTTCCTTACCTTGCAGCACAACGGCGGGGACCTCTACCCGAAATTGCGGAACGTCCTCGAACAGCCCGCCTACTACAAGGCGGACAAAGTGCGGGCGGAGATGCTCCGGCAGTTCGGCTACTTCGCGACCGAAACCACCGGCCACACCAGCGAATACGTTCCCTACTTCCGGAAAAACCAAAAGGCCTTAGACCTCTACTGCAACGAACCCGGCTTCGGCGGCGAAACCGGCGCCTACTACACCTGGTGCAAAACCGTGGCCGACAAGTTCGCCGGGGAAAACATGCTGGAATACGAATCGGCAAAAATCGAGGGACGGAGCATTGAGTACTGTTCCTATATTATTGAGGCGGCGGCAACGGGCAAGCCTTTCCGGTTTATGGGCAACGTCCGAAACGACGGCTACATAACGAACCTGCCCGACGGCTGCTGTGTCGAGGTCCCCACCTTTGCCGACGATACGGGCCTCCACCCGTCGACCATCGGCGGGCTTCCCCCTCAGTGCGCTGCCTTAAACCGCACCCAGATAAACGTGCACATCCTTACAGCCGAGGCCGCCCTTACCGGCGATCCCGAGCTTGCCGTCCAGGCGGTTGCCTTAGATCCCCTCACCTCGGCGGTCTGCACCTTAAAGGAAATCCGCGGCATGACAACCGAGCTTCTCGAAGCCCAGCGCAGGTGGCTGCCCCAGTTCGAGGGGAAGAACATCAGGCCGACGCCGGACATCGTCATTCCCGACGGGACGGAAGCAATGCACGCGCCCCCCGACCCCGCTCAGGCAATTTTAAAACGGTTTATCAAACTCGCGGAGGAATAGCGGAGGAATAATTTTCAGGGCGTTCCCGGCGGTCTTCCATTCGCGGAATGTCCGCCGGTCGGGCCTCCGCTCCAACTCCTCGGCCCCGCGGGGCCTGCGGGGTTTCCGCCTCCGTCCCTAACGCTCCCCTACTTCCGCCTTGCCCGCTTCCAGTACCTCATAAAAGTACTTCTCCAGCGCCTCGTTGACCCGGGGCAGATTTTTCACAACTTTCTCGCCCCACTCCAGATATTCCCGTTTTCTTTTCATGCTCCATCCCTTCGGCGGCGTTGTTGTAACGTCTGTAATGTTGGAAATTTTATCCGCGAGCTTGATAAGCGCGGCGCCTTCCGTTTTGCCCGGGGCATGGTCAATCTGCTGCTGTTTCCGGACCTGCTTCGGAAGGTTTTTATCGTCCGTCACTTCCATAACCAGGTCCCGGACCCGCGGCCCGAACTCTTTTTCAAGTTCCTTCGGCGTAGTTTCAGTATCCTCAACGGTATCGTGGAGGAATGCCGCCGCGAGAATTTCCGGGTCGTCGACGCCCCCGATTTCGGAAAGGATTAAGGCAACCTGCAGAGGATGATTAATATAGGGAGAAAAGTCGTCCCCTTTCCGCTTCTGATACCGGTGTTTTTCCGCGGCAAAATACGCGGCCTTAATAATAACGGCGTTGTTCATTACCCGTAGTGTAGTAGTCTTACCGCCGAAGCGCAAGGGGAACAGCATGGTGTCACTGAAAAGAATTTATTGCGGCTTCCACATAACAATAAGCAGGGAAGGGTTATACCGCCGCCGCATAACGCAGAGGTAAGCTGCCGGGCTGCCCGGAGCTTGCGAAAAGTATTGGCGGGGAACATTTAATTTCGCTCTTC
>CAYTSI010000033.1:0-30633 GCA_964440465.1 uncultured Spirochaetales bacterium
AGAGCTCCACCTTGCCAAGGTGGATGTCGCGGGTTCAAATCCCGTCTCCCGCTTTAGAAACTGGCGGTCCGGAATTAACCGGGTCGCCATTTTTTTTGCATAGTTTCAGGAATATTCCTAATTATAAAAGAGGTGCTACAGTGGTCGCAAACAAAGAAGTAGAAAAAATTGAACATTCGGCAGTTAAATTAACGGTAACAATCGAACAGCAGGCGCTGAAGGAAGAATACGACAATCTGCTGAAAAAGTATACAAAAGAAGCCCATATTAAAGGGTTCCGGAAGGGAAAAGCCCCCGCGGCCGTTTTGGAGCGGAAATTCGGCGAAGGGATCCGGCAGGAAGCTGCAGCTAACTGTATTGAAAACGGGTTAAAAGAGATATTCGATGAAATAGATGAAAAACCGCTTCCCTACGTAACCCCTCGGCTCGAAGAAGATGAGCTGAACCCGGACATGGATAAGGACCTTACCTTTACCGTTACCTACGATACGTTTCCCGAAATTACCCTCGGCGATTACAAGGGGATCGAAGTAACGGAGCCGCAGGTCACAGTCACGAATGAAGATGAAAAACGGGAACTGGAAAATTTGCGGGAACGGAACGCCGTCGTTATGGATAAACCGGACCCCGTCGTCGCAAAAGACGACATTATTACCATCGACTATGCCGAACTTAACGAAGACGATACCGAAATCGAGGGAACGAAGCGGGAAGGGTTCGTTTTTACCGTCGGCAGCGGATACAATCTTCATAAAATTGACGATGATGTTATCGGCATGAAAAAAGATGAGACAAAAGTCCTTGAAAAAGAATACGCGGAAGATTTTGAAGTAGACACCCTGCAGGGGAAAAAGGTGAAGCTTACGGTGACGGTAACCGCGGTAAAAGTTAAAGATCTTCCCGAACTCGACGATGAACTCGCCCAGGATGTAAGCGAAGAATATGAAACATTGGACGATTTGAAGAAAGATATCCGGGAAAACCTGAACAAGGCCGCTGAACAGAAGGTACGCCAGAAGAAGGTCGACCAGATAGTGGATAAAATCGTTGAAAATTCCAGCATCGACCTTCCCGAATCGATGGTCCAGGCGGAATTGGACAATTCCTGGCAGCAATTTCTGCAGCGCTCCCGCATCCCCGAGGACCAGGCCGACAAAATTCTGCAGATGCAGGGGAAAACCAGGGAGGATTTACGGGAGGAATGGCGGCCAAGCGCGGAAAAACGGCTGAAAAGCAGGCTGTTGATTTCGAAGATCATTGAAGAAGAAAAAATAGAAGCTGCCGATAATGAAATAGATGAGGCAATCCGGGAACAAGCCGAACAGAACAATATGGACGCGGAGGAGCTTCGGAAACAGTATGAACAGGCAAATTACATGAATCTTGTGGCAGAAGACATAAAAGACACGAAGGTGCTTGATTTTCTCTTAGGTGAAGCGAAAATCACGAAGGGAAAGAAAGTTAAATTCCTGGACTTCATGCAGGATAAAGAGTAAATTTACGACAGTAAATAAACAACAGGACTTATCTATGAATGAACAAATGAATACTTTAGTGCCGATTGTAGTTGAACGGACAGGGGCCGGAGAACGCTCTTACGATATTTATTCCCGTCTTTTAAAGGACAGGATTATTTTTATTGACGGGGAAATCCACGATGTTACCGCCGATTTGGTGGTCGCGCAGCTGCTGTTTCTCGAATCCCAGGACCCGGAACGGGACATCAGCGTTTATATTAACTCCCCCGGCGGTTCCGTAACAGCCGGCTTGGCCATCTATGACACCGTTCAGTACATTAAATCGGATGTACAAACCTTCTGCCTCGGGCAGGCCGCTTCCATGGGGGCCCTGCTGTTAACATGCGGTTCCAAAGGAAAGCGGTTCTGCATGCCCTCCGCGAGGGTCCTTATTCATCAGCCGTGGGGCGGCGTGCAGGGACAAGCGCGGGACATCGGGATCCAGGCAAAGGAAATTATCCGGCTAAAGCGGATGATCATATCCCATTTTGCCGCCCATACGGGAAAGAGCGAAAAAGTTATTGAAAAGGATCTTGAACGTGATTATTTTATGTCCGCCGACGAAGCCGTTACATACGGTCTGGTAGACAAAGTGCTGGTGCGAGGAGAGGACAATGGCAAAAACGAAAAATGACGGATTAAAAGTATGCTCCTTCTGCGGAAAAAGCGCCGATGTGGCCAAACGGCTCATTGCGGGGCCGGGTGTTTTTATCTGTGACGAATGCGTCCATGTCTGCAAACGGATCCTGGACGAAGAAGATGACGTCCTCACTTCCGAATACTTAGAAGAGGTCCCTACGCCGAAGGAAATTAAAGAATATCTGGACCAGTACGTTATCGGGCAGGAACCGGCAAAAAAGGTGCTGTCCGTAGCAGTGTACAATCATTATAAGCGAATTTCCCAGAAAGGGGTCCTGCAGGACGATGTCGAACTGGAGAAAGCGAATGTCCAGCTTATCGGCCCTACCGGAACGGGAAAGACCCTGCTGGCAAAAACACTGGCGAAAAAGCTGAAAGTTCCCTTTGCAATTGCCGATGCCACAACGCTGACCGAAGCCGGGTATGTGGGAGAGGATGTCGAAAACATTCTTTTGAAGCTGATACAGAACGCGGGAAACAACATCTCCGCGGCCGAGCGGGGAATTATCTACATAGACGAAATTGATAAAATATCCCGAAAAGGGGAAAATGTTTCCATTACCAGAGATGTCTCCGGCGAGGGGGTGCAGCAGGCGCTTCTAAAAATCATCGAAGGAACCATTGCATCCGTCCCCCCGCAGGGCGGCAGGAAACACCCGAACCAGGAAATGCTGAAAATTGATACGACGAATATCCTGTTTATCTGCGGCGGCGCGTTTGTCGGACTGGACAATATTATCGAAGCACGTATCGCCCAGCATCCCATGGGATTTGGTGCTGAAGTTAAGTCCCGGGGAGAGAAAGACCTTGTGGAGCTCTACTCGCATATTCATCCGGACGATTTGGTAAAATTCGGCCTTATCCCGGAGTTTGTCGGCAGGCTGCCTATTCACGTTACCCTGAATGAGCTGTCGAAAATTGATCTGCGGCAGATCATTACCGAACCGAAAAATTCGATTATCAAACAGTATCAGGCCTCATTGAGACTCGACGGTGTAACACTGGATTTCGAAGAACCGGCGCTGGACGCCATAGCCCAGAAAGCCATCGATATGAAGACCGGCGCCCGGGGGTTACGGGCAATTGTCGAAGGAATTATGGTCGACCTGATGTACGACATTCCGTCGATCCCCGGAGAAAAGCAGGTAACCGTAACAAAAGACGTTGTCGAAAAAGTAGTGAAACCAGAAATAATTGAATTAAAAAAATCAGCATAATGTTTCGAAACAGGAACACAGCTTCTAAAAAAAAGGAGCTTCCTCTCGTACCATTGAGGGAGCTCGTTATCTTTCCACAGATGGTTACCCCTTTTTTTGCAGGCCGTGACGGGACAATACAGGCCATCCATGAAGCCATGTCGGGAAATCGGGAAATTTTCTGTATAACCCAGAAAAACGCCGCGGACGAACCGGCACTGGAGGACCTTTATCACGCCGGCACCGTCTGCCGGATCCTGCAGATGCTCAAACTTCCCGACAATACCGTTCGTGTATTAGTGGAAGGCACCGGCCGGGGTCTTGTACAGACCTATGTAAAAAAATCCGCTCACATGAAGGTAAAAGTACAGACGATTACGGAAAATTTTGAAATTACCTCGGACATTGCCGCTCTCATGAAAACGGCCCGGCAGTCTTTCGCCGCCTATGCTCAATTTCACAAAAAAATATCCGAAGAGCAGCTTACGGCAATAGAAAAGGCGGAATTCCCGAATAAACTCATCGATTTAATTGCCGTTCAGGCAAATTTCACCATCAACGAAAAGATCGAACTCTTGGCCTTTACCGATACCTACGGCAGGCTCGAAAAGCTGACAATTCTTTTAGAATCGGCGAATGAGGTGGCAGCGCTGCAGACCCGGATCCATAATCAGGTAAAAAAACGGATTGAAAAGGGACAAAAGGAATACTTTTTAAACGAACAGCTGCGGGAGATTAACAAGGAACTCGGCAGAGAAGGGGATGACGCGTCAGGCGCGAAAGAACTGGAAAATCAGCTGCGGGAAAAAGGCCTTCCCGGAGAGGTACAAGTAAAAGCCGATAAAGAAGTGAAACGCCTTGCAAAACTCGGCCCTATGTCGCCGGAAGCCGGCGTTTTACGGACCTACATAGAATGGATTTTGGACATACCCTGGTCCGAGAAAAGCGAAGACAACAAAAACATAGATATTGCCGAAAAAATACTCGATGAGGACCATTACGATCTGAAAAAAGCCAAAGAACGGATCCTCGATTTTATCGCGGTAACACAGCTGAAGAAGAAACTGAAAGGCCCGATCCTCTGCTTCGTCGGCCCTCCCGGAACGGGAAAGACCTCACTCGGGAAGTCTGTCGCGCGGGCCCTCGGCAGGGAATTCGTCCGGATTTCCTTAGGCGGTGTAAAAGACGAAGCGGAAATTCGGGGACACCGGAAAACATACGTCGGCGCCCTGCCGGGGAAAATTATACAGGGGATGAAGAAAGCGGCGATGGTAAATCCGGTTTTTCTTCTCGACGAAATTGATAAAATAAGCTCCGATTTTAGGGGCGATCCCGCGTCTGCCCTGTTGGAAGTGCTGGATCCGGAACAAAACAACACCTTCATGGACCACTATCTTGAAGTTTCCTATGACCTCTCTAACGTTCTCTTTATAACTACGGCGAATTCGGTCCATACCATTCCCTTCCCTTTGCGGGACAGGATGGAAATTATCGAAATATCGGGTTATACCGATTTCGAAAAAACAAAAATTGCCACCGACTTTATCATTCCAAAGCAGCTCGAGGAAAACGGACTGGATTGGGCGAACATCAAGTTTCAAAAGCAGGCGATCTTGGGCATCATCAGACAGTACACTATGGAATCGGGGGTACGGAACCTGGAACGGGAAATAGCAACGGTCATTAGGAAACTGGCGCGAAACGCGGTAAAGGAAGGTTACGCGGAGGGCGGAAAGGAGAGGATCTTTTCCAAAGTTGTTACGGAAAAGTCCCTGGAATCATACCTCGGCAACCCGAAATACATTGAAGACCGGCTGGTAAAGGAGATGAGGCCCGGACTTGCCTACGGGCTTGCCTGGACCGAGCTAGGCGGTACGACCCTTCCGGTGGAAGTTGCCCTTTTAGAGGGGTCCGGGGAGCTTATTCTGACCGGCAGTCTTGGAGATGTTATGAAAGAAAGCGCGCGGACGGCCCTTTCCTTCATTCAAGCCCACTACCGGTCCTTTAAACTGCAGAAAGAAAGCCTGCAGAACCTCAATATCCACGTGCACGTTCCCGAAGGGGCCATACCGAAGGACGGCCCGTCCGCGGGGATTACCCTTACGGCGGCGCTGCTTTCCGCCCTTTCCGGAGAGCCGCTGAAACCGATGCTCGCTATGACCGGAGAAATTACGCTGACCGGCAGGATACTGCAAGTTGGCGGGATAAAGGAAAAAGTGCTCGCAGCGTACCGGAACAAGATATCTCGAATAATTCTTCCCGAAACAAACCGGAAAGACACAAAAGAACTGCCGAAGGAAGTGTTTGATGAAATCGAGTTTATATTCACCGGTTCGATCCAGGAAGCTCTCCGCCATCTTTTCCCTGAAAACAGTATTATTCAGAAAAATGCTTGATTTTCATGAGTGAACAATTATATACTTATACCAAATCAATGGAGGCAGAGTTGTGAGGGGATTCAAACGGATTTTATTAATTTTATTGTTATTAGCCGCGGGAACGGCGGTATTTGCCGCGGAATCGGATTTTTTCGTTAAAACTGTCCCGATAACCAAGGTGTACCTGTATAATGAAGGGTTCCGGATTATCTATTTAAAGAGCACCCTTGAACCCGGCGTTATTTACGTTCCAATGGATTGGTTTTCCACTTCCGCTAATGCAAAGGCTGAGGTTGTGTACGATTCGAACCCGGCATTCCCCTACTTCTCCATTTTCTGGGACGAGGGAGAATTTCATCACATTCGTCTCTACCTGGAAAAAAACAGAAGTACCGAAAGCTGGGGCGATAAACCGATAACAGAAGCGATTTTGTCACGGTTTGAAAACACGGAAACACTGGACCCCGAATTCTAAACGGTTGACATTACAGCAGTGTTGCTACTATAATTGTTTTAATTAATTCCGCCTTTAGGCGGATAATTGCTCCTGTCGAAATACCCTCCTCGGCGGGAGCTTTTTTTATGGTCGAATTTTTTATGGTCGAAACGGTGGCAGGTTATAGCGGCCGGCGTCCTGGAAAAACTCGACGATGCCGGTACAGACCCGCCGGGACTACTTCTCCCCGTTATACTCGTGGACGGCCTCGATCATGGCAACAACGTTTTCCACCGGCGATTTTGCCTGCACGTTGTGAATTGCGTTGAACACGAATCCCCCGTCCCGGCCGAAAATCTCACACCGTTTCAGAACTTCTTCACGTACTTCTTCCGGCGTTCCGAAAGGCAGTGTCTTCTGCGTGTCCACTCCGCCGCCCCAGAACACGATCCGGTCGCCGTACTTCGATTTAAGCTCCTTCGCGTCCATTCCCGCGGCGGACAGCTGCACCGGATTAACAATGTCGAACCCCGATTCTATGAATTCCTCCATAAAATCGGCAACCGCCCCGCAGGAGTGTTTGAACACTTTCCAGCCGGTGTTTTCATGGACCCACGCCGTCATTTTCCGGTAATACGGTTTATAGAGGGTCTGAAATGTTTCTTTCGAGCAAAAGGTCGACGCCTGGGTCCCGAAATCGGTCCCGCACAGGAACATTACATCAGGCACGTCTCCGACGACATTATGTATCTTCACCAAATTTTCCAGGGCCAAATCGGTCTGCCGGGCAAAGATTTCATGCAGCAGGTCCCGCCGCGCCACCGTGGACACGTACCATTCCGTTACATCGCGGATCCCCTTCGGGTGCTTCATAAATGGCCCCGGTACAAGCGCGATGTCACCCAATCCGGTCCCGCCGAAGTTCGCCATTACCCCCCGGTCCGAATCCTGTAACGCGGCGGCTTCCTTCCGGTAATACTCGAGCTGCTCCTCCGGAATCGGTTGAAACTCCTCCAGGTTGTCCTCCGCCGTCAGGTCGTCATCGTTGAAGGGTTCCTGCCGGATAATCGAGTCAAAGAAAAAGCCGTTCGTCGTCATCCTTCCGCTTGCCGGCACAGATGTATCTCCCCCGGGGTAAATCAGGGTGTCCCCTTTTTCATCCGTTGTTGTATTGAAATTGCCCGGTACCAGGACCACCTGCTGCCAGGGGGTCTTCCATTCTTTCCAGTCTTCATTGGCAAATCCAAAAATCCCTACGGCGGAACACATCCAGTCCATATCGATTTTTAAGACTTTTTTCAGGTCCTTCTCAATTTCGCCGAGCATCTGAAAAGGCTCGTTGACTTTCACCGGCCGTTTTTCCAGTCCGTAATAATCCCGCAGGGCTTCCACCACGCTGACGTGCATGCCCGTAACGGCGTTCGACCCGAAGTCTATCGGTATTTTTGTATCCTTATGCGCTAAGGAAGCTTCTATCCGTTTTTTACTTTCCATGAGTGTTCCTCCATACTGTTCCAGCTAACGGCTTCATTATTCCACGGAGGCTAACTCGGGGTCAATAGAACCCGTAGCGCAGGACATAATCGTTTCCTCCGTCATCCGCTTTCTTCCGAGTATGCCGGTAACAGTCCCTTCGTGCATAACGACCACCCTGTCGGCCATTGCAATAACCTCAGGCAGCTCCGAAGAGATGAGGATAATACTGATGCCCCTGGTCGTCAGTTCCCGGATCAAACGGTAAATTTCCGCTTTTGCACCAACATCTATCCCGTGGGTCGGTTCGTCTAAAATGAGGATTTTCGGATCAGTGGCAAGCCATCTTCCCAAGACTGTTTTCTGCTGGTTTCCGCCGCTTAAGGAACTGACGGCGTTTCGAAAACTGCCCATCTTAATATTCAACTTCTGTTTGTACTCTTCGTTTAGTTTCCGGACAGCCCGCCGGTTGATAACGCCGTTCTTTTTCAGCCGGGGCAGCCGGGCAATACTCATATTGAAGCGGATGGGCAATTCCATAAAAAGAGAAAGCTTTTTCCTGTCCTCCGGGACCATGGCAAAACCGGCTTCGATTGCCTGCGCGGGGGAGCGAAAATGGACCGGTTTCCCTTCATGCAGAATTTCTCCGCTGTCGCGGGAATCGACACCGAAAATTACCCGCATTACCTCGCTTCTTCCCGCGCCGACGAGGCCGGAAAAACAGAGTATTTCCCCCCGCCGGAGGTCGAATGAAACGTTACGGAACCGCGGGGAAGTAAGCCCCCGGACTTCAAAACACACTTCTCCGATGTTGGGATTCTCGACCCTCTCCCTGGTGAGCTTTCTGCCGACCATCATTTGGATAATCGAATCCGCGCTTGAATCGGCAACATCCTCGGTACCGATATATTTCCCGTCCCGCAGCACACTAATCCTGTCGGAAATTTCTATCACTTCGTCAATTTTGTGGGAAACATAAATGATTGAAATCCCCTTTCCCTTCATTTCACGGATAACGGAAAACAGTTTTTCCGTCTCAGATTCGGCAAGAGAAGAGTTCGGTTCGTCCATAATAATGACTTTCGTTTCAAAAGAGAGGGCTTTCGCAATTTCAATCAGCTGACGCTGGGAAATTGTCAGATCATCCATCAGCCGGAAGGGGTCTATCTCTAGTCCTACCAGGGCAAGGACCTCCCTCGTGCTCCGTTCCATTTCCCTCCACAGAACGCGTCCGCCGCGCGACGGCATCCTGCCCATAAAGACGTTTTCGATAACATTCAAAGTGGGAAGAACGGAAAGCTCCTGATGAATAACGGCAATCCCCGCGTCGATTGCCTCATGAGGTGTTGCAAATTCCACGGGGCGGCCGTCGAATATGATGGTCCCGGAATCGCGCTGTACGATTCCGCCTACAATTTTCATCATTGTCGATTTACCCGCGCCGTTTTCACCGACCACCGCGTGGACCTCGCCTTTTCGGATATCGATACTGACGTTGTCGAGGGCCTGCAGCCCCCCGTACCGCTTTGAGATATCCAGCAGCTGAATTAATACATTGTTCTCCGCGCTCATACTCTTTCCCTACAAAGGCGGCCGCGGCAGGACCGCAGCCGCCCGTTTTCGTTATAACTTAATTCCCGCTCCAGAACTCATCGATGTTATCCTGGGTAACAAAGTCCGCCTTGGTAAGGAGCTTGCCCGCGGGAGGAACTACTCCGCCTACGAGGTAGTTGTACAACCGGATTGCAGGATCGTGCCCCTGAGCATAGGGCTGCTGACCGATTGTGCCGGTAATGACCCCTTTCTTTACATATTCCATTGTTTCATCGACAAAATCGTAAGAGATCATTTTGATTTCACCGCCCTTTCCCGCGTCCTCAACAGCTGCAGCGGCACCGAAAGGTCCGCCCGCGGTAACGTAGATAGCTGAAAGGTCCGGATTAGCGGTCATAAAATCCTGGGCCTGATTGTACGCAATATCCGCTTTATCTTCATTTTCTACCCGGTCGACTATTTCAATGTCAGGAGCATTGTCCGCGATATAGTCCTCAAACCCGAGACGGCGGAGCTCATGTGCCTCTACCGCGAAAAACCCGGTAATAATGGCTACTTTTCCCTTGCCGTCTAAGACTTCAACCATCTTCTCACCCGCGGTCTGACCCTGCTTGTACAAGTCAGCACCGACAAAGAAAAGCCGTTTATTTTCCGTGTCCGTTTCTGAGTTAAAAGTAGCTACGGGAATACCCGCTTCAACAGCACGGTTGATATACGGTACTACCCCGCTGTCGCCGGCAATAGTTGCAATAGCATCGTATTCCTGGGCAACCGCGGCTTCAATCGCCTTGCTGAATACGTCTGTCGTATGCTGCGCTCCAGCATTGATCCAGTCCACCTTGCAGTTAAGGGATGCCAACTCTTCAGCGGCATCAAAACAGCCTTCTTTTACCGGAATCCAGAACGGATTGTTCTCAAGACCTAAAACGGCAATCCGCAGCGGTTTATCGGCCTTTTCACTGATAGGTTTTACACTTCCACTGTCATCCGGTATAATAGCTTTGTCGAACGGCGGGGGAGGGGGAAGTTCCTTTTCCAATTCGGCGGAACCTTCTTTCGAACCCGCCTCTTTCTGGCCTCCCGCCCATACAAACCCGGTAATGCAAAATACCAGCAGTATCAGCATTAATACTTTTTTCGCATGTTTCATAACTATGCCTCCATATTTTTTTATTCCGGGCCAACGGCCCGGTTGAAACCAATTTATCCTTTTCCGGGATGCCGCCGGAGATTGTCGGTAGCGACGGCGAGAATAATGACAACGCCGATGGATATCGTCTGCATATATGCCGGAAGGTGAAGCAGGACAAAACTGTTCCGCAAGACAGCCATAATAGCGGCGCCGATAATCGCCCCGATAATAGAACCTTCGCCCCCGGAAAGGCTTGCGCCTCCGATAACAACCGCCGCGATAACGTCGAGCTCGTTCCCCTGCCCCGCGTTCGTTGCAGCCGTTGCAAGCAGGCCGCCGCTGATAATTCCGGACAGCGCGCAAAACGCCCCGGTAATGGTGTAGGCGAAAATCTGCACCTTGTCCACGTTAACGCCGGAAAGACGCGCGGCTTCTTTGTTGCTTCCCACCGCGTATATTTGCCTGCCTAACACCGTGTGCTTCAGGAAGAGACTGAAAATAATAACTAACAGGACCATTTCGATGATCGGAAAGGGGATTGGTCCGATGTAGCCTCCGCCTAAAAAATTGACCGACGGGTCGCGCATGGGAACATTGCTTGCCACGGCGCCTTTCAGACCCGTTGCAAGCAGATAGGTTAGTCCCCGGCCGATACTCAGCATGCCCAGTGTCGTAATAAAGGGATTTACTTTCACCTTGGTAATAATAAACCCGTTAACCGCGCCTAAAAGAATTCCCATAGCGAAACCGGCAGCAACTGCCAGCCAGGGGAATAGGCCGTGATACATCAGCCTGGCGGTAAACATACCGGATACGGCCAGGAGGGAACCTACGGAAAGGTCGATCCCGCCGGTAATAATGACCATGGTCATTCCGATCCCCATAATTCCGATGGTAGACATTCCCCGCAGAATATTAAGAAGGTTCTGCGTTTTCAAGAAATAGGGGCTTGTAATAGTCATGAAAACAATAATAACGACAAGGGCGCTTAAAACCCCCATTTCCCGGATTTGAAATATCCGGCGTAATATTTTTTTTTCTTTCTTTTCCGCCTCCGCGGCTTCGTTACCCATGCGCAAGCTCCTTTAGCAAAATCAATCAATAATATAAAAGCAAGTTTAGTGCCAACAAATTGCCGGAAAAGGTAAATGCATAAATTACAACACTTTACCAAAACACCCATGGACCGCCCAGCCGCGTACCGGGGAAAAATTTCCTCACAACACCACGGCCTCGCGGGGAATTTTCTCCCCGCGAGGCCGTGGTTGACAATGAAAATTTGGAAGGGCTACAATAGACGGAACATGTCAAAAAACGTCCTGATCGTAGATGATGAGATTGAAATCTGTCTCTCTCTCAAAGAACTGCTCGAAGCAAATAATTATTCCGCCCTGTACACGACAGAACCGGAAAGGGCCCTCGAGCTTCTACAAAACAACCGGGTCGACCTCGTCCTTGTAGACATTCGGATGCCGAAATTAGGCGGCATCGACCTTTTAAAGCTGATAAAAAGCAGATTTTCTTCAATACCGGTTATTATCATTTCAGGACACGCGACAATCGATACCGCGGTTAAAGCGATGAAATACGGTGCCTGTAATCTGTTTACCAAACCAATCGAATTCGAGGCCCTTTTACACGAAATTCAGAACCTGCTGTCCACAGAGGCCGTTAAAGACCGGATGCCGAAGGCGGACAAACTAATTTCACAAAGCAGCGAGATACGGAAATTACTCGACCTCGTTCATAAAGCGGCCCCTACAGACGCGACGGTGCTGATAACAGGAGAGAGCGGGACCGGGAAGGAACTGATAGCCAACACTCTCCACAGCTTAAGCCCCCGAAACGACATGCCCTATGTAAAGGTAAACTGTGCCGCTATTCCGGAAACACTTTTGGAAAGCGAGATTTTCGGACACGAGAAGGGCGCCTTCACCGATGCAAAAACAACCAAAAAGGGACTGTTTGAAACAGCCCACGGAGGCACACTCTTTTTGGACGAAATCGGAGATATGAGTTTAAATACCCAGGCAAAGATGCTTCGGATCCTGCAGGAACAGCAGTTTACCAGGGTCGGAGGGAGGGAGCCGATCCGGGCCGACTGCAGACTAGTAGCCGCTACCAACAAAGACCTGACGGCCTCCATCAATCGGGGCGGGTTCCGGGAAGACCTTTTTTACAGACTTTCAGTTATTCATCTCGAATTACCGCCTTTACGGGACCGGCGGGAAGATATTATTCCTTTAGCAGAATATTTTCTCTCTTTTTTTAACCAGGTTTACCGGAAGGACATACAAAAAATCAGTCCGGAAGTCCGCTCGCTTCTCGAAAGGCACAGCTGGCCGGGCAATATTCGGGAACTGAAAAATTTTATCGAACGCTCCGTTATTTTCAGCTCCGGAAGCGAAATCGATATTTCTATAATCCCGGACCAATATAAATTCTTTAACTCAACCGGCAAAATCGACACCGGCGATTTTGCGGAACAATACGAAAACAAAGGGAAAGAAATCATCCTGGAAGCCCTGAAAAAGAGCAACTGGGTGAAGCAGGACGCCGCCCGTCTTTTGCGGATTGACCGAAAAACGCTGTATAACCGGATGAAAAAGTTTAACATACAATGAACGGTAAACCGAAGCCAGTCCTGCAGATGCGGAACATTCATGCCTCTTACGGAGCGACAAAAGCACTGAAGGGGGTCGATTTTGATTTATACGCGGGAGAGGTCCACGCACTTATCGGTGAACATCGGGCGGGAAAATCCACCCTGGTAAAAATTTTAAGCGGGGCCGAGCGGAAAGAAGCGGGGCAAATTTTTGTAGAAGGAAAGGAAATTGAGCTGTTCACGCCGAAAAGCGCCCTGCGGTACCGGATTGGTATTGTATATCAGCACCTTACCATTATCCCCCATTTAAACGCAATCGAAAACATCTTTACCGGTCAGATGCTTACCCGGAAAATACCCGTTCTTCGGCATCATAGCATGCAGAAAAAAACTTCCGATCTGCTCGATTATATCGATTACCGGCTTGACCTGAAATCGCCGGTATATTCCTTGTCCGCGGCGCAGCAGTATATGGTGGAGTTTACCCGGGCCATTATGTTCAATCCCCGGATTATTATCCTCGACGAACTGTCGAACAAGCTGACCCCGGAGGAAATGAAAAAGATCTACCGGGTGCTCCTCGATTACCGGGACAGAGATTCCTCGGTTATCTATATTTCCCACGATATGGATGAAGTTTTGAACCTTGCGGACCGGGTTACGGTATTAAAAAACGGTTACCGCAGGGGGACCGAACAATGCGCGAATCTCGACAAATACCGTCTGTTTCAGCTCACCTACTCCTTCAGGCTGGACCAGGAAAAACTCGAATACAGTGAAAGCAAATTCTTAATGCTCAGTAAATACCTGGAAAATATTATCCACCATCTGCCGGTAGGATCAATCGTATTAGACAATACAAATCGGATCCATCTGCTAAACTTCGCTGCCACAGAATTTTTCCAGTTTGATACGAAGGAAGTTATCAACAGTTCGATCGAAACAATCCTGGAAGGACAGCAATTTGCATATAGAGACGAAATACTCCGCGCCATCTTGAACCAGAAACCGAAGGTGTGGGAGGAAATTGAGGTGAGTCCCGAGCTCGTTCTAAAGGTCCAGGTGTTTCCGCTCCACGATGAAGACAAGACATTTTTAGGAACGGTTATTTTCATGGAGGACATTTCCATGAACAAATACATGACAGACTATTTAATTCAAAGCGAAAAAATGGCATCCATTGCCGAAGTTGCAGTCGGCGTTGCCCACGAAATAAACAACCCGCTTTTTATTATCAAGAATTATCTAACCCTGCTGAAAACAACCGCTTCCGATCCGGATGTGAGCGCAAAGATTGTAAAAATAGAAAAGGAACTGGGGCGAATCGTAGAAATTGTTACCAACCTTCTATCCTTCTCCCGGCTGAAACCGTCCGCCGGACAGACGGTCAATCTGCATGAAATTATTGCAGACGTGCTGATTCTTCTGCAGCACAACTTCTCGGAAAAATCAATTGACCTTTTTACCAATTTGCCGGACGGATTTTGGAACATTTCCGGGGACGAAAACCGGCTGAAGCAGGTGTTCATCAATCTGCTGATGAACAGTATCGACGCGGTCCTCGATAACGGGAGAATCGAGATTACGCTGCACGTTTCGAAGGACAGCTTCTTTGTCCAGATACGGGACAACGGTTACGGCATTCCGGAAGATGTTCATGATAAAATTTTCAATCCCTTCTTTACAACAAAAATTACCAAAAAGAATACCGGCCTCGGCCTCTCCGTCTGCCGTCATATTATCCAGGAACACGGCGGCACCATCGACTTTCAAAGCGTCCCCGGAGAAGAGACGGTGTTTACCTTAAGCTTCCCGGCGGCGGAAGAGACAAATTAGCGGTGGACAAAACCATCCCCGCCCCAAGCATCAATGAACTCCTCGCTTTTCTGAAGTCCCGGCCCCAGCCGGTAGCGGAAACAGTGCTCCTTCGGGAATTTCTTCCCGGGGCCCGGGAAGCACTGAAGGGAAGCGTTTCCCTCGAACTGTTCCGGTACCATTTTCTTTTGTATCACTCCCTCTACCGGCTGGCGGAAGAACTGGAACAATCGGATGCAAAATACCTGCTCTATATAAAAACCATCAACGTGTACCTGCTGAAAAAGCCTGCTCCGGGATTCTGCCGATACTTTGACGAATCGAAGCCGGGGTTCTGCGGGGTCAAAACCGGCGGGGAGGAGCTGTACTGCGCTTTTCACCGGCTCCGCACCGCCGGTCTGCGGGACGCGGGTATTCTCGGGGACGCCGGCACGCGGCAGTATTACCTGCATCTGGACAATATGGAATCGGCAGACGAACAGACACTGAAAATGTGGGAACAAGGCATCTTTCGTTACGCCGCTTCACACGAGGAAATCGACCGGAGCCTTAAAGTACTGGGGCTTTCCGCTGATTTTTCTCTTAAGCGGCTGAAAAACAGGTACCGTTACCTCTGCAAGCAGCACCATCCTGATACCGCGTGCGGGGCCGGCCGCAGACAGGATTTCAGCGAGATCCAGCACGCCTACCAGGTCCTGCAGGCATTACGAGAGGGGGAAGAGAGCTGATGCGGGGCAGAACAGACGTTACCATTCCCTTGCAGCGGCCGCCGGGCTTATTTCGCTCCGCCTTTCCGGTAAACGAATTTCCGCGGCTATGTCCCCTCCGGCGCCGTAAGTTCTTCGAGTTTAACCAGGTATGCCAATGCCTCTTCCCGTGTACTGCCGCACATCTCGCGGCGGGCCTTGAGGTTTCCACACACCTTCGGACGTTCCGGCCGGCCGAAGAGCCGGCAGCGGTTGTCATCCGTCAGCTGTACGCAGCGGACCCCCGCGGGCTTTCCGCCGGGCATCCCGGGAATTGATGAAGTAATCGACATGGCAACACAACACGCGCCGCAGCCGGGCCGGCAGGGAATAACGTCATCCGGTTTGTTCATTGACATAAAATAGCAGGGCGGGAGAACGAATTCAAGGATGGTTTTCTTGACATGTGCCGAATAAAACGCTATTATTAGTTAGGCTAACTAATGGAAGAAATTCTGTTGCAGTTCATCGAGACCCTGGACTCCTCACTGAAGCGGCTGCAGGAAGAAATCGGCGGAAGAATTGGTTTTACGGACCTGACGGTCAATCAATTTCACTATATCGATGCCATCCATGAGCTGGGCAAACCGACCTTTACGGAACTTGCAAAGCGGCTGCGGATTACCAAGGCTTCGGTAACCGCCGGAATCAACAAGCTGACAGAACTCGGCTTCACTAGAAAGATACAGTCCGAAACAGATAAGCGCACCTATCATATCCAATTGACCGGACAGGGGTTAAAGCTGATCCAGGCGAAATATCAGGCCCTGAAAGAATACGGAAAGTTTATAGAACGGGCCCTCAGTGCTGAAGAGGCCGAAGAGTTTAGGAAAATACTTACAAAGCTCGTCCTGCTGTTAAAATACAGTTAGTTGGGCTAACTAATATAGGGAGACCAAGACCGCCTTCCTGCAATTCTTCCGCGGTATGACTTATAACCGTCCACCCATAGCATCAACGCCCGAATTTTGCTATTATACTAATTCGAGAAAATTATGGCAAAAATCGGACCCTTTGAAGAAAACACGGAACAGTACGACGTATGGTTCGAGAAGCACCAAGCCGCGTACGAGTCCGAGCTTGCGGCCGTGCGGGAGCTGCTGCCGGAGAGTGAAAACGGCATCGAAATCGGTGTCGGCACCGGCCGGTTTGCTGTGCCCCTGGGAATCCGGCATGGAGTCGAACCTTCTGAAAAAATGGCCGAAACAGCCCGGCGAAAGGGCATCCATGTAGTTTCCGGAACAGCCGAAAACCTCCCTCTCCCCGCGGAACAGTTCGACCTCGCGCTGATGGTTACGACAATCTGCTTCGTCGATGATATCGACCGGGCAATGAAAGAAGTCTACCGGATACTGAAGCCCGGCGGATTTTTTCTCAACTGCTTTATTGACAAAACGAGCCCGATCGGAAAAATATATCAGGCGCATAAAGATGAGAGCGTTTTTTACGAATCAGCCGTTTTTGTATCGGTGGATGAGGTGGTTGCCGGTACGCGGAAAGCAGGATTTCAGAATTTCACCTTCGCGCAAACCTTATTTCACCCTCTGCCTGAACTTTCCGGAACAGAACCGGTGAAACCTGGTTACGGAGCAGGGTCCTTTGTTGTCGTTCGGGCGGAAAAAACAGTATAGGAGGCGTACATTATGGATACCAGCGCGGTATTAGTCGCATTCGGATTAACAATTTTTGCGGGCCTTTCCACGGGTATCGGAAGCGTTATGTCGTTTTTCTCGAAAAAATTTAACCCGAAATTCTTAGCCGGCGCCCTCGGCTTTTCGGCCGGGGTGATGATTTATGTTTCCTTCGCAGAGATTTTTATAAAGGCGAAGGACTCGCTGACGGAAGCAATGGGAGCGAAACCGGGGTATATTGTAACGACACTTGCTTTTTTTGGAGGGATCGCGATCATTGCCATTATCGACAAGCTTATCCCCTCCTACGAGAACCCGCATGAAATGACAAACGTCCGGGGCAGCTGCAGCGAAAAAGAGCCGCAAGGAGAAAAACAGGCAGACCACAAAAAACTCATGCGCATGGGGATGTTTTCCGCCCTCGCCATCGCCATTCATAATTTTCCTGAAGGGCTTGCCACCTTTATGGGGGCGCTTGCCGACCCCACTTTAGGTATTAGTATTGCCGTTGCCATCGCCATCCACAATATACCCGAGGGAGTGGCGGTGTCGGCACCCATCTACTATGCAACAAAAAGCAGAAAAAAGGCATTTTGGCTTTCTTTCTTATCGGGGGTTTCGGAACCGGTGGGCGCGGCGCTCGGATATTTTATTCTCCGGAACTTCTTTAACGAACGGACCTTCGGTATTATTTTTGCCGCCGTGGCGGGAATTATGGTGTATATTTCCTTAGATGAGCTGCTTCCCACAGCGGAGGAATACGGGGAGCACCATATTGCCATAGGAGGCCTGATTGCCGGAATGATAATTATGGCGGGCAGCCTGCTGCTGTTCGCGTAAAGTACATCCAATTGACAAGACCGCCGGGATACTTGAAAATGGTGACGGCAGATATGAAAGGAAAAGGAGAACGACTATGAAAAAGACGGTATTCATATTGATAATCGCCGCGCTGCTCTTCGGAGGCGGACAGGCTTTTGGCGAAAAAATAAGCGGCGTCAATGTTCCGGATACAATGCGGGCAGGCGGGAAAACCCTCGATTTAAACGGCGGCGGCATGCGGATGAAAGTTATCATTAAAGTGTATGTAGGAGGACTGTACCTTCCTTTTTCAACTTCCGACGCGGCTAAGGTCATCGAATCGGACGAACCGATGGCAATTTGGCTTCAGTTTGTCCGGAACGTTGACAAAAAGAGCATCGTGGATGCCTGGAATACGGGATTTGGAAACGCCGCGGCTGACGGATATTCCACATCACAGAGTACAATCAACAGCTTTAACGGTGTTTTCTCGTCGGACGTTAAGAAAAACGGCATTTATGAAGTTGTCTATGTACCCGGCGACGGGACAACAGTCAGTATCGACGGCGTAGAAAAAGCATCAATCCCGGGCCTCGATTTTAAACAGGCGGTATTCGCCATCTGGCTGGGCAGCAAACCCGCGGACGAAAACTTAAAGAAAGGGATGCTGGGGAAATAACGCCCCGGCTGCCGCCGTCCGGCAGCATTTACATTAACGTTCCCACCGCAGCAGCCCGTCGATATACGAAAAGTGGGCGTCGAGGCTGATCAGTTTTGCACCGTGCTCCATGCATGAGGCTGCAATCCATACATCGTTTATCGGGATGGGCCTGCCTTTTTTACGAAGCTGTTGTTTTATAAGGGTAAACCACTCGGCGGTTTCGTCGGTTATCGGCAGGCAGACGGTTCGGGGTTTTTCCCGAAATTGTTTCAATTTTTCCCGGTTTTCACTGTTTCTTTTGCCGCCTTCAAACCCGTCCAGCAGCTCCCCCAGGACGACGGGAGATACCAGGACAGCATCACTTTCCGAAAGTTCATCCGCAAGCTTTTCGTTTCCCGCGAGAAGGGCCGTATAGGCATTTGTATCAATAAGGACCCTTCCCATTACCAGTCCTCCGGATCAACCGCTGTATTCCCGCGCTGGGCAGCCTCGAATTCCCCTTGTTCAGCCGAAGTCCATATACCGCAGAATTCCCGGTAATCATCGGCATATTCGCCGGAGGCGGGCAGCCCGACGGCCCTCGCTAACAGGTCTTTCACCAACTGGTTCTTGCTGATTCCCTCCTGCCGCGCGTACCGCGAGAGCCGTTCATTTAATTCCGGAGCAATTTCATGTATGGTTATCGACATAATCACCTCAGTGGTTCATTTTATCATATTTTTGGTTCGGACACAAGGCTTCACTGCACTTGCTTCCCCTGCATCCGCTTTGTATCTATGGATGACGGCTCGATCCTCGTTTCCGACGACTCCGCCGGGTACGTGTACCGGACCAGTTACGACGGATAAATAACCCGATACAGCAGATACGGGATCGCGGACAACAACAGGTGCACGAGCAGCGGAAGGATAAAAAGTCCGACGTGCTCACGCTTCAGCGGAGAGATGTTCCAGGCCCCGCGGAGGCGAATATCTAAAGAAAAGAGGAATATGGTAAAGGTCAGGAGAGCTGTCCCCGATATCCCGAAAACGGTAAGCAGTTTCTGCCGTGCCTGCAGGTGCCGGTTGACCGAAACGAGGGCAGCCGCCGCGAACAGGAGCAGCCAAAATCGGGCTTTCAGGATTTTTCCGTAAAGCCTGACGGACAACGGCAGGACGAAACCGGCAGCGGCCCTGTCCCCGCTCCTGCCGCCGGCCGGGAAAGCAGACAAAAGGGAACTGCCGACGCGGAACACGGCAATAAGGAGCAGGGCAGCCGCGGCGGAGGCAAGCACTCCCGCGAGCCACAGCGGCAGGCTCCCGAAGGGAAGGGGCATTAGAAAGAATCCGAGCATCAGGCCGCTTTCCGTCGAAACATAATCTGGGTTGGCAAACACCAATACCGACAGGAACAGCACTTCCATCAGCCTCGATTCGAACTCCTCCAGCCGAAAGCGGACGGACAGCGCCGATACCGCTAAATATCCCCCGAAGGCGGCTACAGCGGCAAGGGCAAAGCAGGGCCAGACAAAACCCGCCGCCTGCCCGCCGTACAGGACCGATAAACAGACACCGAAACAGAACAGGGCCGCGAAAATACCGAATAGAAGCGGCCGGTACAGCAGGACCCGGGCCTTCAGCCGGGAAAACAGCCGCCTCCCCCGGGGTATCTGAAATACCGCGGCTGAAGGCGTCAGAAAGCGGTTTATTTTAACCCCCTGGATAAACGCCCCGGCGATAACGTAATGGACCGCGGCAAACAGCATGCCCCCCCAAATCTGGCGTACCAGCAAAACGGCCTCTCCGCCTGCCCGCAATGACAAAAACAGATAGATATTCGCCCCGAAGCGGACAAGAACAATCAGTGTTAAAATGACAAGAAGCGAAGTAAGCCCCGAAGCGTATTCACCCCGGTGAAAGGAGCGTTTTATAATAAGGGACACATCGGACCGGAAATCTTTCAGGGTATCCACGGCAGGATATTCTCCGCTCCCGGTGTTTTCTGCAGTTCCGCCAGCTCCGTCAGCCTTGCAGCCGCGGCTTCCTTCGAAGAAACCGCTTTCAATTTTCCGTCTTCGAGCTCCCACACCGCCGAAGGGAGCCCCCGCAGAAAATGCAGGTTATGGGAGGCAATAAGGACGTACCGCTTTCGCGCAAGCAGTACGGCAAGAATGTCCTGAAGCACCCGAACGCTTTCCGCGTCGAGGCCGTTAAAAGGTTCGTCGAAGAGATAAACTTCGGCGTTCCGGGCAATACCTAAACCGATCTGCAGCCGCTTCGTCAGTCCCGAAGAAAGTTCGTCCCCCCGGTATGTCCGGCGGCCGGTCAGCTTCAACAGACCGAGGACCTCTCCGGTCCGCTCCGCGGAAGCGGCTGCTCCCTCCCCGGTAAGCCGGCAGAGCAGTTCGAGCTGCTCCTCCACCGTTAAAATAGACAGAACCCCGGTATCGGCGGCGGTATACGAAACCAGCTCCCTCCAGGGGTCATCTTCCGGGTCGATGTTTTCGCCCCGAAAACGCAGCGCACCCTCTTCCGGCCCCGTCCGCCCCGCAAGCACATTCAGCAGGGACGTCTTCCCCGCGCCGTTCGGCCCGACGAGGACCGTCAGTTCCCCGGGCATGACAGCGGCATGTACGCCGTCGACCACCCTTGTTGTTCCATAGGCCACGGAAATGTTGTTCAGTTCCAGCATACCGGGAGTGTACTATGCCCGGGTCCATAAAAAAAAGCCCCGCGGAGTAACTTCCGCGGGACCTGCGGACTATTTTTGATAAATAGGTCTCGGCGTATAGCTGGTATGGAGTAATTCGTGGGAACGTTCGTTTAAGGGCTTGCCTAAATAATCTTCGTACAGTTTTTTAATCGCCGGATTGTGATGGGAACAGCGGTACTCGCTTTTCTTATCGTCATTGTAAATTCCCTCGATCCGTTTTAGTCGAACTTCGTCGGAGGTCCCCCGGGGCTGGCCGCCGCCCGCGATACAGCCGCCGCGGCAAGCCATTACTTCGATAAAATGATACGGAGGCTCCTTGCCGCTGTCCCGCGCGTCCTTTACGTTCTGAAGGACCGTGTTGATATTAGCCATGCCGTGGGCAACGGCCACCCTTACCTCGGTCCCCTTCACATCGATTGCCGCCTCCTTTACGCCGTCGAGCCCCCGGACCTGATTGAAATCGATGTCCGTAAGTTCTTCATCGGTTACAAGGTAGTACGCGGTACGAAGGGCGGCTTCCATGACACCGCCGGTTGCGCCGAAAATCGTCCCGGCACCGGTATACATACCTAAGGGATCATCGGCCTTTTCGTCTTCTAAGAAATTAAAATCGATACCCGCCTGCTTGATCATCCTGCTAAGCTCTCTCGTGGTAATCGATACATCGATGTCCTGACGGCCGGAAGCGTACATCTCCGTCGACCGGATTATCTCATATTTTTTCGCGGTACAGGGCATAACGGATACCATATAGATGTCGCGGGGGTCCTTTCCCAATTTCTCGGCATAGTACGTTTTTGTCATAACACCCATCATTTCCTGGGGCGATTTTGCCGTTGAAAAATTCGGTATCATGTCGTCGTGGTATTTCTCCATAAAATCGACCCAGGCGGGGCAGCAGCTCGTTATAAGCGGAAGTTCGCCGTTGGTTTTCAGCCTGTGTACGAACTCCGAACCTTCCTCCATAATGGTGAGGTCGGCGGAAAAGTTCGTATCAAAAATAGCGTCGAAGCCGAGCCGGCGGAGGGCCGCGTAGGCCTTGCCGGTAACGACATCACCGGGCTCCATTTCAAAAGCTTCACCTAGAGCAACACGGACCGCCGGGGCCATCTGCACGACACAGACCTTTTCCGGGTCCCGGATGGCGTCCCAAACCTTCCCCGTATCGTCCCGCTCGTAAATCGCCCCGACGGGACAATGCGCGGAACACTGGCCGCACTTGATGCAGGGGCTGTCGTTCAGACTGACATCCCCGGCGGGAGCAATTCTCGTCCCGTCGCCCCGTCCTAAAAACTCCAACGCCCACACGTCCTGCAGCTTCTGACAGACATTGGCGCAGCGCCCGCAGTTAATACATTTTTCGGGATTGAGAACGATGGAAGGAGTCGATTCATCTACCGGCAAATTGCGGAGCCGTTTTTCAAACCGTACTTCCCGGATACCGAATTCCGCCGCTAAGTTCTGCAGCTCGCAGTTGCCGTTCCTTCCGCATTGCAGACAATCGTTGGGATGTGTCGAAAGAATCAGCTCGATAACGGTCCTCCGTACGGCGATTATTTCCGGATCGTGGGTGATAATACTCATCCCCTCCGCCGCCGGGGTGGCACAGGCACGGACCATCTTCGGGGTCCCTTCAAGCCGTACAATGCAGATACCGCAGGCCGCCCACGCGGGCAGGTCGGGATGGTAGCATAAAACGGGGATTTTAATGTTTACCTTCTTTGCCGCGTTTACTATTGTCGTACCCTCTTCAACTTCGAGGGATATTCCGTTTATTTTTACGTTAACAGTACTCAATGTAATTCCTCCTTATCGAACAAGAACGGCGCTAAACTTACACGCGTCGAAACATTCACCGCATTTAATACATAAGTCGTAATCGATAACATGCGGTTTTCTCCGGTCTCCTGAAATCGCAGCTACAGGACATTTTCTGGCACAGACGCCGCAGCCGATGCACTTGTCCGGCAGGATGTAGTAGGTAATCAGCTCTTTACAGCTTCCCGCGGGACAGCGCCGGTCTTGAATATGGGCAAGAAATTCTTCTTCAAAATACTTCAGTGCCGATAAAATCGGGTTTGGAGCGGTTTGTCCTAATCCGCAGAGGGAGGCCTTCTGCATGGCAAGGCAAATTCTCTTCATTTTGTCCAGGTCTTCCATCTCGCCTTCACCCTTGGTAATCCTGTCAAGAATATTATACAAGGTGCGTCCGCCGACCCGGCAGGGAGCACACTTGCCGCAGGACTCGTCCACACAGAAACCGAGGTAAAACTTTGTTACATCCACCATACAGTCGCTCTCGTCCATAACAATCATGCCGCCGGAACCCATAATGGAACCGAGTTCCTGCAGATTTTCATAATCGATGGGAGTATCGAGATAGTCTTTGGTAATAACTCCGCCGGAAGGTCCGCCGGTCTGCACCGCCTTAAATTCCTTTCCGTCGGCAATACCGCCGCCGATATCATAGACAATGTCCCGCAGAGGGGTGCCCATGGGCACTTCCACCAGCCCCGAGTTATTAATTTTTCCGGTAAGGGCAAACACTTTGGTGCCCTTGGATTTCTCGGTACCGATATTTGCAAACCAGTCGCCGCCGCGGGTAAGAATAACGGGAATGTTCGCCCAGGTTTCTACATTGTTGATGACGGTCGGCTTTCCCCACAGCCCCTTCACCGACGGAAAGGGAGGACGGGGTACCGGCATACCCCTGTTTCCCTCGATGGATGCAAGAAGGGCCGTTTCTTCGCCGCAGACAAACGCACCGGCGCCGAGGCGGAGTTCAATGTCAAAGCTGAAATCACTTCCTAAGATATTTTCCCCTAAAAGGCCGTACTCTTTTGCCAATGTAATGGCATTTTTCAGTTTGTTGATGGCAATAGGATATTCAGCCCGGATGTAGATATACCCCTCGGCGGCGCCGATTGTCTTTCCGGCAATGGTCATCGCTTCGATAATCGAAAACGGGTCGCCTTCTAAGGTGCTGCGGTCCATATACGCCCCGGGGTCCCCCTCGTCGGCGTTGCAGACAACATATTTCACATCGGAGGGGGTGCTTTTCGTAAAATTCCACTTCATCCAGGTCGGGAAGCCCGCACCGCCGCGGCCTTTCAGCTGCGATTTTTTCAGCTCGTCGATAACATCTTCCGGCTTCATGTCGAAGATGACTTTTTCCAGCGCCGCGTACCCGTCCCGGGCAATATATTCATCGATGGAGTCCGGGTCGATAATTCCACAGTTCCGTAAAACGACGCGGAACTGCTTCCGGTAAAACTCGGTATTCTCATACAACAGCCGCTCGAGCGGCCGGCCTTTAACAATATGTTCTTCCACAAGTTCCTTTGCGTCCTCCGGCTGTACGTTTACGTAGAAGGACCCGGCCGGCAGGACCTGTACCACCGGGCCCTCCGCGCGGATACCGAAACAGACGGTCCTTACCACCTGTACGTCCGATTCCACATTCTGCAGTTCGCATTCTCTGATAAGATGAGTATAAACTTCATCCGCCTTCGTCGATTCGCAGCAGCCGCCGCCGCATACGAGGATGTAATTTTTAAACGGCATTTAGCTTTCCTCCCCTTCTTCCATGATATCGACAGCCGGCCGGTCAAAAATATGGTCATTTATCAAAATATGGCCGTGAATATGTTTCCGGACGATTTTTTTCGCCGCTTCCGCATCGACATTACCGTAAATGACCGCGGGCATTCCTGGAACGGCAATCTCGACAATCGGTTCAGCGTAGCAAAGCCCCATACAGCCGGCCTGCTTCACGATAATGTTCCGCAGGTCCTCTTCGTCGAGTTCCTCTAAAAAGGTGTTCAGCGTTTCCTTTGCCCCCGCGGCAATCCCGCAGGTCCCCATTCCGACAATAATTCTGCTCTTGCGGCTTGTTCCACGGCGGCTGAATTCAATTCTTTTATCTTCACGCAGTTTGCGCAGTTCTTCTAAATTCATTTTTCCCATATATATCTCCTCATGTTGCACATGCACGGTGCGCCTATTCTCCCTTGTATTGTGCAATTATCCCGGGGAGCCGGTCCTTGGTAACTTTTCCGTAAACTTGGTCCCCGATAACCATTACCGGTGCCAGTCCGCAGCATCCGACACAGCGGACGGCTTCTATCGAAAACTCACCGTCCTCGGTTACCGCGTTCACGCCGATTCCGAGAATATTTTCCAGCTCTTTAACAATGTCCTCGCCCCCCTTCAAATAACAGGCGGTCCCCATACAGACCTGTATATTGTACTTTCCCGGCTCCCGCAGTTTAAAAAAGTGATAAAACGTTACCACCCCGTATATCTTCGCAAGGGGTACATCCAGCAGCCTGGCAACCTCCATGGCCACCTCCCTGGGTACATACTTATATTTTTCCTGTACCTTATGGAGAACCATAATAAGGTTACCCGGTTTGTCCTTCCATTCCTCGATAAATGACAGCAGACTATCGGGCAGAGTCAATTTTGCAGTTGGATTTTGCACAGCCATAGTTCCTCCAAGTAATTGTTGAGCAAAATATACAGAAATAAAATGAAATATTCAATATAAAAACACTCATAAATATATTTTTCTTGACAATTTGTATATTAACTTTATAATACTAAATGTTTATGTGATTTACATAACAACAATATTTGTAAACGGAAACTGTGCACATGAATAAAGAACTGATTATCAGGCTCTCAAAATACAAACGGCTGCTGCACAAGTTCAAGGCCCTCGGCCTTGAACGTGTTTTTTCCAATAATTTAGGGGACGCTATTGACGTTACCCCCGCCTTAGTCCGGAAAGACTTCTCCATGCTCGAACTCCCGGGAAACAAGCGGGGCGGATACAATATCGATGAAATCTTAGGACGCTTAAACGAACAGCTCGGCTTAGACCGGGAAAAAGAAGTTGTTATTGTCGGATGCGGGAAAATCGGCACGGCCCTTCTCGAATATGAAGGCTTTCTCAATGATGGGATTAAGGTTGTTGCCGGTTTCGACATTGCCCCCCAAAAGGTAGATACCGAACGGGACATTCCGGTATATGATATGGAATCGCTGCCGAATTTTGTCAGGCAGAACGATATAAAAGTCGGCGTAATAGCTGTTCCGGACACGGCGGCGTCGGAAGTAATGGAGCAGATGGTGGACGCGGGCATTAGGGGGATCCTCAATTTCGCGCCGGTGGATTTAAAACCCCCGAAACGGTGCGCGAATGACGATTGTCCGATAAAATGCATCGTCCATAACACAAACATCGGCCCGGAAATTGAAAATTTGTTTTACCTCCTGCACCTCAATAAACGGAACGATGTGCCGAACGGTCCGGAATGTGAAAACTGCGAGGAAAAGGAGAAAACTGAAGTTCAGAACAGTAACGATAGTAAAAAATAAAGGTCAGTATTTTGTTTCATTCAATTCGTTCCAGATTTTTAATTATTTTCGCCGTTGTTTCCGCGTTAATTGTCGCTTTCTCCCTCTTTATTGAGTGGATTCAGCCCAGTTTTCCTATTTTTATCGCCCTCGTAGTTGGAAGCGCGGTGGTAACCGGCAGCATCGGCTTCCTATTAGGCAGACAGATCTGCCGGCCCGTTAATCGACTCATATCAGCAAGTAAACAAATATCCGGCGGCGATCTCACCCCGGTCATCGGACCGATACAGAACAACGAGATAGGGACACTGCAGAAAACATTTATAGAAATGGCTTCGAACCTCAAACAGCGGGGGCAACGACTTGAAGAGGACAAGGAAAACAAACTTCTGCAGTCGGAAAAACAGGCAAGCATCGGGCGGCTTGCCGCCGGGGTCGCCCACGAAATTAACAATCCTCTAACGGGGGTGCTCACCTTTACCCATCTTCTGCTGCGCCGGAAAGAACTGCCGGATGACGTAAAACAGGACCTCCAGACCATTGCCGACTCTACGGAACTTGTCAGGGACATCGTAAAAGGGCTTCTCGATTTTTCACGGCAGACGGAAATCAACCCTGTCCCGACGGACATCAATAAACTGATACAGAACACCATACAGCTCGTCGGAAACCAGGCCTTAGTGAAAGGGGTCCTGCTCTGCTTCAATCCCCATGAGAACCTTCCGAAAAAAGTTGTCGATAAAAACCAGCTCGAAAGTGTAGTCATCAATATGCTGATCAACGCGATCGATTCGACCGAGAAGGGGGGTCATATTGTCATTTCCACCGCGTTAGCGCTTCCGCCGGAAATGAAGCCCTATGCAAAACGGGGACTGGAAATTAAAATAAGTGATACCGGATGCGGTATTCCTCCGGAAAATCTGAACAAACTGTTCGAACCCTTCTTTACAACAAAAGAAGTAGGGAAAGGAACGGGCCTCGGATTGGCCGTCTCCTACGGTATTGTCGAACGGCACGGCGGGACCATCCATGTAAAAAGTAAAGTTGATGAGGGAAGCACCTTCATTATTTGGCTTCCCCTGGATACGAAAGAGGACTGAATGGACATATTAGTAGTGGATGACGATCCGATTGTACTGCACAGCTGCGTACGGATTTTAGAATCCGGCGGAAACAACGTGGTAACGGCGACACGGGTAAAAGAGGCGCTGCGGATCCTGGAAAAAGAACAATTTTCCATCATGCTTATCGATATAAAAATGCCTGAGGAAGACGGATTGTCCTTAATTAAAAAAGCCAGGGAGAAGGGATATTCCATTCCCATCCTCGTAATGAGCGGCTTCCCTACAAGTGAAACAATACGGAGCAGCATTGAAAGCGGCGCCCATGCATTTATATCAAAACCCTTTACTCCCGACGAATTAATGCGGGAAGTGGAGAAAATTGTACAAGGAGAAAGCTGATGAACAGCAAACGTATTTGTATTATCGATGACGAACAGATTGTCTTAGACAGCGTAAAGCGGATTGTTGAAGCGGAAGGATACACGGCGGAACAGTATCAGAACAGCCGGGAAGGACTGGATGCCGCTTTAAACGGGGAGTACTGCTGTGTTATCTCCGATATCCGGATGCCGGAAATCGGGGGAATGAAAATCCTCCGGGACATCAAGCGGAGTAAACCGGAACTGCCCGTAATCCTTATTACCGGTTACGCGACGGTGGAGACCGCGGTACAGGCAATGAAACTAGGGGCGGCGGAATACATAGAAAAGCCCTTCACCCCCGATCAATTGGTTGAAAAATTAAGCACCGCTGTTCAGAATGAATGGGAAGGCGCGGATGAACCGGCCGGCCTTGTGAACAAAGATGAAGTTATGAAGGTCCTCGACCGGGCGTCCACGGACCTGCAGTTTGTAGGGGAATTGTTCTATCACGGTACGGAAGCATTGCGGGAGTATACCCTTACGAAAAATGAACAGCTTGCGATCCTTACCGGAGACGTGGCCTGGATAGAAAGCTATACGGGAAAGCTGGACAGTGGAAAACGAAAATGGCTGGAACAGCGCTTGAGCTGTGAAGCTTGGTAGGTAAAAATATATTGAGGAGGAATAGGTAAAAATGCAGACAAAGATGCTGGTAATTGACGATGAAAGAGTTGTGCTTGAATCATGCGTAAAAATTTTTTCCGCGGAGGGTTATGATGTCGATACTGCCGACGATCCGAAAGACGGCTTGGAAAAGCTGAAGGCGGAATCCTACGATGTTATCCTCTGCGACTGGAACATGCCCGGAATCGACGGGATGGAAGTGCTGCGGCAGATTGAGGAAACCTCTCCAAAGTCGACGGTGCTGATGATCAGCGGATACCCCTCGATTGACAGGGCTACGGAAGCAATGAAGCTGGGCGCCCTCGATTTTATTCCGAAACCCTTTACCCCGGACGAACTCATTACCGCGGTCCATAAAGCTGAAAAGAAAAAAATCGAACGGGCCGGCAGTTTATTCCGTTCCTTCGATTTTCCCAAACCGGAACTCGACGACAAAGGCCCGTCAACCATAGCCGACACGGTGTCGAAAAAAGTCGGCGTCGGCAAAACCACCTCCCCGTGGATCTCCGTTTTCATTTTAGGAATCTTAGCCGGCGCGTATATCGGTTTCGGCGGTCTTTTAGCAACATCGGTTACCTTCGATCTGGCAAAACATATGGGGACCGGGTTCACGAAGTTTTTAAGCGGTTCCGTTTTCAGTTTAGGACTGATGCTCGTCATCATTGCCGGGGCCGAACTCTTTACCGGCAACAACCTGATGATCTCATCGGTCATGACGAAAGACATCACCTTCGGGAAAATGCTGAAACGGTGGGGGCTTGTGTATGTAGCAAACTTTATCGGTTCTATCCTGATTGTCGTTCTTTTTTACTTCTCCGGGTTGTGGAAAACCGGCGGCGGCGCTTTAGGAGAGGCGGCGGTTAGAATTGCCTCCGGCAAAGTTACCCTGACCTTTACCGAGGCCCTGTTTCGGGCAATCGGGTGCAACTGGATTGTCTGCCTTGCAGTCTGGATGGCCCTTTCCGCCCGCCAGACAATCGGTAAAATTTTCGCCATCTTCTTCCCGATAATGGGGTTCGTTGCCATCGGGTTTGAACACAGCATCGCTAACATGTATTTCATTCCAACGGGACTGTTCTTGAAAGATTTCGCCGGCGTGAGCGTCCCGGAGGGATTCAACCCGGCACTTCTCAACTGGGGGTCGTTTTTCGTTAAAAACCTCATTCCCGTAACCATCGGGAACATCATCGGCGGAGTTGTTTTTGTCGGAATGGGCTACTGGAGCGCGTACCTGAAACCGAAAAAGCAGAAAGCACAATAAGCGGCAGGTAAAGCTGTTCCTGTATGAAAAAGCTGATAGTCCCGAAACTATTCCGTATACTCCACGGCGAACAGACAAACATCGCCGAACTGCTGCTGATATACGGGGCTGCTGCTGTCACTCCGGTTATTGTCTATTTCACCACGCGTTCCGGCCTGCCCGACGTATCCCGGTGGCGGACACTGCTGCTGTTAGGTATCGTAGCGGACCTCGCGGGCGGAACCATCGCGAACCTCACCTACGGGGCAACAGCCTTCTACGAAAAACGGCAGTGGCGGAAAGCTGTTTTTCTTATGCTCCACATCGCGCATCCCGCGCTCATCTGGCTGCTGACGAAGGAGCAGCTCCCCTTTCTGGTATTCACGGCCGGGATTACGCTCCTGTTCTCGTTTATTACCGCCTTCGCGTTCCGCCAGCCGAGGCAGCAGTTTTTCGGTTTCATCGCCGTCTGCGTTGCCGCCGCCTTCGGCTTTATCCTCTTCGGTACCACCCCGTTTTTCAGGGTGGTATCGATCCTGTACATGCTGAAGCTGATCTACAGCTTCTCCGTCGACCACTACGGCTGCCGGGAATAAACGGGGCAGGAAACGCCGTTTTGCCGTAACAACGAGGCCGCCGTCATAAAA
>CAYTSI010000034.1:0-30485 GCA_964440465.1 uncultured Spirochaetales bacterium
CCCCGGAAGCATGAAATGATTAATTCCTCCGAAGTGCTTTTTTGTGTCAAAACATGATACGGCAACGCAGGAGCCGAGGACCGTACTGATGATAAGGTCCTCCGTTGAGGTGAACCGCTCGCCGGGGCCGATAACCACCATCTCCTTTTCGAATTTGTAATTGTAATGTCTGTTCACGTAGTTCCGTTTTATCTTGAAAATTAGAAGCCGGCCCCTCGGGCCGGCGTATAGAGTATCTTCTCTCTTGGTTTTGTTCAAGCTTCTACATTCAAGGCTTCTTCAGTTTCCAAATCGAAGTATATTGTCTTGTTCATGTTCGGCTGCAGGTAGATTGACTTTCCAACTTCGAAGATATGATCGGGGGTTACCTTTGCAACGATGGTGTGTGTTTTCGTTGTTATGTACAGGTGAATTTCAGCTCCCAAGGGCTCGACAACCGTCACTTCGGTTTTCATCGTTTTCCCCTGAATTTCTTTCGGTACATAATCGAGGTCTTCCGGTCGTATGCCGAAAACTACCTGTCTGCCGATGTAATCCTTCAGAATGTGGGCTTGCCCGGAAGGTACTTCCAGCTGAAAATCTCCTTCGTCGAGATAGAGGGTCCCGCTCTGGTCCTTGACGGTAACCGACATGAAATTCATGGCGGGGCTTCCGATAAATCCGGCTACGAAACGGTTTACCGGTTTGTTGTACAGGGTCAGGGGACTGCCGATTTGCTGGATCAGCCCGCCTTTCATAACAACGATCTTATCGGCCATGGTCATTGCTTCCACCTGGTCGTGGGTTACGTAGATCATGGTGGCGTTGAGCCGGTTATGAAGGGAAGAGATTTCCGCCCGCATCTGAACGCGGAGTTTCGCGTCCAAGTTAGACAGGGGTTCGTCAAAAAGAAACACCTTCGGCTGCCGGACAATCGCGCGTCCTACGGCCACCCGCTGACGCTGGCCGCCGGATAGTGCCTTCGGTTTGCGGTCTAACAGCTCCTCGATATCGAGAATCTGCGCGGCCACTTTTACCCGCTGGTCGATCTGGTCTTTTTTAAATTTTCTAATTTTCAAGCCGAATGCCATATTGTCGTATACCGTCATGTGCGGGTATAAGGCATAGTTCTGGAACACCATGGCAATGTCCCGGTCTTTCGGGGGCGTATCATTTACCCGTTTCCCGTCGATGTACAGGTCACCTTCGGTAATATCTTCGAGTCCCGCTACCATACGCAATGTTGTTGTTTTTCCGCACCCGGACGGACCGACTAAAACGACAAATTCCCTGTCATTGACGGTGATATTTGCCTTATCAACCGCCTTGACCTTCCCGCCGTATACCTTGGTCAGGTCTTTCATCTCTACTGTGGCCATTATCTTATCCTCCAAAAAAAATTATCTTATAAGATGCAATGGTACTGTATGGGTCCGCTGCTGTCAACGAAAAAATCGTGGTATGAGCTGATTTAGCGGTCCGAAGACCGGAGATACCACCTCTGGAGACGGTCCTCCAGAGGAGCGGCCCTCCCGGAAACAAGATTATCCGAAAACCATGGTATAAGAACTTCGTTTTTAATTCGTTCCCATTCAGGGGGAAGCGGCGGCGGAACGGAGATATATTCTGCCGGGAGGATCCTTCCGGTCATTTCCGGGAAATAACGGGGAATTTCCCGTTCGTTAATCCGGATGAGAGAAGAAAACCCTTGTGCTATCCCGAAGGCGCGGATCCGCTTGTTTTGCGAGTTTTCCAGAAGTTCCTGCTGGGTCTTGGTGGAAAAAAACCATTGGATAAAATTTTTCGCGGCGGCCCTGCTTCTTCCTTTTTTATACAGGCCCATGTAAAGGATGTCGTCCGCTATGGGGTTTTCCGTTTCATTTCCGTACCATCGAAAGTCGAGGTTTTCCCGTTTGTTTCGGGGTATGTTGAAATAGTCCTGAATATTCATGTAGTAGAAGATGATTTTCCCCGTATCGACCAATTTGTAGCCGGGATTATACAGATGCCGTTCCGTAAACAGACTCTCGATCTCCTGACTGCCGTTAATGTCGGAACTCCAGCGCTGCAGGTCGGATACCGCCGCGTTGATTTTCTGGGCGTTCCACATTAATTCACCGGTTGCCGATTCACGGTAGTCCGCGCCGAGAAGATAGGAGGTATAATAGGGGAACGCGGGTTCCCAGGAAGGTACAAAGCTGAGGGTTTCGGGCAGTTCTTCGGAATCCACCGCGTACCCTTCGGCGATTGTTTTGAGATCGCTGTATGAAAGGGTCAAATTGTCATCCCCGGGTAGTTCCAAGCCGCCGCGAAAAATAATCATGGGAAGCCGGAATGATACGGGGAGCAGCACCTGTTCTTCTTCCAGGACCCCCTGTTCCAGCAGCTGGGGATAGAAGACCGTCGGGTTAAGCTGTTCTTCTTTATACATTTTTTCCAGCGAGGCGAAAAGATCGATTGTCTTCACCGATGTCAGGCGCTCATCGACAATCAGATCGGGCTGCTGTTCCGCCGATGCGAGAGCGGCCGCGGGATCTTCTTTGTATACCAGTTCAATTTTATACAGGTCCTGCTGAGAGTTGTACACCTCGGTGTAGGACGCGAATTCGGGAACGGAACACCACAATATCGCTGTGGGCCGAACAAAGAGGCTGCATCCGCCGGCAGATAGAAGCACTAGAAGCAGCAGTCCGGTGAAGGTCCCTCGTTTGTTCATGTCAAGTAAAATACGAAAGTGAGCAGACGTTGTCAACAGGCGGGTTGTCACGTTCCCCCCGGCGCCGGATAATAGGCTGATGGGAAAACGGGAGGAACGGTTTTACAGCTACAGTAATTATCTCGAAGATACCTACGGCGGAAAAGCGTACCGGGTGGCGGTGGACGGCGGCTTTTCCTGTCCCAACCGGGGTCCGGACAGGTCCCGGCCGGGCTGCACCTACTGCGACGAGTACGGCGCCCAGGCCGTTTACCAGGACGGCGCGGGAAGGACCTTTTTCGACAGGGAAAGCATGCGGCGGCAGATACACCGGGGCGTACGATTTATGGCGGACCGCTACGGCGCCGAAATATTCCTGCTTTACTTTCAGGCGTTTTCCAGCACCTGGGCGCCGGCGGAAACGCTTCGTGAAATGTACGATTACTCTCTCGGACTGCACCGCTTCCGGGAACTGATTGTTTCCACCCGTCCCGACTGTATCGATACGGAAAAAGCCGCTTTACTGGCATCGTATAAGAAACAGGATTTCGATGTCTGGGTGGAGCTCGGTCTGCAAAGCGCCTCCAACTCCACGCTGAAGCGGATAAATCGGGGACATACGGCGGAGGATTTTACGGCCGCCGGCGAAATACTTCATTCCTTCGGGGTGCAACAGACGGCCCATGTCATATTCGGCCTGCCGGGGGAAGGATGGAACGAAATCGAAGCGACCCTGCGTCTTGTTGTGAAGGCGGGAATGCGGGGGATTAAGATCCACAATCTGCATGTTACCAAAGGAGCGCCGATGTACGGGGAATATCTGAAGGGGGAACTTTCGCTTCCTTCGGACAGGCGGCACCTCGACTATGTTGTCCGGGCCTTGGAAATACTTCCTCCGGAAATGATTATTCACCGGGTAACAACGGACACGCCGCCGCACCGCCTTGCCGCGCCCTCCCCGTTTTGGCCGAAAGGGCGTTTTTATCATGAGTTGAGAAACGAGATGCGCCGCCGTGATACTCGGCAGGGGAGGCTGTCGGTTAGATGACGGCCTTTGCCGCTTCGAAAATGACCGTATACAGTTCTTCCAAGTATTCTTCGTCGATACTCGCGAAGGCAACCCGGAGGTAATCGCCCTGGATGGAAATTGTTCCAATTCCTTCCTCGTCCAGGAGTTTTGTCCGCAGCTCCTCTGCTTTTCCCTTTGGAACGGTAAAGGACATGAAATAACCCGAGTTAAACGGGAGGGGTGTAAGGGGCATATCGGCAGGGGCCGAATTGAGGATGGCACGGACCTTTTCGTACCGGTTTTTAAGGACTTCAAAGTACTGTTGTTTCGCCTTTTCGTGTTCCGGGTCCTGTAACGCGTGTTTAATAATCGATTGCGCCGGTCTGCTGCAGTTGGATACCGACGACCGGATCGCGCCGGTCAGTTTTTTATTGAGGGCCTCATACTGTTCGGTTGTCGTTCCTTTACAGCCGAAGGTAACGAAGCCGAGACGAAAGCCCCAGACAAAATCTTCCTTGGTTGCACCGTCTATTTTTACCGCGAGAATATTTTCGTGCGCGTTGTAAAGGACAGAGAACAGGGACTGTTTGTATGTGTCTTCTTCATAAAAGAGGCCGAAGTAGGCGTCATCCATGATGGCGAGAATTTTATACCCTTCCTCCGCGAGGCGGGTTATCATTTCTTTCAGTTTTTCCGCTTCGGTTTTTGTGGGGGAATATCCCGTTGGATTGTTGGGAAAGTTCACGATTAGCGTTATTTTGTTGTTAACGGCTGAATTCCGCATTGCTTCTTCAAACCCGTTTACATTTAAGCCGCCGTCTTCGGTAAAAAAGGGAAACCCCCTGAGGACTGCCTGTAGTCTCTGTTCGAATATAAGCCGGTAATTTCCCCAGAACATATCGGGTACAACGATGTTGTCGCCTTCCTGGACAAATAAGTCGGCAATCTGCGCTATGCCGTTAGTCAGTCCCGGTACAACAACCGGGTCCGAGATTCCGGCTTCTTCGATTCCGGGATTTTTTTTGCAGATCCCCTGCTTCCATAGGCTTCGGAGGCCGTTTTCACCGCCGGTGGGCGCGTAGGCAACCGCCTCGGCTTTCGACAGCCCCTGTAGATATTTCCTAATTGACGGCAGCTCTATCGGTTCTTTGTCCGCGTAGGCCATACCGATGGTTGCGTTGAACTTGGTGGCTTTTACCTTCGATTCAGCCGCCTGGGCCGCAATTCCCTTGGGGAAAAAGAAACGTTTCCCGAAGTCCGACAATAATTCGAGAGCAGTGCTCCCTTCTAATACCTTATTTAAGTCTGCCGCTAATTTATTCATACGCAGAGGATAATAAAACTTGAACGTTACTGTCAACAGCAATTCTCATTTTGATTCTATGAATAGAAACAAAATGCGAATCGCTGTACTGTCAAGTTCTTCAGCCGGCCCGGGAAATATGTTTGACAGTACCTTGTAAATCACGTACCATTTAGATGGGAAAACGCTGGCAAATGGAGGGATTTTGGTGGCTGCTGATAAAGAGAGCGGCGGCGGTTTTTTACAAAAGCTGATCAGCCTTTTTACGGGCGGGGACGACCCCGAACGGGAAAAAAAGCGCTTGTTAAAAGACATAGCTAAGGAACTGAAAAAGGAAAAATATAAGTTTTACAAGCCCGCTTCCAAGGAAGTTCTTCCGGGGCTGGGGAAATGGTTTTTCAGTTTTTATAAACTCTTCGGCCCGGCGCGGGTGCTTCTGGAAAACGCGGAAGGGTCGGGGGTCCTGAAAACGATCCTTATCGAGGCATTTTTAAGCGAAAAACAGCAGGCGGCGCTTGAATCCTTTGAAGAGGAAAATATCCGTGGTGCCGCGGAAAGCAGTGATGTAAAACAAGTTGCCTCCCGGCTGAAAGAGGAGCTGGTCTCGTTTTTTTCCGCCTTTGACAACGAAACGGTAAAGGAAATTAATGCGACGTACAACAGAATACAGATATTTCATCAGCTTATCGATTTTGACTACTATTTCCTGCTGAAAAAATTTGATTCAAATATTCAGGAGAATAATTTTTCCTATTCTCCCAACTTCGATTCCTTAAACGGCGAGTATGTTTCCGATGATTTAAAAGATTTTTTAAGTATTCTGCATTTAATCGACCCGGAAGCGGACTGGGACGCGGTCTTTAACGTGCTGCAGAAGTATAAAGGGCAGGATGTAGTAAACCGTGGAGAATGGAAAAAAGCATTGAAAGCCCTCGTTGCCGTCCGTCGTTCGAGTATACTGCAGCTGATTGTTAAACATATCGATGATGATCCCTTTTTTAAAGTGACCATCTACCCGCCGAAGGAAAAAATTGTCGAAGGCTACCTGTCGAAAATGAAAACACAGGCGGAAATGACAATACAAAAAATCCTTCAGGAAAAGCGGAACAGTAAAATTGACAAACTTGCAATCGCGGTTTTCGGTACACCCGCCGTTTCCCGGATGAAGTTTTATACCGAAAAGGCCAATATGGTTTTTTCGAAACGGATGCTCGGCGGTTTTTTGTATATTACCCCGATGAATTATTTGAAAGCGTTTTTGCTGGACTTTGTGAAGCGGGACATAAAAGAAATTGTCGATATTCTCCTCATTAAAGGTCAGTGGGCGTCGCACGTAATGTCTCAGCAGCTGTCCGAATCATTTCATCATCTTTTAGAGCTTTCCGACCGTCTTCTCAAGTTCGATGAGGCACTCGCGGATGAGGGGGAATTAGGCGCGAAATTAAAAGGTTTGGTAACAAAAGCAGACCGGGACCCGAACAGCATGAGTGTTTTAAAGCAGCAGATAAAAGACATCAACGAAAAAGCCCAGCTGCTTTTAAAAAGCTCCGCCCAGAACCTCATCACCGTGGCAAAGAACCTGAAACAGTGTTTGGAAGATTATCAGAAACAGCCCCATGAAATTATCATTAACTGGAAAGAGCTGGAAGGCCCCTTTGAGGGAAAAGTAAAAGAAAAGATAGCGGGAATATATAAAACAATTTATTATTTTATTCAGTTGCTGCAATTTTTTGTAAAATAAACAGGTGGTTTTGAGATGGAAGAATTTACAGATGCTGCTTCGTACGTAGAAGCATGTAAAAACCGTTCAGAGCTGCCGAAAGGATTTCTCGCGTCTTCCGTACCGCTCCGCTTTTATCCGAAAGAAAAAAAGACCGACAAACCGTTTGTCATGAATGTTTCCTCGGTCCTTCTGTCCCGGCCGACGCCGGTGTTCGCGGGAGTTTTTACGAAAAACAAGTCTCCCGGAGCTCCCGTAAGCATCGGCCGGGAGATGCTGCAGGCGGAAACGGCACGGGGAGTGCTGATAAACAACAAAATTGCCAATGTATGCGCCCCCGGCGGAAAGAACGCCGCTCTGCGTATTGTGAAGACTTTCGCGCGGGCCCTCGGCTGCTGCAGCGACGGAAACAGAGAGAAAGAGGTTATTTTCCCCTCCTCGACGGGAGTTATCGGATGGGAACTGCCGGTGGAGGCGATGGAAGCGGGAGTGAAGGACCTCGCGGCTGTTATGTGCTCAAAGTCGAAGGAAAAACTCGGTTCCATGTACAGCGTTGCCGAAGGAATAATGACGACAGATGCCTTTGCAAAAGTCCGTTCGGCGGAATGCTGCGGCGGAAGGATCGTTGCCGCCGCAAAGGGAGCGGGAATGATCGAACCGAATATGGGGACCCTCCTCGTGTTTATTGTTACCGATCTAACTATTTCCAGAGAATACTGCCGCGCGGTACTGCCCCGGGTAATGGAGAAAAGTTTTAACTGTATTTCCATCGACGGCGATCAGAGCACCAGCGATACCGCCTTAATGTTCAGCTCCTGCCGGGTTGAATGTGCTGATGAAGCAGAGTTTGAAACGCGGCTTACTTCGGTCTGTATGAAACTCGCGGAAGATACGGTCAGAAACGGTGAAGGAACCAACCATGTAATCCGGGTAACTGTCCAAGGCGCTGAAAGCGAGGAATGCGCGAAGGGCTTCGGAAAAGCGGTCATCAATTCCCCCCTGGTAAAAACGGCCGTATTCGGCAACGATCCGAATGTGGGCCGTATTATTATGGCTTTAGGTGATTTCGCCGGAAACAACGGATTTCCTTTTCACTCTGAGGTAACGAAAATCAGTATCGGGGAAATTCCTGTTTTCCGTGACGGCGTGTTCCTCTTGAACGATGAAAAAGAGGCGATGCTGAATTCTTATTTTCAGCAGTGCGCCTTAGGTGAAGCAAAGAACTATCCGCCGCATGAAAGGACCGTGGACATAACCGTCGATCTGAATTGCGGTACCGGGGGGGGGACGGTCGTCGGCAGTGATCTGTCCTGCGAGTACGTACGGGAAAACGCGGATTACAGAACATAAACAAAATATAGGGTTAACATTGATGGACAACCGGGAAAGCGGCCGGGAGCAGGCGGAAGACATTTTACGGAAAGTAGGTGAAGCCTTTCATACCGCGGTGGTCGGGCAGGAACAGCTGCTGAGAGAGCTGTTGACGGGACTTGTGGCCGGGGGACATGTTCTTATTGAAGGGGTGCCGGGGCTCGCGAAAACACTGGCCGCCAAAACGATAGCACACTGCATCGACGCGGATTTTAAACGGATCCAGTTTACGCCGGACCTTCTTCCCTCGGACATTACCGGAACTCTCATCTACATTCAGCAGACCGGCGGTTTCCGTTTTCGGCAGGGCCCGGTATTCTGCAACATTCTTCTCGCGGATGAGGTAAACCGGGCCCCGGGCAAAGTGCAGTCGGCCCTGTTAGAGGCAATGCAGGAACGGCAGGTCACCGTTGGGGAGGAAACCTATCCGCTGCCGGACCCGTTTTTTGTAATAGCTACCCAAAACCCGATTGAACATGAAGGGACCTACCGTCTCCCGGAGGCGCAAATAGACCGTTTTCTGTTAAAAATACTTCTCACCTATCCGAAGAAAGAGGAGGAAACGGCAATCCTCCGGCTGCTTCACGGCGGAACAATCCCCGATATCAAACCGGTTATCGGAAAAGAGGAAGTCGCGTTCCTGCGGCAGTACTGCTCGCGAATACAGGTGCAGGATGAACTGCTGTCCTACATGGTGGACATTGTCCGGGCGACCCGTGCCTCTAACGCGTATATTTCTTTCGGCGCTTCACCGCGGGGCGCAATTGCCCTGAATATATGCGCGAGAATAACCGCGTGGCTGCAAGGCCGCGATTTTGTACTTCCCGAAGACATTAAAACAGCGGTGTACCCGGTGCTCCGGCACAGGCTGATTCTCTCCTACGAGGCAGAATCCGAGGGTCTTTCCTGCGACGCTATTATTGAACGGATACTGCAGACAGTACCAATACCATGACGCGGGCGCCTGCCATTCAGCGGAAAGCGCGGAATATTATTTTCACTTCCTCACGGTTCGCGCGGGGCCTCTTTTCCGGTTTCTACCGGTCGATTTTCCGCGGCCCGGGTCTGGAAATTGAAGAGGTCCGACCGTATCAGGAAGGTGATGACATTAAAAGCATCGACTGGAATGTAACGGCCCGCACCGGCGCACCGCATACAAAGCGGTTCCGGGAAGAGCGGGAGCTTCCTGTTTTTATTGTTTTTGACGTGTCCGCTTCCATGGATTTCGGAACGGCTGAAGGCAGCAAGCGGGAATGGGGGGCCATAGCCGCGGCCGCGCTTTCCTACGCGGCGGTGTATAACAGCGACCGGGTAGGGGCCGTGCTGTTTTCGCGGCAGGTTGAAAAGTGGATTAAACCGGGACGGGGGACGGTCCACGCGGCCCGGTGTGTAAAGGAGTTTCTGGAATTTTCTTCCGATGAAAAGGGTTCGGACATGAATAATGCTCTAAAAAGCCTTTATACGGCCGCCGTGCGCCGAGGAATCTGTTTTCTTATTTCCGATTTTAAACTGGATGTAGATCCTCTTTTGCTGTGGCGGCTGAGAAAACGGCAGGACGTAATTGCCCTGCGGGTTATCGATCCCGCCGAAACCGCGTTCCCCGGCAGGGGGTATACGGAGCTCAAGGACCTTGAAACCGGCAGTACTGTTCCCGTTCTTGGCGGGGAGGACCCGCGGGAATATTACCGGAGGCAGGCTGAAGAGTTTCGGAGAAATGGTTTGGAATATACCGATATTTACACCGACCGGGACCCCCTGAACGCCTTGTATCTCTTTTTTAAGCGGAGGGCCCGGCAATGATTCGGCCTATCTCCCTTGTTGCCGCGGCAATTATGCTTCTCGCCGCGGGTCCTCCCGCTTTTCTGTATGCCCGGCCGGGGCCGCTGGTAGAGGATGTTACGGTAATTCCGCGGGAATATTATATCGGGGATGCCGTTACCCTGCGGATTACACTTTCCGGGGAAGCTTCCGCCGGAGGCGAGGCCCCCTATCTGCCGCGGGAGGACAAATGGTTTCAGGTGAAAACCATCGATACATCGGAACGTGGAGGGAAGGTATTCATTTTCCTTCAGGTCCTGCCGTTTTTTCCGGGCCCGCGAATGTTTCCCCCCGTCCAATACGGTGAACAAACCATTACCGGGATTGAACTGCACCCTGCCGCGTTACTGGAGAAAGAGGACTACCCCTTTGCCTCCCTCCGGGAAACGATGCTGCTCCCGGGATCGAAGCTGTACCTGCTGCTGTTTGGTCTCGGCTGCGCGGCCTTAACGGCCTGTATTGTCGTTCTTGTAAAGCGGACTCATCTGCTATACCATCGTGCCGTACTGCAATTCGGCAGATGGAAAGGCAGGGTAGACCGCCGGAAAAAAATCCGGTATCTGCTGCGAAACTGCTCCGAACTCCCGCGGCGGGATGTGTACCGGCAGCTTACGGCGGAGGCGAAGGCGGCGATAGAAACGGTCCGCGGATTTGCCTGTTCCCATCTTACCACGACGGAAATTGCCGGATGGGTAACGGAGGAAGAGGCCCGGGAACGTGTGCCCGGGTCTTATCTTGTTCCGGTACTCCGCCGGGCCGATGAAGTCCGCTTCGGGAATAAAACGGTCAGCTGTTCCCGGGTGGAGGAGGACATCCGCTCAATTGAAACCTTTGCCTTTCTCCTGGAAAACCCGCGGCAGGCCGAAAAAACACATGCTTCGAAGCTGAACAGGGGGCCGCGGTGCTGATTTTTACCCGGCCGGCCCTGCTGCTTTTACTCCTCCCGGCTGCCCCCGCCGTCTATCTGCGGCATTTTTGGAAAGGCCGGGGCGGGAGGGTCCCCTTTCCCGCCGCCGCGGCGGACGGGACCGTTTTAGGGAGGTCCCGGGCGGGCAGAGCAGCCGCGGCAGCAGCTTCGGTCTTTTTCTGGCTTGCCCTTGCAGCAGCAGCAGCCGCCGCCGCGGGGCCGGCGTATGTAAGCCGGGAAACGGTGTATTTAAACCGCGGAGCGGACATTCTGTTTGTAATCGATGAATCGCCTAGCATGGCCGCCCAAGACATCGGTCCCGGCAGCAGGTTCGAGGCGGCACAAGGGCTGATCCGGTCTTTTATCGAAGGGCGGAAAAACAATTATATCGGGCTGATTACCTTTGGGGAGGAAGCTTCCCTGCAGGTACCGCTAACGAAGGATTACGCCACACTTCTGTCGCGGCTTAAGGAACTCGGACCGGGAAGGCACGGGGACAAGACCGCCATCGGGCTCGGATTAGGCGTTGCCTGCGCCCATCTGCAGCACAGCACCGCTGTGAAGCGGATTATTATTCTGCTTACGGACGGGGAAAACAACGCGGGAGATGTGTCGCCCCTGCAGGCGGCCCGGATAGCGGCGGCGATCGACTCGGTGGTGTACACCTGCGGAATCGGCCGGCAGGGGGAAACCACGGTGGAATATACGGAACCGGATACCGGAGAAATAATCCGGGGAACGTTTACCAGTTATTATGATGAAATACTGCTGCAAGATATTGCCGAAATAACAGGCGGGCTGTTTTTCGCCGCCCCGAATGAAGAAACACTCGCGGAAATGTTCAGGATTATCGACCGGATTGAAACGGAACGGGTGGAAACAGGTTTTGTCCGGCAGAAGCAGGACAAATACCGGTTGTTTCTTCTGCCGGCGCTGCTGCTCTTTACCGTAAGCTGTATCGTCCGGCTGGTTCTGCTGCGGGAGCCGTTTATATGAGGTTTGCCTTTTCTACCCCGCCCCTAATTGCCTTTGTCTGTATCGCGGGAATATTCTTCTTCGGAGCACTTTTTTTTGGAGGTCTGCGGGGGGGCGGAAAGCTGGTCCGTTTTTACCCCCGTTCCCGGGAAGGGGAAATCCGGCGGAAAACCGCGGTGAAAAATATCGTTTCGGGGGTGCTGCTGGTTATCGCGTTTGCGGCAATGGGGTGCGCCCTTCTCGGGCCGGAATGGGGTACGAAGAAAACAGAACGGCCTTACGCGGGGCGCGACATTATGCTGTGTATTGATATTTCAAACAGCATGACGGCACGGGATGTAACACCCGGCAGGCTGGAGCTGGCTAGGCTGTTTGTCCGGAATGTTCTTTCCGCTGCCGAGGAAAGCAGTATTGGTGTTACGATTTTTAAAGGAAACGGAGTGCTTGCAGTCCCGCTGACACGGGACGGAACGGCGGTTACCGGTTTTATTGACAGCATGAATCCCGGCTACAGCACCGTGCCTGGCACAAATGTGGAAAAGGGGCTGGCCGCGGCCGCGGCAGGATTTCCGGCGGAACGGCCCGGCAAGGGTTATATTTTTGTAATAAGCGACGGTGAAAGTCTCGAAGGCAGTCCCTTTGGTCCGGAAATACGGCGGGAACTGCAGGGACTGGAAGTATGGACCTTTTTAACGGGGACTAAGGCAGGAACGACGATCCGCGGGGAGGGAAACAGAAACATCCTGACCGCGGCGGACCCCGGACTGCTGAAGGACATCGCGGAACAGTATAACGGCAGGTACTTTGATTTATCGGACCCTAACTGGTGGACCGATTTTACGGCTGTTTTCGGGAAAGGCGCCCCGGCAGCGGATTACGGGTATGTTCCCGTTCGGCGGTATCCGCTGTTTATCAGCGCCGGGGTTGTGCTGTGTTTTGTCTACATTTTTATTCGGTCGTTGGTATGGAAAAACTAATTACAGGAAGCGTCCTTATTCTGGCCCTGTTCTCACTTTCCGGATGCGGAGAGCCGGTGCTCCGCGTTGCCGGTGCCGGGCAGGATGTGAGGAGGGGGAATTACCAGGAGGCCCTCGCGGTATACCTTACCGCGGCGGAAAAAACGAAATTCCGGCGGGTTGTGGAATATAATCTCGGAAACGTCTATTACTATCTGCGGGAAACCGAGCGGGCCCTGGCGATGTGGGAATCGGCTGCCGGGGCCTCCCGCTCTGAAACGGCATACCGCGCCGGCTTTAACCGGGGAGTGGTGCTGTACGGTCTACAGGAATATGAAAAAGCTGCCGACGCGTTTCTGCAGGCTTTACGGCTGTATCCGGACCGGCTGGAGGCGAAGGTCAATTTAGAGTACTGTGTCAGGCAGATGAACTTCCGGGAACAGGCCGCCGCGGCGGGAGATAAACGGCCCGACCGGCAGGAGACGCCGGACAAAGTACTGATGGAAACATTCATGAATATAATTCGGCAGCAGGAGAGCACCAAATGGGAACAAGAACCGTTTACGGAATCAGCGGAAACCGAATCCCGGGACTGGTAATTTTCTGCTGTATTCTGCTGAACATCCCCTCGGCGGTCTTCGGCGGGGACCCGCCGGTTACAGGAGTAGTGCGGCCCGGCCGTATCGGGAAAAACGGTACGGCCGCGGTCCGTTTTGAACTTGATTATCAGTATGCCGGTCAGGTTTCCCTTGATGAACCGGCACTCCCTGCCGGCCTCTCCTACGCGGCAGGCCCGTTTATACGGCCTCTCAGGCGGGAAGGAAAAACGATCATCGAATATACGCTCCAAGGCGGCGCGCCGGGCCGTTATCTTGTCCCGGCGTTCAGTATACATCTTCCCTCTTCGACCCTGCGGACCGCTCCCTTTGCACTGTTTGTCGAAAACGGGGAAAATACGGTCCCCCTGGAATTGAGCTGGGAGCGGCCGCGGGGAGAGCTGTATGCAGGGCAGGCTTTTCCCGTAACGGTGTGGGCAAATTTGCTGACAGCGCCTTTCGGCCCGGGACAGGTTTCCCTCACAACACCGGCGGAAACGGTCGTCCGTTCCATAGAGGACCGTTCCCCGCCCCGGGCCGTAAACGCGGCGAATCTGGACCTGTATAACGTGCCTCTGGCAAGTTATATGATGCACCCTTCGGATGAACGCGAACTTGTTATTCCCGGCGGAACAGTAACTGTCGACGGATTGCTGGGAACACTGCCGGAGCTGCGTGTCGGTATGTTGCCGCTTCCCGAGGGGGAAGACGGCTTAGCTGTGTACGGTGTTGGGGATATGGAGTTTACGGCCCGGATTTCCCGGGAAGAAGTACAGGGGGTGCGGCTTGTAACGGCGGAGATGGTGTATTCGGGGGAGGGAAATTTTTTATTCTTGCGGTTTCCGGAAATCCGGGGGAAGGGGCTGACATATCTGCATGCAGCGGAGAGGCAGGAACTGGAACCGTTAACGGTGTATCCCTACGGATACGCCGGAAGCAGGCGGCGGGTCAGTACGTACCGGCAGGCAGCGGGGGAGGAAGCTGAAGCGGTCATCCCGGAAGTGAGGATTTTTAATCCCCGTACCGGTGCGTATGTCCATTTCCCGGAGCAGCGGGTGTCTTTTCCGGCGGTTGAGACAGTATCCGAACCTCAGACCGCAGCTAATGCCGACCCGCGGCCGCCCGCGTTTCCGCCGCCCGCCGAAGCAGGCCGGCTGCGGGTATACCGGACCTACAGCAGGATTTGGGCCTATTTTTTATTTCTGCCGCCTCTTGTCGTATTCTTTTTCCGCTTTGCCGGCCTGAGGGTACGGCGGGCGGGTACGGCGGCGGGTCTAATCCTGCTCCTCTCCTGCTGTACCGTTCCGGGGGGCGGCCCGGGCGAATTCCTCTTTGCCGGGGGTGAGAAAGTATCGGGAAAGGAACTCTATGCCTCCGCCTATGAAGCGGCTGAAGCCGGGAGATACGGCAGCGCTGTCGCGGATTTGCAGAAACTGCACCGGCTCCGGCCGATGGATACAAACATACTTCGCGCGCTTGAGGAGGTGGAAGCCCGGGCCGGGGTTGAGCATCAGGCCCCGGCGGCATGGGGCCCCCATCCGGACATATTTTTCTGGACAGCCCTCGTTTTTATGTACGGAGCGGCGGTCCTGCTGCTGTTTCGAAAAAAAAATTTGAAAAAAGCACTGTTGCTGCCGGTATTTATGATTATAATAAACAGTACAGGTCTGGCAGTAACTGCCGGGGGGCCTCCCTTCGCGGTCCTTCGGCGGGACGCTGCTGTTCTCGTGGTCCCTTCCTCTACGGGAACGGTGAAACTGGTACTGAGGGAAGGCACTACACTCGGTGTGGAGGAATTGTGGAACGGTTTCGTTCAGGTACGGACCGGAGACGATATTCTCGGATGGGTGGACGCGTCGGATCTCGTAATACAGGAGTAGGTATGGATTTTGGAAAAATTTTAGACCAATGGGATGAATTACACGGCGGGAATGAAATTGAAACAATTGAGGCACCGGAAGCAGAGGAAGGGCCTGCCGAGGATGTCCGTACCCCCGGTACAAACCGGAAAAAACTGCGGAAAATGAAACCCCAGGCCGAGGTAGATCTGCACGGCCTTACCGTAGAACAAGCCGAGTCCGTTTTGGACCTGTTTATCCGTGAAAGTTTCCGTGACGGACTGATGAAAGTCCAGATTGTTCATGGAAAAGGAAACCACAGTACCGAACTGGCCGTGCTGCCCGGGATTGTTCGAAATTACATTGAAAAAAGCCCGCAATGCGGCGAATTCGGATATGCCACCGGCAATGAAGGGGGAAGCGGTGCCGTCTGGGTGTTACTCCGTCAGCGCTCCCGGTAAATTATTCTGCCCCGGGTAAGGTCATAGGGGGAAAGGGCCACGCGGACCTTGTCTCCCGGTACAATTCGTATGTAGTGTTTTCTCATTTTGCCCGAGAGATGAGCAAGGATAAGGTGTCCGTTCTTCAGCTCAACCCGGAACATCGTATTCGGAAGGGACTCCTTTACAATACCTTCTACTTCAATTGCCTCTTCTTTTGCCACAAATTCTCCTTTTTTATGTATGGTAGGAAAAAGTCTCCCCTTTGTCAACTTGACATTTTCAATATTTTACGACAAAGTATGATGCTCATTTTCGCAAGAAGAATACATAGAGGTGCATACAATGGATAAAGCGTTTCAGGAAAAAATGAAAAAAGCTCTTCTCGATATGAAAGAGGAGATCATCAATAATCTGATAGCTGAAAGCGAGGACTTCAAATCAATAATCGATGATATGGACCCGAAGGACTTAGCGGATGTGGCGGCGGATGATATTGACAGAAAGACCCTGGAAGCATTAAGCAGCAGTGAAATTAAAAGATTGCGGCTTATCGATAATGCCCTCGCCCGGCTGGAAAACGGAAAATACGGTGCCTGCGTCAGCTGCAACACGAAGATACCGAAGGAACGCCTGGAAGCTATCCCCTACGCGCTTATGTGTATAAAATGTAAAACCTCGGACGAACGAAGAAATAGGTAAAAAAAACGACTGCCCTTCCGATAGTAATAGTAGGAAGGGAATATGGATATTCAATCCGCGGGCGCGGCCCGGGGAATACCGTTAACACATCTTGTAAAGGCCCGGTTTTCACCGGGGAAGATAGCACTGCCCGTTAGAAAATCACAGTACCTCTATTCTAATTTGAAGCATATTACCGGTGTCCCGGCGGACAGGCAAGCCGGCGGATATTCGCTGATAAAACTGAAGGCCTTAGACAATTTAATTGAACGCCTCGGGAGTTTCGGCCGTAAACCGGAGCGGCCGGATTCCGCGGCCGGCGAAAGTTCGGCAAATATTACCGCCCTCATTGAACAATACGCGGCTGATCTCCATCAAATTGCCGCCGATACATCTCCCTACAACACTGCCGGTGCTGTAACCGGACTTCTTGTCAATCTTACCGTATAAAGCTTACCGTATAAACGAATTCGCCTGTTTCTCCGATGCAATGTCCGTTTCCGGTCCGTGTCCCGGATAAACCCGGGTCCCGCCGGGAAGGGGGAAGAGTACGTTTTTTATGCTTGAAATGATTGCCGCTGTATCTCCGCCCGGGAGGTCCGTCCGCCCGATTCCTCGGCAGAACAGCGTATCTCCCGAAAAAAGGACCCCGTCTTCGGCATGATACAGAGAAACGCTGCCTTCTGTATGGCCGGGGGTGTAGAGGACTTGCAGGGAAGTACCGGGAACGTTTTCCCCGTGCCGAAGAATAACATCCGCTTCCGGTGACGGATGAAAAAGCATTTGAAAATACCCCGTATCGATAATCCCCAGGCTTGCAAAGCTCCTCCGGTGTGTTTCTTCCGATGAAGCGCCGAGATACGCGGTGTCTTTTTCGTGAATTGCCAGAAAAAAACCGTTTTGTCCGTACTCTTCCATCAGCGGCCCTACCGCGGCGGTATGATCAAGATGACCGTGAGTACAAATAATGCCGCGGGGACGCAAATTTCTGGTTTCCATTTCTTTTTTAATTAATGCTTCGTCTCCCCCGGGATCTATTATGTATCCGTTTACATTGTCTTCTGAAAAAATATACGCGTTTGTGGCCATTGGCCCTACTACAAGTGGTATGAACATGGTACTGTATACTACGCAATAGATAGTATTTCTACAAGAGGATATGCTGAGACCGTATATTTATATTGCCTGCCTTTCTCTCTTTTTCTTCCTTGTTCTTCCGGGTGCCGGTGCGTTTTACGTGCGCGGTCAGTGGCGTCAATTTAGAAAAAACATTCTCGAGTCGACGCTTCGCCCCTTTGTTTCCTATTCAAAAGTGCACGGGTCCCGTAACGGGTATATCGGGGCGTTCCGATTTATCGGTACGTTAGAGGCCCTGGAGGAAAATTCGGTGTGGATTAAAAACAATCGCCTTACGGTCAGCGCGTTTATGGATAAGTGTCAGGTGTATCTGCTCCCATCGCAGGACATTGTCGAGAAAGAAGGGCTGTTCGAAAATAATATTGAAACCCTGCCGGAAGAAAGCCCGCAGCGGATTTCCTGGCGGAGTATTTTTACCCTCCCCGAAGGGACAATGGTGTTTATTACCGGGGCCCTTTTTCAGGAAGGGGGCCGGGCGGTATTCAAGGCAAGCAGAGAACATCCGCTCATGATGGTGATCTTCGACGGTTCGGAGGAGACCCTGCTTCGCAGGTCAATTTGGGGAGGGCGGCAGAAAAATGAATACTGGAACCAGTTTACCTTTCCCTCCCTCATTGTCGGGTTTTTTTCACTGCTTGTGTACGCCTATTTGCTGTATAGAAATGATATCATGATGAAACAGCCCTTTGTTACCGCGTTAACGGCGGGACTGCTGCCGCTGGCCGGTTTTCTGCCCCCCGGTTTGTTCGGGCTGTTTTTATACCGTTCCTTCTGGCGTCGGGCGCGGCTCCTGCGGGCGGAACGGGACCTGCTGCTGCTGCCGGTGTGGCCCTTTGTAAGGAACCAGGATACTGCCGAAGGTATTTACGGACCGGAGCTTCTTCCGGAAGGAAACGCCTATTATTTTACCGCGGCCGAAACAACTTTGGAAGCAGCTTTAACAAGCACCACCCGGGACATGAAAGTCCGTGTTCCGAGTTTTATCCATCGCCCAAGTAGAAGCGAAGTGCACCGGTATTACCTGTTTGGAATACCCGTCCCCGCCGGGGGGCGCCTGTTGTATCTTCCTCCTGCAGACCCGATGGGGGAGTATATCCTTGTTCCCGGCAATCCTGAAGAATTATCGAAAAAATGCGGCGTCTCGGCCCGGAGATTTGAATACATTGCCCTGTCCGCCTTTACCGCCGGATTGGGAATAAATGTGCTGATGATCTTTTGGCTCCTGTATACGATTATCCAATAACCAGTCTTTAATCAGTCTTTTTTTCTGGCGTAATTTACCGTCAGGTTCCTGCCCCGGTATTCCTGTCCGTTTAAAGCATCGATTGCTTCCTGTGCCCGGTGAGCGGGAACATCAATAAACGAATAGCTGTCGAGGATCTTTATCTGTCCGATCGTTGACGGATCAATTTTTACCGCGCTGGAAAATAATTTTGACAAATCCCGGGGAAACACTTTCCGGTTTTTTCCCACACTGACAAAAAGTGTTGTTGCCGGTCCCGCTTCCGCCTGCCCTCCGCTAGCCTGCTTTAATAGATAGGCGGTAAAATAACCGCGCAGGAAAAACGGTACATGTTTTTTTACAATTTTCTTGTACACGTCTAAAACTTCCGGAGTTTCTTCCTCTTTGATTGCTCGTACCGCGTTTTCGATGTATCCCCGTAATACGGCATCCTTTTCCTGAGGGAGATTATCTTCTTTGATATCCACTTTGTATTCCTCCTTAAATGTTTCGAAAAATTTCCGTTCTTTTTCCTGAAGAAGACTGATAAAAGCTGTATGTTCCCCCGGCGCGGCAACTTTTTTCAGTATTCGGGCATAGAGACGGTAGTCCGCCGGAAACTGATAAAAAATAATCGTTGAAAAATCGATATTCCGGGAACTGTCAATTTTTTTATACGTTGTTACCGTAACATCATCCCGGCCGAATCCTTCGGCGGAAAGCCGTTTTTCCAGCGAGCCTGCCAGAGAAGGGCTTTTCGCGATAAGAACGGTTTTCCCTCCTTCATACCGGTACAGGAGGGTTGTTACCGCATTAATTTTATCTTTTCCGTCATGTATCGGATACGCGATGTGGTTAATTGTAGAATTACTCCAGTCGGAATAATTCATGATATGGGGCCGGTGCAGATGTTCGAGCAGCGGCGCTGCATGGTTTGCAATGGATGAAAAAACAATCCTCTGCTGTAAATTGACCGTTTTCGATGTAATAAACAGGATGTCCTGCAGGAAACCGTCATGTTCTTCAACGGTATTATCGAGGATTAGAAGTAATTCAACATTCTGAATATCGATATTATCCCGCCGTAAGTGGTCAATGATTCTCTCGGTTGTACCGATAATGAGATGTGGGGGGGACTGAAAATATTTCAGTTCCCGCTTCGGGTTTTTTTCGTGCCCTAACGGTGCTGTCCGCAGGTCTTTTTTCAATTCCGGGGGGACTTTTTCGAACTGCCGCTGCAGTTTGGATACTTCCCGCGGGTCGGCGGTAACAATAAGGCACTGGGTGGATGTCTTTGTATATTCTACCCGGAGCAGTGCAATGGCCAGAGCCGCAAAGGTTTTCCCTTTCGCCTGGAGGGTTTCGATGAAAAAATCACGGCCCTGGAATATAAAGGGTACTATATTCTGTTGGATAGGAGTACAATGTTCATAACCGGCCTTTCGAATAATGTTCTGCACCAAATCTGCAGCTTCGGTCCGGCTGTATCTGTTCAGCACTGGAATACCCTGATGTTTTATTTCCCCGACGGTTGCTGCCTTCAGCATATAAACAGTGGGGGGCTTTGTCAAGAAATGAGCATGGAGTAATATTTATATGCGAAAATTAACAACTGTTTTCTGTTTATTGGTTTGTATGAGCGGATTTTGCGGGGCGGAACAGTTCCGGTTTCAATACAGGGAAGGGGGAAAATACCGTATTTTGTCCCGGGTAAAGGAAGATGTCTATATTAACGACACGTATTCCCATACCGCTGAAATTCTTAACAAAATTGCCATCCATGTAACGGATACGAAAGATAACAGCGGCCGGCTGGAAGCGGATTTTATAACTTCCGAGAAATCCGTCGGCGGAGGTTCGCTGTACGAGTGGGGTGAGGAGTATTATTCCGAATTCTGGCGGGACCCATTCGGAAAATACGATATTGCCGCGAAATATTATATGCCGGTGGTACGGAATGTTCCTTCCTTTCCCGACAGGGACATCAAGGTCGGGGAAACCTGGTCCGCGGAAGGCTGGGAAGTACACGATTTTAGAAAGAATTTTAACGTTCCCGACCCGTTTTCGTTTCCAATCCAGGTAAATTACACATACGCGGGGAAAACGACAAAGGACGGGAGGGAATATGACCGGATTGAAATCAACTACTCCGTTTTTTACCGAGTACAGCAGAAATATCCCGATCTTGGACTCTATCCTGTGCGTATCAGCGGGTTTTCCCGGCAGGAACTGCTGTGGGACAACGCGGCGGGCAGGCCGTTCTCCTACTTCGAGGAGTTTGATTTTATTTTTACCCTTTCCACGGGGGCTTCCGTTGAATATGTCGGGGAGGCGGAGGCTGAAGTAATAGAATCGCAGGAACTAAACCGGCGGGAAACGGCGGACAATATCAAAGAGCAGCTGGACAAACAGGGGTATGGAGATACGGAAGTACGGGAGGATGAGGAAGGTGTAACAATTTCCATTGAAAACATACAGTTTTTGCCCGATTCCGCTGTTTTGCTGGATTCAGAAAAACAGAAATTAAACACTATTGCCGATATTTTAAGGGAATACCCCGGCCGGGACCTGATGATTACCGGACACGCGGCCTTGGCCGGAACGGAAGCGGGCCGGCAGGTATTGTCGGAGCAGCGGGCGCGGACAGTGGCGGATTTTCTTCTTTCGGCGGGTGTAAAAGAGGAGCAGGAGATGATGATCCGCGGCATGGGCGCCCGGCAGCCGGTCGCGGATAACAGCACCGAGGCGGGGAAACGGAGAAACCGGCGTGTCGAGATTACGATATTGGAGAATTGATGAAAGCCGAGAAAGAAAAACGGATAAAAAAGCCGGGGTTTTTTTCGACTGTTATTACCACATTGAAAAACTCGGCGTACGCGAAACCAATTATTTTTGTACTGGGCATTATTATTTCGGCAGGGGTCCTGATGTTCGTTATCGAACTTCGGCCGAATGAACAGTTTGGCAGCGTGGCAGACGGGTGGTGGTGGGCCATTATCACTTTCAGTACCACCGGCTACGGGGATAAAGTCCCTCTTACACCGGCCGGCCGGATTGTCGCGGTCCTGACAATATTTTTTGGAATTGCCGGAATGAGTTTTTTGTCCGGCACGTTCGCGTCCGTTTTCGTCGACCGGAATACAAGGGCAAGGAGGGGATTGATGGATTTCCCGAAAATGAACAACCATTTTATTATCTGCGGATGGAAAGACCACATGAAGGACATACTCTTAGATATTCTCGCGGTTTCCGAGGATATTACATCGGAGCGGATTATTATCATTTCCAATGTCGATTCGGACCGTATCGAAGAATTAAAAGAAGTGAAAGAACTGAAGGGAATCAATTTTGTCCGAGGTGATTATTTTTCAGAGTCCTCCCTGCTGCGGGCAAATGTAAAAGAGGCCAAGAAAGTCCTCATTATTTCGGATACGTACGAAAGCGCCGCCGCGTCGGAAGTCGATTCAAAAACGGTAATGACGGTGCTTACGATTAAAGCGATGGCAAAGGACGTATACACAACGGCGGAACTGCTGGATAAAAAATATGAAAATTATCTGAAGCAGGCGTTGTGCGACGAGATTATGTTCAGCAGGGATTTCAGCCGGAGAATGATAGCAACCACAACTGCTATAAACGGTATGTCTCACATCGTCTACAGCATGCTTTCCAGTGAAACCGATTCAAAATTGAATACCTTCGGGATCCCCGATGAATATATGGGTAAAACGTACGGCGAGTACAAAACTTCCTTTTCCGTCCGGGGAAATTTGGTCCTTATCGGTGTACTGGAAAACACCGGTTCTCCTCACCGGGTTAAAATAGAAGCTCTGCGGGAAGCGCAGAAAACTTCCGATGTTTCCCAGCTGGTAAATAATCTGCAGAAGGTAAAGGGGCTCGAAACTAACCGGCCGGTGTTAGTGCCTCCCGATGAGTATGTGCTGCAGAAACATTCCAAGGCCATTGTCTTGGAACGGGTGCGGTAGGATGATTAATCAGGAAAACATCATTGAAAAACTGCGGCAAATACCGCTCTTTGAAGAGATAAAAGACAACGCTGCTTTTATCCGGGCCCTTGTGGATATTTGTGACATACGGGAATACAAAGCCGGGGAAGTAATTATCAAAGAAGGTGATATGGGAGCGGAGATGTTTGTTGTCTACAAAGGCGGGGTGGAAATTCTTAAAAAAACCCGTGCGGGGGACAATTATACTGTTGTTAAACTGAAAGCTGAATACAATGTGTTTTTCGGCGAACTGGCCCTGATCGATGACGACAAACGCTCGGCGACGGTACGGGCAAGCGAAGATTCGATGTTCCTTGTTATCTCAAAAAATGAATTTCTGAAACTCGGAAACGAACAGCCGAAAATCGGGCTTCCCATCACCCGGGCGCTGGCGAAAATCCTGGCCGCCCGTCTGCGGAAAACCAACTCGGACATGATGACGATTTTCGATGCTCTTGTAAACGAGCTAAGCGGGTGATATCTTTGGATAATACGATGGACGCGCCCGAAATTATTGTTACCGTATGGAAAAAGAAAACCGAGATGCGGCAGGCCGGGGCGGAACCGGAGCGTCTTGTTTTATCCTCCGCGAACTATAAAAAGCTTCAGGATTACAAAAACCGCTTAGGTGCCCTGCCGCATCCGGAACGGGATTATCTTCAGAAAGATTCACTTTTCGGTATTCCGGTCTTTATCGACAACAGCTGTCCGCTGTCGGTAGAATAGGGCCCGCCTGTATTTCCTATTGTAACTGTATTACCCGGACGCTGATTACTCCGTCGATTGCCCGTATTTTTTCGACCGTGCTTGTAGGAATTTCCGGCTCAACATCAATAAGGGTATAGGCGTAATCGTTTTTATGTTTGTTCAGCATGTCGGATATATTGATCTTTTCCTCCGCTAAAACCGTAGTAATCTGACCGACCATGTTCGGGATGTTCCTATTCGTTATAACGATTCTCGTGTTACCGGTCATTTCCATACTGCACGCGGGAAAATTTACCGAGTTCGTGATATTCCCTTTTTCTAAAAAATCTTTCAGCTGCCGTACGGCCATGCACGCGGAGTTTTCCTCCGCTTCCGCCGTCGAAGCCCCGATGTGGGGGAGAGGAATGACATTTTCCATGCCGACAATTTCACCGTCGGGAAAGTCCGTTACATAGCGGGAAATTGTCCCGTTTTCAAGGGCTGTTTTTAGGCCTTTCGGCTCTACCAGCCCGTTTCGGGAAAAGTTAAGAAGAACGGCGCCTTTTTTGATTGCGTGTATATTTTCGCTGTTAATCAGCCCTTTATTGGTGTCCGTTAAGGGAACGTGGATGGTTATATAGTCGGAAACCGATAGAACATGGTCCACGTTTTTAGCACGCTCGATTGTACGTGACAAATTCCACGCGGTGTCGACGGAAATGTACGGATCGCAGCCGATAACATTCATGCCGAAGGCATCCGCGTCGTTAGCTACCTGAGCCCCGATGGCCCCGAGGCCGATAACCCCTAACGTTTTTCCTTTCAGTTCGGTGCCGGTAAAATTCGATTTTTCTTTTTCTACAATTTTCGGGACATCATCGCCCTTATGTAACGACTGGAGCCACGAAATTGCCGGGAAAAGGTTCCGGGAGGCTAAAAACATACCGGCAAACACTAATTCTTTTACACTGTTTGCGTTTGACCCCGGAGTGTTGAATACCACTATGCCGTTTTCACTGCATTGGGGAATGGGAATATTGTTAACACCGGCACCGGCGCGGGCGACGGCTTTCAGCTTGCTTTGAAAGGTGTGAGAATGAAGGTCATAACTTCTCAGAATGATGGCATCAGGGTCGGAAAATTCCGAAGCCACTTCATAGGTTTCCCGGGGAAACAGGCCTAGTCCTTCAGGCGCAATTTTATTGAGGGTTTGGATCTGAAACATGAATATCTCCTGTGGTTTTTTTTGATAGTATTCGGATACGGGAAAAATGTCAATGCAGTAATTTGATAATGATTCTTATTAGCACTTGCCTAAATATAATAATTATGTTATATATGTATATATTTATATAAAAAGATTTTTTTTGGAGGATACAAATGGAACCATACGACATTTTAATTCTCGGCGGCGGGCCCGCGGGGATCACGCTGGCGAAGAATCTCGGAAAGCAGACAAGGATGGCGGTTCTGCGGCCGGAAGACCATTCCATGATTTATTGCGCAATGCCTTATGCAATCGAGGACCTGCTGCCGCTTGAAAAAACCCTGAAACGGGACACCCTCGTTACCGACGCGGGAGCGGAGCTGATCCGGGACAAAGCCGTGAAGGTTGATTTTTCCGAAAAGAAGGTGGTTACAGAAAAAAACGGAAGTCTCCGTTATAAAAAACTGGTAATTGCTACCGGTGCCGACCCGATTGTCCCTCCGATACCGGGGAGTACGCTGAAAGGTGTGTTCACCTTTAAAACGGAAGAGGACATGCGGGCCATTATGGGTGCGGTTGAGAGCGGCCTGGAACAGGCGGTTGTCGTAGGTGCCGGCGCGATTGGCGTGGAGCTCGCGCAGGCGCTGGTGAAGAAAGGTATTGCCGTGAAGTTGGTGGACATGACACCGCAGGTGCTTCCGAACCTTATGGATTATGAGATGGTCGAAGAGGCGGAAGAGGAGCTTATAAAATCAGGTGTCGAAGTGTATTTGCATACGAAGGTAACCGCGTTACAGGGTTCGCAATTTGTCGAGGAAATTGAACTGGAGAAAGGGAAAGTAATACACTTCGACGGAATGGAACATTGCAGCGTGGATGATAACGGAAGCGGAAAGATGACGGGGGTGGTCGTTTTCGCCGTCGGAATGCGGCCGAATGTGGAAATGTTTACCGATACCGGCCTTGAAATCGAACGGGACGGGATTGTGGTAAACGAAAAAATGGAAACCAACATACTCGGCGTATACGCGGTCGGAGACTGTGTTCAGTATATTAGCGGAATAACCGGAAGCCCGACCGGCGGCAAACTGGCAACCAACGCTGTCCCCATGGCACGGATCGTTGCGAACAACTTAGCAGGCATGAGCAGGAGCTATCCCGGTTTTTACAACGGCGCGGCAACTAAAATCGGCGGAATCTATCTCGGCGGCACCGGTTTGTCGGAGGTAAAGGCGAAGGAGCATTACGACGTGGTTACCGGTTATGCTGAATTCACCACCGCTTTCCCCGTCATGCCCTTTGCAAAAAAGGTCCGGATGAAACTGATTGCCGACAGGGAAACGGGAAAACTCCTGGGCGGTCAGGTAACGAGCGGTGAACCGGTAACGGACAAGGTGGACCAGATTACCATGGCGGTGCAGTACGGCATTCCGGCGCGGGACCTTCTCGGTTTCAGTTATTCAGCCCAGCCATATCAGTCCTTTTTTCCGGCGCACAATCTGCTGGTGAAAGCGGCTGAAGAGATTGTCGCGAAACTGGAGAGTGCTACAGCTGTTTAAAATAAGCCGTCCGTGCTTTATGGCGCCGGGCTATTCCGTATCATCCTCCGGAAGAATAATATTCAGATGCAGCTCTTCGAGCTGCTTTTCATCCACTGTCGACGGGCTGTCCTCCATGGGAGAAGCACCAACGGTGTTTTTCGGGAAGGGAATAACTTCCCGGATGGTGTTTTCCCCCGCCATAATCATCACGAGACGGTCTAAACCCGGGGCGATACCGCCGTGGGGGGGCGGTCCGTACTGAAACGCCTTCAATAAAAACCCGAAGCGCCGTTCGGCTTCCTCTTCCGAGAAGCCGACTATGCTGAAAATGCGGGACTGCAGTTTCGGATCGTGCACCCTGATGGACCCCGATGCCAGTTCGTTACCGTTGCAGACGAGGTCGTACACATCACCTAAAACCTCGCCGGGGTTATCCTCCATGGTGTCGAGAAACCGTTCTTTCGGCATGGTAAACATGTGGTGGGCGGGGTCCCATTTTTCCTCCTCTTCATTCCATTCGAAGAGAGGAAAATCGACGATCCAGGAAAAATTGAACTCCTTCGGGTCCGCGAGGCCTAAGTCTTTCCCGAGTTTCAGCCGAACGGCGCCCAAGGCAGTACACGCCCTCCGCCACGAGTCGGCAACGAACAATAAAAGGTCGCCGGCCGCGGCTTCGAATTGTTGCGGCACCGCGGCGGTTTGTCCGGCAAAGAATTTGGAAATCCCGCCGTCCAAGGCAAGTCCGCCGTTTTCAGCTTCGACCACCTTCATCCAGGCCAGTCCTTTCGCTCCGTATATTTTCGCCGCCGCCTCGAGTTCGTCGATCTGCTTCCGGGAATATCCCGCGCAGTCCGGGACCCGAAGCGCCTTTACCGAGCCGCCCGATTCGGCAACACTTTTAAAAACTTTAAAATCGGAATTTTTCGCCGCCTCGGTGAAGTCTGTCAACTCCATGCCGAACCGGAGGTCCGGTTTGTCGGTCCCGAACCGGTTCATCGCATCCATGTAGGGAATACGCTGAAACGGGGTCGGTAGGTCGTAGCCTAAGGCCTTGTCGAAAATGTGCTTCATCATCCCTTCAATAACTTCGAAAATATCGTCCTGACTGACGAAGCTCATCTCCAAATCGATTTGGGTAAACTCGAGCTGCCGGTCGCCCCGGGCGTCTTCGTCCCGGTAGCAGCGGGCAATTTGGAAGTACTTGTCCATGCCCGAAACCATCAGGATCTGTTTAAACAGCTGGGGCGACTGGGGCAGGGCGAAAAATTTCCCCGGATGGAGCCGTGCCGGAACAAGGAAATCCCTCGCCCCCTCGGGGGTCGATTTTATAAAGGTCGGGGTTTCAATTTCGTAGAATCCGCGGGACGTTAAATATTCTCTGGCCGCGAAAGTAACGTCGTGGCGCAGTTTAATTTTCCGCTGCATGGAAAACGAGCGCAGGTCGAGATACCGGTATTCTAAGCGGAGGTCTTCTTTTGCTTCGCTTTTTTCATCGACCATAAAGGGAAGGACGGTGCATTCGGACAGTACGGCAATGTTGTTTGCCGCTATCTCGATTTCTCCGGTACGCATGTCCGAATTTACCATCTCATCGGGCCGTGCCCGTACCGTGCCTTCAACGGCAACGCAGTACTCGAATTTCAGCTTCTTTGCCGTTTCCCGCAGCTCGGCGGAAGCGTCCTCGTCCACCACCACCTGGGTAATACCGTAACGGTCCCGCAGGCTTACAAAAATAATACCCCCGTGGTCCCTGTTCCGGTGGACCCAGCCGTTTAATACAACGGTTTTTCCGACATCCGACTTCCCGCATTCCCCGCAGGTATGTGTTCGTTTCATTGCTTCCATGAGCAAGAATGTAGCATACCGGCAATCTTTTTTGCAATGGTTATTCGAATTGTGCCGTACATGAACGAAAGCCGCGGCTGGAATGGAAGTAGGTTTACCGATTTCCCGCCCCTCGGAGTCTAGATATTGAGAAAATTGACGAACATCTATACTCTGCGGGTATGAACACACATAAAATATTCGATCATCTAAAAGCAATCGGGCCGGTTACGCTGCTGGTCCGTCACGCGGAGCGGTTTGAAATAACGAGAGATATGAATCCTCTCGAAGCCCTGTTGACGGAGCAGGGCAAAGCCGATGCCGTTGAATACGGGAAAGCAGCGGCGGTGCTTTCTCCGCTTACTGTCTACCACTCGCCGGTTAAGCGGTGCCGGCAGACGGCCGAGGGTATCGTCCGGGGTATTGAGGCCGCCGGCGGCGAGGCCGATCCGCGGGGAGCCTTCGCGAAACTCGGCGATCCGTATGTGATGGATAACTATGCCTCCACGTGGGAGTTGTTCGACCGGTTCGGACATCACGGCTTTTTCCGGGAATGGTTCTCCGGCAGACTGCCCCGAGACTATCTGCTTCCTTTAGAGGAGGCGGCCGAAATCGGAGTGAACTGTCTGCGGGAAATGAACGCGAAACATAATAATACGGTTATTGCCGTAACGCATGACTGGAATATCATGATTATACGGGAACACTTTCTGAGACAGCGCCACGAAGAGATAGGCATGCCCGGTTTTCTCGAGGGGCTTGCCTACTATCGGCAAAACGGTTCGGAAAAAATGTTTTCCCATACCGTGGATATGGACAGTCACGTGGAAATCGGGTGAGCGATGGTTCTCCGTCATTTTCCGGAGAAATGAAATAACGTCGGAGCATTCTCATTAGATATTTACCAAATAGCAGAAACTTTTTCATAGTCAATTATTTTTGCATCTTTTGTTATTAAAGGATAGTTGCGTAATAATGCAGTGGCGATAATGATCCTGTCGGCCGGGGCTGGATGGAGACTCGTAATGCAGAACGGTTCCTTTTAACGAATATAAGATCTCGTCGTCGGCTCCGGAATATTTGCAGATCTTGAGAACCGGTTTCCCATGATCCGTAATGATAATTTCTTCACCGGTACCTTCTAGGCTTCGAAAATATTCAAAGGCTGTCGGTTATCCTTTGTCAATGAATGCCGGCGGTAACTTCTTGAGTAAAGCCGTTATCATCTATACTCTGCGGGTATGAATATTTTTTCCCTTACCGATGTCAGCCTTACCCTGGTCAACGAACCGATATTCGAAGAAGTTACCCTCGGTATCGATGCGGGAGAGAAGATCGGCTTAGTCGGGAGGAACGGCTCGGGGAAAACGACATTCTTAAGGCTGCTCCGGGGAGAACTCGAGCCGGATTCCGGCTCGGTGGCCCGGAACAAAACGGTGACGGTGAGCGCTCTCGAACAGCGGCCGGATTTTCTGCCGGAAATGACTGTGGAGGAGTTCTATCGGCTCGGAGACGGTCCGCTGATCGAGCTTGCCCGGGAATACGAGGAATGTCTCCATGCCGTGCGTGACGTTCCGGGCGCCGGCGACAGGCTCTCCGTTCTTACCGAGCGGATGGAGCGGGAAGGCGGCTTTACCGGGGAACAGGCCTATCTTTCCTCCTGCAGGGAGCTTGGACTGAAGGACGCCGGTGCTTCGATGGGGACACTCTCCGGCGGAATGGTGCGGCGGGCCGCCCTTGCCCGGACCCTCGCTTCGGGCGCATCGTTTTTTACCTTTGACGAGCCGACGAACCATCTCGACCTCGATTCCATCGAGTGGCTTGAACAAAAATTGAAAGAGGGAAAGGAAGGCTTTGTCCTCGTTACCCACGACCGGAGTTTCCTCGACGCGGTTTGTTCCTCGATTATCGAAATCGACGGAAACCGGCTGTATAAGTACGAGGGAAATTATTCCGTGTATCTGGAGAAGAAAACGGCGCGAAGGGAAATCGAGGAGCGGGCGGAGCAGCGGAGGACGGCCGTATTACGGCGGGAACTGGAATGGCTGAAGCGGGGACCGAAGGCGAGAACAGGCAAGGACAAGGGACGGAAAGGCCGCATTCAGGACCTCCTGGACACCGAGGTGCAGCGGGAAACGGCGGCGCGGGAGTTTTCTTCCTCTCATCGCAGGCTGGGGAAAAAAGTGCTGGAGCTGGAGGAGATTTCGAAATCTTTCGACGGACGGAGGGTGGTGCAGCCCTTTTCCTACAGTTTCAAACAGGGAGATCGGATCGGAATCATCGGGCCGAACGGCTCGGGAAAGAGCACCTTTCTCGATATGCTGGCGGGCCGGCTGCAGCCGGACGCTGGAACCGTGAATGCGGGGGTAAACACCGAGTTTGCGTATCTCGATCAGACCGGCAGGCGTGCGGATAAAGGGCAGACTGTTCTGGAGTTTATTACGGCGGCGGCCGAGCGTATTCCGACGGCAGACGGCGGTTCGGTTTCAGCCGAGCAGTTTCTCGAGAGCTTCCTTTTCCCCCGGCCGATGTTTTCCCAGCCCCTGCATACGCTTTCCGGAGGCGAGTTCCG
>CAYTSI010000035.1:0-30369 GCA_964440465.1 uncultured Spirochaetales bacterium
ACAATCACCCGGAAATACCGTTTTTTCCCTGCCCGGAGCAGGAGTTCGCCGTCCTGAATAAAAGTCGCGTCGATCACTGCTTTCGTATCCGTAATTTTCTCGTCGTTGACGACCGCGCCGCCCTGCTGAACGAGGCGCCGCGCTTCACTGTTGGACGCGCACAGGGTCGTTTTCGCGTAGAGGTCGAGAATGCCGATGCCGGCTTCGAGCTCCGCTAAAGGAATATCTATCGACGGGATACCGTCTTTGTCGGCGCCTCCGCCGGCGCCCGGGGCGGAAGTGAATGCGGATCGGGCCGCTTCGAGGGCCTTGTCGGCCTCTTCCCGGCCGTGGACGATTTTCGTCAATTCGTAGGCCAGGCGCTCCTTTCCCTTATTGATCTCCTGCCCTTCGAGGGCGCCGAGCTCTTTCGCCTCCTTTACGGGGAGAAAGGTGTAGAGAAGCAGGAACTTGCCCACGTCCGCGTCGGGAACGTTCCGCCAGTACTGGAAAAATTCGAACACCGGGGTCATTTCCGGATCGAGGAAGAGCGCCCCCTTTTCGGTTTTGCCCATTTTTTTTCCGTCCGCGCGGGCGACTAAGGGGAAGGTAAGCCCGATTACTTCCGCGCCTTCCACCCGGCGGGTCAGGTCCGCCCCGGCTACGATATTGCCCCACTGGTCGTCGCCGCCGATCTGCAGCTTGCACCCTTCCCGCTGATAGAGCACGAGAAAATCGTAGGACTGCAGCAGCTGGTAGTTGAACTCGATAAAGGAGAGTCCCGTCTCGAGCCGCATCTTGTATGTTTCGAAACTGAGCATCCGGTTGACCGAAAAATGGCGGCCGATGTCCCGGAGAAAATCGATGTAATTCAAATCGGCTAGCCAATCCGAATTGTCGAGCATCTTCGCTCTGTCGCCCGAAAAATCGATAAAGCGCCCGATCTGCCTTCCGATGGCCCGGGCATTCGCCTTAATCTGCTCGTAAGTGAGGATCTTCCGCATTTCCGTTCTTCCCGAGGGGTCGCCGATCCGGGCCGTCCCGCCCCCCACGAGGGGAATAGCCCGGTGCCCCGCCTGCTGCAGATGGGCCATGGCAAACAGCGGGACCATGTGCCCCGCGTGCAGGCTCGGGCCGGTGGGATCGAAACCGCAGTAAAAGGTAACCGTCTCCGTATCGAGATATTTCCGAAGCAGCTCCTCGTTGGTACACTGTTTTACAAAACCCCGTTCCGCTAATACTTCGAAACCGCCGCTCATTCTACTCTCCTGTACTGCTCGATCTCCTGCCGGATCCGTTCCCTCAGTTCAGGGATGGGCAGCCGGACCTGCTGCATGGAATCCCGGAAGCGGAGGGTCACCGTATTGTCCTCCTTCGTGTCGTAATCCACGGTAATACAAAAGGGTGTTCCGATCTCGTCCTGCCGGCGGTAACGCCTGCCGATGGCGCCGCCCTGGTCGTAAAACACGTTAAACGAATCCATCAGCTGTTTCTGGATGTCCCGGGCAATATCGGGAAGTCCGTCTTTTTTCACCAGCGGGAAAATACCGACGGTAACCGGGGCTATTTTCGGATGAAAACGCATAACGGAACGGGTGTCGCCTTCCACTTCCTCTTCGTCGTAGGCATCGGCGAGGACGGTAAGGACGGTCCGCGTCAAACCGGCGGATGTTTCAATAACGTAGGGAATATACCGCTCCTTTGTCTGGTCGTCTAAATAGTTGATTTCCTTGCCGCAAAACTCGCCGTGCCGCCGGAGATCGTAATCGGTCCGGTTATGGACCCCTTCGAGTTCGTTCCAGCCGAAGGGGAACTCATACTCGATGTCGTAGGCGTCCTTCGCGTAATGCGCCAGTTCGTCCGGGCCGTGCTGCTGCCACCGGAGTTTATTCTTCCGGATGCCCAGTTTTTCGTAGTACTCCCGGCGCTGCTCTTTCCAGTACTCGAACCACTTTTCGTCCTCGCTCGGATGGATAAAATACTGCATTTCCATCTGTTCGAATTCACAGGTACGGAAAATAAAACTTTTCGTTGTTATCTCGTTCCGGAAGGCCTTTCCAATTTGCGCGATACCGAAAGGAATTTTTACCCTGCTTGTCTGGAGGACATTCTTGAAATTGACGTAGATCCCCTGTGCTGTTTCAGGACGGAGAAAAACGGTAGTCCCTCCGTCCTCCACCGCTCCGAGGTTTGTCTGAAACATTAAATTAAACTGCCGGGGGTCGGTCAGCTCGCCGCCGCATTCGGGACATTTTTTCGTTTCTCTGTTTTCATCGGGCAGCTGGTCTTCTCTAAACCGCATTCTGCAGGACTTGCAGTCGACTAAGGGGTCGCTGAAGTTTTCCACATGCCCCGAAGCTTCCCACACGCGGGGATGCATTAGAATTGCCGCGTCAATACCCACGATATTCTCGTGAAGCTGCGTCATCTCCTTCCACCAGAAATCCCGTATATTGTTTTTTAAGGCCACCCCCATCGGTCCGTAGTCCCAGGCCGAAGAGAGGCCCCCGTAAATTTCACTCGATTGAAATATAAATCCCCGCCGTTTGCAGAGGGAAACCAGTTCATCCATGGTAATTTGTTTTGCCATTTTTTTATTCCTGTCCTTTCTCTAAAAGTTGTAAAGCCCTTTTCACCCGCTCCGCCGCAGCATCCACCCCTAAAAGCCGGATCGACCCGAACAGCGGAGGAGAAGCGCTGCTCCCCGTTACCGCGATCCGCAGCGGCATGAGCAGGGCGCCGAGTTTCATATCGAGCTTCTCCGCTGCTTCTCTGAACAGCTCTTCGTTTTCCTCGTCCAATTTTTCGCCGAACCCCCGCAGCAGCTCGAGGCCCGCCTTTAAAGCGGCCTTCGCGTCCTCTACGGTCCCCTTCTTCGGGATGAGCTCCCCGGGATTATCGATTTGAACTTCCTGAAAAAGAAACCGCACCACATCAGCCGCCTCTGTCAGCTGTTTCAGCCGCTCTTTCACCAGCGGCATCATGCCGTCGAGAATTTCCTGTTCCTCCGACGTCGGCGGGTCCTCGACGATGTTCTCCTTCTGCAGATACGGGAGGATCCTTTGCTGCAGATCGACGTCGTCTATTTTTCTTATATACTGCCCGTTAAACCAGGCCAGCTTCTTATAATCAAACACTCCCGGCGCCTTGTTGATCTTTTTTATATCGAAGAGCTGCTCCAGATCTTCTTTTGTAAAAAACTCCCGCTCGTCGTCGTAGGACCAGCCGACCATGGACACATAATTGATAATCGCCTCGGGGAGATAGCCCTCAAAACGGAATTCCCGCATACTTGTGGAACCGTGCCGTTTCGACAGTTTCTGCCCGTCCTTCCCCATTACCATGGGGAGATGACAATACAGCGGCGGCTTCCAGCCGAATGCCTCATACAAAATAATATGCAGCGGCCCGGAGGGGAGCCACTCCTGGGCCCGCAGAATGTGGGTTATCTCCATCAGGTGATCGTCCACCACATTCGCCAGGTGGTAGGTTGGAAACCCGTCGGTCTTAAGCAGGACAGGGTCCGGGTTGATGTCTTCGTTTTTCCGGGACACTTCCCCTAACAGAACATCCTGAAACGATGTTTTTCCTGACAGAGGCACCTTCAGCCTGATGACCGGAGTAACCCCCTTCTCTTCGAAGGACTTCCGCTCCGCAGGCGTTAGGTCCCGGCAGTGCCGGTCGTAGCCCTGATGCTTCGATTTCGCCTTCTGCTGTTCCTGCCGTACCGATTCGAGGCGTTCCGGGGAACAGTAGCATGGATAGGCTTGATCCGCTTCCACTAATTTTCGCGCGTACTCCCGGTAGAGTTCCACCCGTTCCGACTGTACGTAAGGCCCGTACTCACCCCCTTTATCGGGGCCCTCGTCCCAATGGATTCCGAGCCACGCGAAGGTATCGTAAAGGTCTTTCAGGCCTTCCTCCGAATACCGTTCCCGGTCCGTGTCCTCCACCCGGAGAATAAATGTCCCCCCTTCGGATCGCGCGAAAAAATAATTAAATAAAGCGGTCCTCACTCCGCCGATGTGCTGAAGCCCGGTTGGCGACGGAGCGTATCGTACGCGTACACTCATAGGTAATCCTTAATTGTTTTGTGAGATTATACCGTTTCCACCCGTTCCCGGTCAACTCCGCCTATAAGCTGTACTGCAGGAACAGCCTCCACAGCATCGGCTCGGGAGCAGAGGGTCCTTCCCGGCCTCCCTCGAAGCGGATGCCCCACAAAAACGGTTTGGGAAGCCGTACGCCAAAGAGGCCGAAGTACCGGAACTGGTATTGAAGATACGCCGCCGGATCGGAGCGTACTTCTTCGATATCATCCGACGGGGCAATATTGTAATATCCGCTTGAGATCCCCGCCTCCAGTTGGAAGAGGGCGGCTATACGCAGCTTTATCTCCGCGGCCAGGTTAATTTTGCCGTTATACACAAACAGGCCGGGGCGGACGGGGACTTTCAGCATCAGCATGCCCCAGGGCCACTGCCGCTCCCTGTCGATGCCGCCGATAAAGGCATCGATTGAAAAATTGCCCGCCGCCGGTTCGGCCCCGCTTTCGGTTTTCACCCATCTCCCCCAGTCCCAGCCGCCGCCGCCGCCTGCAAAAAAAGCGCGTCCGAAGCCGATGTGGGCTTCCTGAGCCAGCGAGATGTCCTTCACACCGGGGTCGACATGCAGATCATCCTTCCACAGGGCCGTCTGAAACCATATCAGCTCGTTAAAGTAATACTCCACTGCCGCTTCGATTTCAAACTCCCGGGTAAGTCCGAACCTGGTATCGGTGCCGGTCTCCAAACCGAACGGCAGGTAGTAGCGGAGAATAAAAATATCCCCGGGCTCCCGCCTGAGAAGGGCGTGTCCCATCTTTTCCCCCAAAACACTCCGTTTATAGGCACGCTCCTGCCGCGTCAGCCGGGGCACCCGGATCTCCCGCTTCACCTCACCTTCCAGGCGCTTGAGAGTACCCTCGAGCTGTTCCGTCTCGGCACAGGAAAGATCAATTTTTTCTATAAGATATACTTTGTCCGCCGGTACACCGCCTTTGAGTTGATCCAGTTTCCCGCCCAAGTCGTCGTTCAGGTCAATAGACTGCCGAATTTCAAGCAGAATTGCCTCCAGTTCAGTCCGCGGCAGATCGAAAAAGGGAGAAAGGGGAATATAGGCATCGGCAACCGTCTGTACTTTTCCCAGTTCGCCGGCCAAAAGCTCGTAGGTCTTTCTGATTTCCTCGGTTGTTTCGCTGACCTCCGTCTTCTCTTCTAGTGCAGCCAGACGGGCCAGACCCGATTCCACGGTAGTCCGAAGCGTTCCGGCAATATTCATCAATGCGGGTTTGGAATTACCATTGCGCGACTGAAGGGAGCTGTCTGCCAGCGGGCTTAACAACAGGGTCAGCTCGTCGAGTCTGCTTGCCGCCTGCTTGTAATTGGTGTAGGCCTCTCCTAAGCGCATATTTTCTTCGTGGCCCTGGGCTTCTTCTACGCGGGGTTCTACCTCTTCGAGTAGTTTTTCCGCCCTGTCCAGGAGATTTACCGCGCTCTCCCGGTAGGTCTGTTCCGTCATCAGCACCGCCTGCTGATCGATACGGACGCGGACAAGGGCCTTCCAGCGCCCTTCCGACATTTCACCGGCAGCGGTGTCTTTCAGGACAATGGCTTCGGGCCACCGGGAAATAAATATTTCCGTAAACATATCATCCTTGTTCAGTTCGCTGAAAACCATTGCGATCGCATCCGCCTTGGCAATCCGAATCGCTTCCTGTTCCGTAGCTCCGGCGCCCGTACCGAGACCGTGGTGGCCGCTGATATCGGTATAAAACTGCCGGGAATCCTCGAACGCCAGTGCCTGGCTCGAAAGAGAAAGGGGGAAGACAGCGGCAATCAGTGCCGAACAAAGTATCCGTTTCATCTTCACGCGGGTGCCTCCATTTTTCGCTCAAACAGCCAGTCGGTGGCGTCTCCGATAATTTTTGTCAAGATAACGATAAACATTTCACCTTTCGCCTTTTCTATTTCCTTTTCCCAGCTTTTCCGGGTAAAACTGGCCCGGAGTTCCTCTACGGCTTTGTCGACAATTACGCCTGTCTGCTCGTCGAGTTTCCGGTAAGCATCGAGGATATACACTGTCAGCAGCCGGAGAATGTTGTCTTGCTTTTCGCCGGCAATTTCCAAGAGCAGGTACTTCGCGTTTTCCCTGTCGTCGCCTAAAAAGGAGGCAAAGGCATATCCCCATTTTACCCACAGTAACTCTTTCCCTTTAGCGGTTGTCAAAAAATCCTTAAAGTGCTCCCGCATTGCGTGTCGGTCGTGGGAAAGAAAATAGGGAATGGAGAGCATCATGGGGAAATTATTACGGACCGAAGGATAGTTTTCCTTACAGAAGATATCAAGTTTTTTTATTTCATCAATTTCCGATTTTACCAGATACGCGTTTACCAGCACCCGTAAAAACTGGGACCGAAGCCGTCCTTTTTCGTAGATCTGATTTTCCAGATACAATTGCAGCCTGTCCCAATCTTCCGCTTCCAGGTATCGAAAAAGTTTCCAGTTTATGATAAAATAAACGTTTAAGCCTCCGATAACGGCAACAAAAATAACGGGGAGATACCAGTTTTTCGACCAAAAATCAGCGGTATACTCCCATCCGAGCATAAAAAGAGGCATAAAATAGATAATAAGGAAGGAAAGGACAATAACAACGTTAAATAATATAAAAATAGTCTTAAATTTCACCGTAAAATCTCCTATAATGTATACAGAGAAGTCTAAATTATTTGCAGTAAGGGGTCAACAACAGGTATATGAATAGCGTATCAGTAGCAAACCTTCCCATCGGGTCGTACATCGATAAGCCGGTATATCTCGACGAGAAATTCGTTCTATTGTCCCCCGATATCCCCATTACCGAAGAATTGCAAAAACGTCTTCAAATTTGGAGCTATTCGAAGGTATATACCGACGGAACTCCCGTGGAGTCCCCTCCGGAGTACGCGCCGGCCTTCTCCTCCGAGGGTAACAGCGGAAACGGAGAAACAGCAAAGGCGGCTTTAGACATTGATTATAAAGAAAAAGAGTATATGAATGAGGTCCGGCGCTTTTTCCAAAGCATGACCGCCTTCCTGTCGGATGTTTTTGAGCTGTACCTGAAACATAACTCTTTTCAAATGACCAGAATTAGTGAACAGGTGAAGGCCTGTACCGATATGATTAAATCGCGCCGGAAATATCTGACACAACTCAATATGCTGCAGGACACCGAACACAGCTACCTTATCAGTCACAGCGTTAAAACGACGATTATTGCCCTCGTTTTAGCGGATGTTCTGAAACTGCCGCCGTTTAAACAGATTGAAGTCGGGATGGCGGGCCTCCTTCATGAAATCGGCATGCTCCGGATTCCGCCGCAGCTGTATATGAATTCGAAAAAGCTTTCCCCGGAAGAAAAAAAGACAATCGCGGCCCACACGGTCCTCGGTTTCCGTATTCTGAAAGGGGCGGAATTCCCCCTTTCCGTAAGCAGGGCAGTCCTCGAGAGCCATGAACGGGTGGACGGTTCGGGATATCCCAGGGGACTTACCGGTGACAAGATCTCCTTTTACGCCAAGATCCTGACAATTTCGTCATCCTACGCCGCCATCGTTTCAAAACGCCCCTACCGGGAAGCGGCAGACGGACATACCGGTATCATGGACCTTCTAAAAAATACGGGCAAACAGTACGATGAACAGCTGATCCGCGTCTTAGTCTATACATTATCAATTTACCCGGTGGGTACCTATGTGGCCCTCTCCAACGGTGCCCAGGGCCTCGTTATTGAGACGGATTCGGAGAAACCAAAATACCCTATCATAAAACTCCTTCTCAATGAACAGGGCGCTCCCTTCCGGGAACAGCCGATACTCCACACCGAAGAAGGCGGGGGCATCCATATTGTCCGCCCCCTCATTCAGCAGGAAATCACCAACATATCGGCAGTCATGAACAGATAAGCGAGGTTGTATGCAGGAAGTAACCGTGACCCTCCCCTCCGGGGAAAGGGAATTAGTTCCCTATGGAACAAGAGTGGGCGAATTGTTTTCATCCTCCGGCATCGTCGGGGCGCTGGTGAACAACGAATGCACCAGTTTGTCGTATAAAATTGAAGTTAATTCGGACATAGTCCCGGTCCTCTTGGAAAGTGACGACGGGGTGCGAATGTACAGGAATTCCCTCTGTTTCCTGCTGTACATGGCCGCGCGGGAACTGTTTCCGGACAGAAGCCTTGTAATAGGCCATTCCCTCGGCAACGGATATTTTTATTATTTTGACGGACTTACCGAAACGGATGGAGAAGACCTTCGAAAACTGGAAGACCGGATGCACGAACTGGTGGAGGAAAAACATCCGATTCAGCGGAAAGTTATTTCCTATACCGATGCCCTCGCCTATTTCAAAAACGCGAAACAGCCGGACACGCTGCTGCTCTTGGAACAACAGAATAAAAACAAAGTTCCTGTTTACACCATTGGAAATTTCATGGACCTGGCCCATAACCCGCTGGTCCCGAATACGTCGGTGCTGAATGAATTTGAAATTAAAAACTATTTTCAGGGGTTTCTCCTCAGGTATCCGCCGCGTGAAACTCCTAAAAAACTTACCTCCTTCAAGGACAGCCCTATCCTCTACTCTGTTTACCAGGAATACAAAGCCTGGGGGAAAATTTTACGTGTCCACAGTGTCGGACGGCTGAATAAAATCATCTATAACCGGGAAATAGGGGACTTTATTCAGGTTGCCGAGACACTGCACAATAAAAAAATCGCGCAAATCGCGGACCAGATTCTCGAGAAACGGGGAAGGGTAAAAATCGTCCTCATAGCCGGTCCGTCGTCATCCGGGAAAACGACATTTACAAAAAAACTCGCGGTGCAGCTGCGGGTGGTAGGATTTAATCCGGTAGTTATCAATATGGACAATTATTTTGTTCCCCGGCACCTCAACCCGGTTGATGAAAACGGGAACCTCGATTTTGAAATACTGGAAGCCATTGATGTTCCCCTGCTGAACGCGCATCTCCTTACCCTTTTCGACGGAGGGATCGCGGAAATTCCGGAATTTGATTTCAAGACGGGGAACCGGGGGACGGGGGGAACGAAGCTGCGGCTCGACAGCCGGGCGCTCATCCTGATGGAGGGGATTCACGGACTGAATGAAGACCTTACTCCGGATGTTTCGGCTGAAAAAAAATATAAAATTTATGTTTCCGCCCTTACTCAGCTCAATTTAGACGACCACAACCGTATTTCCACCACCGATAACAGGCTGCTCCGGAGAATGGTACGGGACCATCAATTTAGAGGCTACAGCGCCGGGGAAACACTTGAACGGTGGCCGTCGGTCCGGCGGGGGGAGAAGCGGAACATCTTTCCCTATCAAGACAATGCCGATACCGCGTTTAATTCGGCACTAGACTATGAGCTGTCGGTATTGAAAATATTCGCCGCACCGCTTTTAAAGACCATAAAACCGCAGAACCCGTATTACAAAGAGGCGGAACGGCTCCTTTTTTTCTTAGATAACTTTAATCCCCTGCAGACAACCGAGGTGCCGCGCTACTCTATCCTGCGGGAATTTATCGGCGAAAGCGGATTTAAATATTAATTTTTTTTAAACGAAGTATGATGAAAGCGACAACCGGTTACGAAGATCTCGACGGAATAATTACAACCATCACTCCCGGCGACAATATTGTCTGGCGCCTGGACAACATCAACAACTACATTCCCTTTACCGAAGGCTTAGCAGAATGGTATGTGAACAGCGGAAATGAAGCAATATATTTCCGGTTTGCGTCCCATAAACCGGTCCTCTCGAATACGAAGGGAATTACCGTTATCGAAACCCACCCCGAAACAAGCTTTGAAAGTTTTATTACCCACGTCCATACGACCATATCGGAGCGCGGAAGCGACCGGGTCTATATTTTTGACTGCCTGTCCGCCCTGTCGGAGTACTGCTATAGCGACAGGATGATCGGTAACTTTTTCAAACTGACATGCCCTTACCTGCGGGAGCGCCGAAGCATCGCCTATTTTGCCATGTACCGGTACCTGCATTCCTACCATGCCACCGATTCCATCAGCAGCACCACGCAGGTGCTCATCGACGTGTACCGGTATGCCGGGGCCATTTACACGAAAATTGCAAAACTACCGAAACGGCACAGTCATCGCCAGTTCGAACTCTACAAATTCGACGGACCCCGGTTTAACGCCATCCACGACAGTTCCACCATCGCGGAAGTTATTTCAACCACCCCGTGGCTCGGTCTTGCTTCGGCAAGCTACCGGATGGTGGGCGTTTGGGACAAAACATTCATGAAGGCGGAAGCGGTGCTGGAGGCATACAACAAAGACCAGTGTTCGGAAGAAAAAATGCACTCCGTTTTCAAAGAAGTACTGCAGCTGATTATTTCACGGGACGAACGGATCCTCGGCCTGGCAGAAACGTATCTTTCCTTAGAGGATGTCATTGCCATATGGAGAAGGATGATCGGAACAGGTCTTATCGGCGGGAAGTCGGTGGGCATGCTCATTGCCAGGGCAATACTGGAAAAACAGGACCGGTATTGGAAAGAGATTTTAGAGGAGCACGACAGTTTTTTTATCGCCTCCGATGTGTTTTACACTTTTCTTGTTGAAAACGGATGCTGGTGGGACCGGCAGCGGCAGAAAGACCCGGAAACCTTTCTCGACGGAAATGAGGCTGTACGGAAACGGATCCTCCGGGGTAATTTCCCCGACTACATTGTTACCAGATTCTCCGATATGCTCGATTATTACGGCTATTCTCCCATTATTGTCCGGAGCTCCAGTCTCCTGGAAGACAATTTCGGCAACGCCTTCGCGGGAAAATATGAAAGCGTATTCTGTACAAACCAGGGTACCAAAGAAGAACGGCTTGAATATTTTTTAAATGCCGTCCGGCTTATCTACGCGAGCACTATGAGCAAAAACGCCCTTGCCTACCGCCACAAGCGGAATGTGCTTGATAAAGACGAGCAAATGGCATTGCTGGTACAGCGCGTTTCCGGCAGTCCCTACGGGGACTTTTATTTCCCCCAGCTCGCGGGTGTAGGATTTTCCTTCAACCCCTATGCCTGGAGCAAAGACATTGAACCGGAGGCGGGGATGGTCCGCCTTGTCTTCGGTCTGGGGACGAGGGCGGTCGACCGCGCGGACGACGACTATACCAGGGTCATCGCCCTGAATGCCCCGGAGAAACGGCCCGAGTCCGATTTTAAAGAAGTAAAACAGTACACCCAGCGCCGCGTCGATGTCCTCGACCTTGTATCCAATTCGTTTTCAAATTTTTATTTTACCGACCTTGTTCCTTCTTTAGACGGCATGCCCGTCGACCTGTTTGCCGTCCGCGACAGGGAACTGGAAAGAACGCTCCGGCAGCAGGGAATGCCCAATACCGGCTCCCGGATCCTCACCTTTGACAATCTGCTGAAAACCACCAATTTTGTGAAGGATTTTCGGGAAATGCTCAATTTTATCCGGGAGGCATACAATTCGGAAATCGATATCGAATTTACCGCCAATTTTCTCCCCGGAGGTGAATATAAAATCAATCTTGTGCAGTGCAGGCCGCTGCAGATCCAGGAAGCATCCGAAACGGTGGAAGAGCTTCCCGAACTTGACCGGGAGGACATTGTCCTCGAAGCACGGGGGGCAATTATCGGCCACAGCCGGAAAATCGCCATCAAGCGGATTATTTTCGTCCTGCCGGAAAATTACGGAAAACTTTCCGAAACGGAACGCTACACAGTGGCCAAAATTATCGGCGAACTTACCCATAGCAATATTTCATCCGAAGACAACGTAATGATAATCGGCCCCGGCAGATGGGGAACAAGTACGCCCTCCTTAGGGATACCTGTTTCCTTTCAGGAAATCGACACTGCCGGCGTTTTGTGCGAAGTCGACTCCATGCATGACGGCCTGGTCCCGGACCTCTCTCTCGGGACCCATTTTTTCAACGAGATGGTGGAGATGAATATGCTGTATCTGGCCTGCTTTTTGGAACAACACGGAAACGGTATCAACAGGGACATTTTATGCCCTGAAAGAAACCGGCTGCTGGACCTGGCCCCTCGCCATCAAAAATGGAAGGAGACCATCTGGGTGCAGGATGATACCGATTTCGCGCCCAGACGGCTGGTACTGAACGCCAACTCCCTGGAGCAGCGTGCCGTTTTGTATCTCGAATAAGGGCCCCTGCTTATACCAGACCCTGGTCCAGCATGGCCTCGGCTACCTTTTTAAAACCCGCGATATTCGCGCCCAGAACATAGTTGCCCGGATGTCCGTATTCCTCGGCGGCCCCCGCGGCGGCGCTGTGGACTGCCTTCATAATGCTCCGCAGCTTGCTGTCAACCTCTTCCCGGGACCAGGAAAGGCGCATGGCATTCTGGCTCATCTCCAGGCCGGAAGTGGCAACGCCGCCGGCATTAGCGGCTTTACCCGGGCCGTAGAGTATTTTCGCGTCTAAGAACAAATCCACCCCTTCGGGGGAAGTCGGCATGTTCGCGCCTTCACAAACAAGCTTGCATCCGTTTTCAAGAAGGTTCTCCGCTTCCTGCCTGTCAATCTCGTTCTGTGTAGCACTTGGAAACGCCGCGTCGCACGTAATACTCCAGGGCCGCTGACCGTCTAAATATTTTGCACCGTATTTATCGGCATATTCTTTGATCCTCCCACGCTGAACGTTTTTAAGATGCATTACGTACTTGAGCTTCTCTTCATCGATGCCGTCGGAATCGTAAATGGAACCGCTGGAATCGGAAAGGGTAACGGGTTTCGCGCCGAAATCCAGCAGTTTTTTCGCGGTAAACTGGGCCACATTCCCGGACCCTGAAATGACACAAGTTTTCCCTTTTAATTCGTCATTTTTCGTCGCAAGCATTTCCTGGGCAAAATAGACACTTCCGAAGCCCGTCGCTTCCGGCCGGATAAGGGACCCCCCCCAATTAATGTCTTTGCCGGTCAATACGCCGGTAAACTCGTTTCGAAGCCTCTTGTACTGCCCGAACAGATATCCGATCTCACGGGCGCCGACACCGATATCTCCGGCTGGAACATCGGTATTCGGACCGATGTGGCGAAACAATTCAGTCATGAAGGACTGGCAGAACCGCATTACTTCACCGTCGGACTTTCCTTTCGGATCAAAATCGGAACCGCCTTTGCCCCCTCCCATTGCCAGCGTTGTAAGTGAATTTTTAAAAACTTGTTCAAATGCCAGAAATTTCAAGATACTCAAATTGACCGTGGGGTGAAACCGTAATCCTCCCTTATAGGGACCGATGGCGGAATTGAATTCGATGCGGAACCCCCGGTTCACCTGGAAGTCGCCGTTATCACTCATCCATGGGACACGGAACAGAATGACCCGCTCCGGCTCGACGAGACGCTCTAAAATTTGGGCCTCCCGGTACTCAGGATGAGCATCGAGGACCGGTTCTATGGATTCGAGAACTTCCTCAACTGCTTGATGAAATTCATATTCATTGGGGTTTCGTTTTTTGACAATTTCAAATACTTCTTCACTGTAGGACATATAAACCTCCGATATTCCATTTTTCAATATCGACACTATACTGCATCCAAGGAGCTTTAGCAACTGAATTGTTTTAAAAAAAAAGGAGCTTCCGGAGAAAAGGAGGAAAAACTCCGGAAGCTTATATTTAAAGGAGGCAAAAGGAATTGTAAATTCAATAATACAAACAAACGAAAAGAGAAAAGGTAACAAAAAAAAATGATATTTTTTTCAATCTTGACCTTTGTATCATGAGATGGTATATAGCAGTGTGACTAGCTTCCAGGACGGGTTAGGCCATTATTGCGGCATAACCGGTATTTACTCCAAGGACAACATGAACATACCCGAATATTTGTTTTACTCCCTCTTTGCCCTGCAGCACCGCGGGCAGGAAAGCTCGGGTATTGTCTACCGAAAGGAAGATGAAAACCTTGTTTCCTATAAAGGCCTGGGAATGGTCTCCGCGGTCTTGGCCAAGTATCTGCGAAAGGACCGGCGGTCGAAAGTCGGCATCGGCCACGTACGGTATTCTACTCACGGCGGGAACAGGGTCGAAAATGTCCAGCCCATCCTGGTCAGCTGCAACAAGGGCAGCATCGCCTTAGGCCATAACGGCAACATATCGAACACCCGCGCTTTAAAGGAACGGCTTTTTACGGAGGGGTCCATTTTTCAGAGCACCTCCGATACGGAACTGATACTGCACCTTATTTCCCGCTCCCGGAAACGGGACTTCAGCGACGCCCTTTCAGAAACGCTGCTGCAGCTCGAGGGAGCATACAGCATGACAATGATCCATGAGGATTCGCTTCTGGCAATGCGGGACCCCTTCGGGTTCCGGCCCCTCTATATCGGAACGGCAAACGGTTTTACGGCAGTCGCGTCGGAAACATGCGCGCTGGACATCCTCCGTATTGCCGATTACCGCTGCATTGAACCCGGTGAAATCGTCCGTATTACCGACAGCGGCATGGAAAGCATCAACCTCGACCTGCCCCGGCCGAAACGGCAGTGCGTTTTCGAACTGATTTATTTCGCCCGCCCCGATTCCCAGGTATTCGGGGAATCCGTTCACGATACAAGGAAGAAAATGGGCCGTGCCATGGCAGCCATCGATTCGGTAGACGCCGATATTGTCGTCCCTGTTCCCGACAGCGGCAACATCGCGGCCTTAGGCTACGCCGAAGAGTCCGGCATTCCCTTTGAAATGGGCCTTCAAAGGAACCATTACGCCGGCCGTTCCTTCATCCTGCCGACAACGGGAGAACGGGAACTGGCGGTGCGGATGAAACTGCACCCGGTAAAAACCGCCATACGCGGAAAGAAGATTATCTTAATCGACGACTCCATTGTCAGGGGCACCACCAGCAGAATTCTCGTCAACCTGTTAAAAGAAGCGGGAGCAGCGGAAGTACATCTTCGGTTAAGCAGTCCCGAAATCAAGTGGCCCTGTTATTTCGGTATCGATACCCCGACACAGGGCGAACTTATATCGAACCGGCAGTCGGCGGAGGAATTGTCCGCCTACATCGGCGCGGACACGGTAGCGTTCCTTCCAATTGACCGGCTGGCAACATGCGTAACGAAGCCGGACGACTACTGTTACGCCTGTTTTAACGGGAATTATCCGGTCTTAGTTGACAGCGTGAGGTGCGGCTGAATGGGAAAAGAGGAATACCGCTCATACAAAGACGCGGGAGTGGACATCGCGAAGGGGGACGCTTTCGCGGCGTTTATCAGCCGGATAGACAGCCCGGCTGTCGCGGGCGGGATCGGCGGGTTTGCCGGCGGCATTGAACCCGACCTGTCGGGCTATACGAGGCCCGTACTCATGTCTACAACCGACGGCGTGGGGACGAAGCTGCTGGTTGCACGGGAGATCGGCGAGTACGGCAGCATCGGTATCGACCTCGTCGCGATGTGTGTAAACGATTTAATCGTCTGCGGCGCGAAACCGCTGCAGTTCCTCGACTACATTGCCTGCGGACAAATTAATGAAGGGCTGCTTACCGAGGTCATCCGCGGGGTTGTCCGGGGATGTGAAATCGCTGAGTGTGTCTTAGGAGGCGGGGAAACAGCTGAAATGCCCGACATGTACGGAAAGGACGACATCGATTTGGCAGGGTTTTGCACCGGTATTGCCGAACACGGAGAAATTCTTCCAAAAACCTCCCGTATGAACACCGGGGACCTTCTATTCGGCCTGCCTTCGGCGGGGATCCATTCGAACGGACTCTCATTGGCCCGGAAAATCGTCCCGAAAAACTCGGACGTATACCGTGAACTGCTGGTCCCAACGAAAATCTATGTCCGGGAGATGAAGGTCCTCCTCGCGGCGGGGGTCCTTACCGGGGCCGCCCATATTACCGGCGGCGGTCTTGTTAATAATATCCGCCGCGTTCTTCCCGTAGGCCTGAAGCCGATGCTTTCCCGTGAATGGCCGGTCCCCTCGATTTTTACCGAAATGCGGGACATTAGCGGCATCGAAAGGGAGGAGATGGAAACCGTATTCAACATGGGCATCGGTATCGCGCTTATTGTCCCTCCCTCGGCTGAACAGCTGCTGAAAAAGACAGCGGATGAACATAACATCCTCCTGTATCCCGTCGGGAGGCTTACAGATGGCTAATCTTGCCGTACTTGCCTCCGGCAACGGGACGAATTTCGATGTAATCCGGAAGGACCTCGCCGACACCGGCCATGAACTGGTATGCCTTATCTGCGACCGGAAACATGCTTTCGTGCTGAAACAGGCGGAAAACCACGGGGTCCCCGCCTTTTATGTAACCTATCAGGGAAGGAGCCGCCGGGACGCGGAGCTCGAAATGATATCATACCTGAAGACCTTCGGTACCGATCTCATTGCCTTAGCCGGATTCATGCGGGTCTTGACAAAAGTGTTTATCGACGCCTTCAGCGGGAACATCATCAACATCCATCCGACCCTTCTTCCCCGCTTCCCCGGGGCCGGCGGTATTGAACGCAGCTATCAATCGGGAGACAAAAAACTCGGGATAACCATTCACCGGGTAACCTACGATCTCGATTCCGGTCCCGTCCTCTTGCAAAAGTCCTTTACCAGAAGCGGCGGCGAAAATTTAGAAGAAATCGAAACACGAATTCACACTCTTGAATACGAGTCCTACTCTAAGGTTATAATACAGGAACTTGACGCAATCGATGCTGAAAAACGGCAGTAAAGGAGGAAGCGTGTGAAAGCGCTTGTAATTGGTTCGGGGGCCAGGGAACACGCGCTGGTGTGGAAATTTTCCACCAGTAAACGGATTTCGGGACTCTACTGTCTGCCCGGAAATACAGGTACCGCGGAACTCGGAGAGAACATACCCGGAATTAACGTAAATGACGTCGATTCGATTATTGCGGCGTGCGAAAAACGGAAAATAAACCTCGTTTTTATCGGGCCGGAAGCTCCTTTAGCTGAAGGGCTTGCCGACAGCATAGCAGCCGCGGGAATTAACGTAGTTTCACCCCTGAAAGAAGCTGCCCTTCTCGAATCGAGTAAGGTGTTTTCCAAACGCTTTATGGTCCGCCATAATATTCCCACCGCGGAATCCCGGGAATTCGATACCTACAATGATTTTGCAGCCCGCATCAAAAGCGGGTCGGGCACGCGGGTGGTAAAAAAGAACGGACTCGCGGCGGGGAAAGGGGTGCTGGAGTCGGACAACGAGGCCGTTCTGCTCGATTTCGGGAAGTCTATTACCGAAAGCGACAGCCTCTTAGTTGAAGAATATCTGCGGGGGTACGAAATATCGATTTTCGCCCTCTTTGACGGAAAGCATTATCTCCTCTTTCCTAACTGTGCCGATTTTAAAAAGGCCGGAACTAACGACACCGGACCGAATACCGGCGGTATGGGAGCGATTTGCCCGGTACCGGGGCCGGACAGGACGCTTCTAAAAACCGTTGAAGAACAAATTGTGGCACCCACCTTCGAGGGAATACAGGCGGACGGCATCCCCTACAGGGGCTTTCTCTATTTCGGCCTGATGATTACAGAATCGGGGCCGAAACTGCTGGAGTACAACGTCCGCTTAGGGGACCCGGAAGCACAGGTCCTGCTGCCGCTTATCGAATCCGATTTCGGAAACCTGATGGACGCCGTAGCGGAACAGTCCTTAGACAGGTTTCCTCTCCGCATTGCCGACATATCCGCCGTCGGTGTTGTTGTTGCCGCCGGCGGATATCCCGGTGCATATACAACGGGGATGCCTGTCGGACCGCTTCCGGAAAATCAATACCGGAAAAAATATGTGTTCCACGCGTCGACGGAGACGGACGGCGCCGGAAACATTATCACCGGCGGAGGCAGGTGCTTTACCGCGGTGGGCCTTCACAAAGAGATTTTAGAGGCCCGGCGTATTGCCTACACCACAGCGGAGCAGGTCCGTTTCGAAGGCGCCTGGTTTCGAGAAGACATTGGTAATAAATTTCTCTTCTAGCGTTTATTACGCCCCGGAGGATGGTGCTCCGGAGGATGGTGTCCCGGTCTGCTGCCGGCGGATTTCGTAGAGAAATATTCCCGCCGCCACCGACACGTTAAGGGAATCGAGCCTGCCGGTGGTTGGAATCGATATCAGGCCGTCACAGTGGTTTTTAACATTCTTCCCTAATCCTTTCCCTTCACTGCCGAGGATTAGGGCGGTCTTCCCGGACAAGTTGACCGCCGGAAGCGGCCCCCCCGCCATATCGGCCCCGTATACCCAAAAGCCGAATTCCTTCAGCAGCTCCGCCGCCCTGCTGATATTTACAACGGTAACAATTTGCACAAGAGCGTCCGCTCCCGCCGCGGTTTTACTCACCTCGGGTGTTATTGCCGCCCCCCCCCGTTTCGGAACAATAACGGCATCGGCGGAGAACTGCTCCGCGCTTCGAAGAATAGCGCCGAAATTCCTCGTGTCCGTAATGCCTTCCAGCAGCAGGACAAGGGCCTGTCCGGGCAGCTTCGGCAGATAGCTTTTTAAATCGGATTCGTCCATTTGGCCGCCCGCGGGCACCCGGAGGGCGATCCCCTTGTGGTCCTCCGTCCCCGCGCGGCGGCTGATTTCCTCGAATGTTGCCTTTTCCACGGGAATTTTCTTATTCTCGGCTGTATCGGAAAGAAAAATGTTCCGTTTGTTTTCCTTCGAGACAAGAAGAAGGGCCCCTTCCGGCGCCTTTTCCAGCCAAACTTCAATGGCCTGCAGACCGATAATGTAGCAGTTCATTCGCTTACGGATTCGGTAAAATCTTTTACTTGGTCAATTGTTCCGTCAAAATCGAAGTCCCGTTCATACCGTTCGATATAAACCCCCTCATGGAGATATACCCACACATCAACTTCTCCGTCGTAGTTGGTGTCTATTTCCCGCCGCGCGAGGATTCCGTCGGAATAAAAGTAGAAATCGTCCATTGTACCGTCGTAGTTGAAGTCCAGTTCTTCGTAGAGTTTATTTCCCTCCCCGTCCAACTGCAGCAGATAATCAACCGCGCCGTCGTTATCGCGGTCGCTGCTTATGTTCGTAACATCCTTCCCGGCGGCCTTCGGGTCCTCATCAGGCTGCCCTTCCCCCTGCCCGTCCTGTGACGCCGCGCCGAGGTTCCAGCAAAAGGCAGTGAGTAACATCATGATGGCCGTTACAAATTTCATTACTGCTCCTCTCGTTCGATATACGTTTAGTATCGACACAAAGGAGAAGAGAGAAGACTATTTTTCAATTTTGTCGAGAAGGGTATTGATCTTTTCTGCCAGGTCACGCGCGAAATCCTTCGGCCGCAGACGCACCCGCCGGTCAGTTTTACCCGCTATAACATCTTCAACCACCCCGCGGATGTGGAACAACGGCCCCGCTATCCTGTTGCTGAAAATAATTCCAACAATAATCACGGCCGCCATTATTGCCAAATCGTTCAGTAAGACGGGTACGAGAAAAGTATCGATAAACTCTTCCGCGGCAAGGGCCATAACGACAACCGCGAGAGCGGAAGCGATAAGGACCGCGGTCAGAAAAGCGGCAATTAATCCAAATTGGAGGCGTTTGTTGATAACGTAATTCCGGCGCTTATACTCCTCCCGCATTGTTACCGCAACTCAGATAATGGAATGGGGGCCGGACTCTGCTCCTCCCCGATAATTTCTCCAATTTCATGGAGCAGCTGTTTTGCCTTGGAATTGAGTTTTTTCGGCACCTCTACGAAAATCTTGATGTACATGTCCCCTCTTCGGTTCTGATTGTGCAGATACGGCACTCCTTCGTTCCGTATTCTAAGTATTTTTCCGTTTTGTGTTCCCGAAGGGATTTTCAGTTTCAGTTTTTTATCGTCTAAGGTTTTAACGTATATTTCAGTACCGAGGGCCGCCTGTGAGATGGTAACCGGCACAACACAGTACAGGTCGTTCGCCTCCCGCTGAAAGTATTCGTGGGGCACGACGCTGATATAGACATAGAGGTCCCCGGAAGGGCCGCCGTTCGGTCCCGCGTCCCCCTGCTTAGGGATATTGATCCGCTTTCCGCTTTCAATACCGGGGGGTATTGTTACTTTAATTTTTTGTAATTTTTCTTCAAGTCCGCTGCCGTTGCAGGTGCCGCAGGGGTTTTCGATAACATACCCCTCTCCGCCGCAGGTAGGACAGGTGGAGGCGATGGAAAAAAATCCGGAACTCCTCCGGACCTGACCGCTGCCGCCGCAGCTCGGACATACTTTCCTGCCGCTGCCGGACTCCGCGCCGGTACCGCCGCAGGCACCGCAGGAGCTGCTTTTCCGATATGAAACTTCCTTTTTCGACCCGAAAACGGCATCTTTAAAGGAAATCTCGAGATTATACCGAAGGTCGGAACCCCGCCGGACCCGTTCTCCGCTTCGGCGCCTGCGGCCGCCGCCGCCGAAAAAACTGTCGAATATTCCGGAAAAATCTCCAAAAATGTCTTCGAAGTCGTGAAATACCGAGGAAAAATCCTGGGCCCCGCCGCCGGCACCCATTCCTTCCAAACCGGCAAACCCGAACTGATCGTACGCCTGCCGTTTCTGGTCGTTTGCAAGGACCTCGTAGGCTTCCGTTGCTTCCTTGAATTTTTCCTCAGCTTCGGGGTTTCCCGCGTTCTGGTCGGGGTGATACTTTACCGCTAATTTTCTATACGCTTTCTTGATATCGTCCTTGGAGGCATTTTTCTGCACTCCAAGGACTTCATAGTAATCTTTCTTTGCCAAGGCGCCTATTTATTCTCCTCATCATCCACAACTTCGTAGTCCACATCCTCTACATTATCAGATCCGCCGCTGTTTTGGGAACCTCCGGCATCACCGCCGCCGGCATTTTCCGCGCCTGCCGAGCTTCCGTCTCCGCCCGGCGCCTGGTCGGCTCCGGCCTGTTCGGGATTTACGTTTTTATACATCTCTTCGGCAAGCTTGTAGGAAGCCTGTTTCAGCGCTTCGGTCTTGGCTTTTATATCTTCGAGCGATCCGTTTTCCAGCACGCCCCGCAGGTCCTGGATCGCCGCTTCAATTTTCTGCTTTTCATCGTCTCCGATTTTATCACCGTAGTCTTTCAGCGATTTTTCAGTTGTATAGACAAGGGTGTCCGCCTCGTTGCGCACCTCGACCTTTTCCCGTTCTTTTTTGTCCTCTTCGGCATGCGCTTCCGCCTCTTTCACCATTTTGTCGATTTCACTCTCCGACAGCCCGGAGGAGGATTCGATCCGGATTTTCTGTTCTTTTCCGGTACCTAAGTCCTTTGCCGATACATGGACAATGCCGTTGGCATCGATGTCGAAAGTTACCTCGATCTGGGGCACCCCTCTCGGTGCCGACGGTATTCCCACCAAATCGAAGCGTCCGAGGGTCCTGTTCTGTGTTGCCATTTCCCGTTCACCCTGCAGCACATGGATCGAAACCGCCGTCTGGTTGTCCGCGGCGGTGGAAAAAATCTGACTTTTCCTCGTGGGAATTGTTGTGTTCCGTTCGATCAGTTTTGTAAACACACCGCCTAATGTCTCAATACCTAAGGAAAGCGGCGTAACATCGAGGAGGAGTACGTCTTTCACGTCCCCGCCTAAGATACCGCCCTGAATGGCGGCCCCCATTGCCACAACTTCGTCGGGATTGACCCCCTTATTGGGTTCTTTTCCGAAAATTCCCTTCACCAGCGCCTGTACGGCGGGTATCCGGGTTGAACCTCCCACGAGGATTACTTCATCGATATCCGACGATGACATGCCGGCATCCTTCAGCGCGTCCATACAGGGCTGTTTAGTTTTCTGCACCAGATCTTCCGTCATCTGCTCAAACTTCGCCCGGGTAAGGGAGTACTGCAGATGTTTCGGCCCGGAGCTGTCCGCCGTAATAAAAGGAAGGTTGATTTCCGTGCTCTGGGTGGAGGAAAGTTCAATTTTCGCCTTTTCCGACGCTTCCTTCAGCCGCTGCAGGGCCATTCTGTCCTGTCCTAAATCGATGCCGTAATCGTTTTTAAAGTTGCCGATAAGCCAGTCAATGACCTTTTGGTCGAAATTGTCTCCCCCCAAATGGGTGTCCCCGTTTGTGGACTTAACTTCAAATACACCGTCCCCCAATTCGAGGATAGAGACATCGAATGTACCCCCGCCAAGGTCGTACACGGCAATTTTTTCGTCCTTCTGGTCCTTTCCCATTCCGTATGCCAGCGAGGCCGCCGTCGGCTCATTGACAATCCGTTTTACATCCAGCCCGGCAATTTTTCCCGCGTCCTTTGTCGCCTGACGCTGGGAGTCGTTAAAATAGGCCGGCACGGTAATGACGGCTTCGGTAATTGTTTCCCCGAGGTAGTCTTCCACCGTCTTTTTCATCTTCTGTAAAATGGCGGCGGAAATTTCCTGAGGTGAATAATCTTTACCTGAAACCGCGATTTTCACATCGTTGTTTGCAGCCTCTTTTACATTGTAGGGCACCATCGAGATTTCCTTCGGCACTTCGCCGAACCTCCGGCCTACAAAGCGCTTAATCGAATATATTGTATTCTCCGGGTTGGTTACCATCTGGTTCTTCGCGGGCTGTCCCACCAGCCGCTCCCCTTTCGCGGTAAACGCGACTATCGAAGGCGTTGTCCGCTGTCCTTCAGAATTCTGTACAACAACGGGCTCTCCCCCTTCCATAACAGCAACACATGAGTTTGTAGTTCCTAAATCAATTCCAATTATTCTGCCCATTATTCTTCTCCTTCATTATTTTCGTTTTTGTTATCTTGTTCTTCATGCTCCGTCCCGTGCTCTTTCGAAACCGGAATGGAGACTTTCACCTTGGCATGACGCAGCACCCGGTCGTGAAGGAAATACCCTTTCTGATATTCTTCCACAACCATGGATGTGTCATGGCCGGCGGTTTCCTCCGTATTGATTGCTTCATGCCGCTCGGGGTCAAATTCCGTCCCGGCACTGTCGAAGCGTTTCAATCCGTATTTTCGGTCGAGAAGACCTACAAACTGTTTTTCAATCATCTCGATCCCGGTCTTGAAAGATTCGACATCCTGTGCCGAAGAACTCGCCTTGATGGCACGCTCGAAATCATCAATTATCGTAATAAGGTCCTCTAACAGACTGGAATTCGCGAATTTAATGGCCTCTTCTTTTTCACGGAACATTCTTTTTCTGAAATTTTCGAAATCGGCCTGTTTCCGCAGGTACTGGTCTTTCAGCTCGCTGTTTTCCTGCTCCAATTCGGCAATTTTTACTTCCAGTTCCGTTATGACATCATCATTTTTTTGACCTGCCTGCTCATGAGACATACTTGTATCTTCTGTTTCTTCCGTTTTTGACATAAATTCCCCTGTGTTTACACTAATCTGCAATCATAAAATACTAACTAGGCTTGTACACCGTCAAGCAAATAGAGAAAGTATATGTTGTCTAGGAAATTATTTGAAATATCGAAAAAATTAACTATATTCTACAAATAAGGAGACTGTTGTGCCCATTGTAAAACTGCAGGACGTAACGAAAATTTATATGCTCGGGACCGTTGAAGTGCCGGCCGTGCGGGGGGTCTCCTTTTCTTTCGAAAAGGGGGATTTTATCTCCGTCGCGGGCCCCTCCGGTTCCGGGAAAACGACAATCCTCAATATGATCGGATGTATCGATACCCCCACGAACGGTACGGTGGAAATAGACGGGACCCCCACCTCGGGCCTCTCGGACCGCCGGATTACCGAACTGCGGCACAAGGTAATCGGTTTTATTTTTCAGTCGTTTAACCTCGTGCCGGTGCTGAATGTGTATGAAAACGTTGAATTTCCCCTCCTCTTAGGAAAAGAGCGGATGGAAAAAGCGGAGAAACGGGAATGGATTGAATACCTAATAGAGGAGGTAGGCCTGAAAGAGTGGTCGAAACACCGGCCGAACGAGCTTTCCGGCGGCCAGCGGCAGCGGGTGGCAATTGCCCGTGCCTTAGTAACGAAACCGCAGATTGTCCTTGCCGATGAGCCGACGGCAAACCTCGATTCCCAGACGGGGGAGGCAATTATCGAATTGATGAAAAAGATCAACCGGGAACAAGATACGACGTTTATTTTCTCCACCCACGACGAGTCGATCATGACTATCGCGGACCATATTCTCAAACTGCATGACGGTAAAATTACCGGGGAAGAACGGAGGAAGACTGATGTCGGTCCTGTTTAGAATATCCCGAAGAAACCTGATGGAGCACAAGGCGAAAACCTACATCATCGGCATATTAATCGCGTTAGGTGTTGTCGTTTTAATTGTGGGAAACGCTTTTATGGATACGGCAACGTTAGGAATACAGCGGGCATTTATTGACAATTACACCGGCCACATCATGATAAGCGGGGTTGCCGACGGAAAAGTTTCCCTCTTCGGTGTTCAGTCCCCCGGCCGGATGGAGGAAACGCCGACGATCCCCGAGTTTTCCAGGGTGTTTAACCACATACAGGAGTTAGACGGCGTAGCCGCCTACAGCCCTCAGCTGACCGGATTCGGAATTATCGGCATGCCCGAAGTCGACGGCAGGGCATTTACGCTGATGTTCGGGATCGAACCGGAATCGTACAGAAAACTTTTCGACAACGTTGAGATAATCGAAGGGCGGTACCTGGAGCAGGGGGAGACAGGCGTGCTGATGTCTACCCTGCAGATCGAGCGGATAAAAAAGGAGATCGCCGATGAACAGGACGCGGAGGTAGAGGACGTAGACGTTGAATTCCGCGCCGGGGACATGCTCCGGGTAAGCAGTTTCGGGAACGCCGGTTTTAAAATCCGGGAAGTGCCGATCCGCGGGATTTTCGATTTCAAGCTTACCTCGGAGGGGGTCGGAGCGGACATGATTACCTACATCGACGCGCGGACCCTGCGGGCGCTGCAGGGCCTGTCGGTCGTGACCCGGGACATCAGAACCTTAGACAGCGAGGAAACGTATCTCCTGCAGAGTGAAGAAAATATAGACGCCTTCTTCTCGGAGGAGGAATTCACGGTAGAAGAATCCGATGAGGTCGACCTGTCGGAAGACGCCCTCCTCTCCTTCCTCGACGAACCCGGCGGAGCTGCAGCCGGAGAGGGCGCCGCCGGAAAAGCACCGCCCTCCGACAGAACCGGCGGTCCCTGGCAGTATATTCTGCTGAAACTCGAGGACCCGAGGGACATGAACCTCTTCACGGCGGGACTCAATATGTGGTTTGCCCGGGAGGGGATTGCCGCCGAAGCCGGCACCTGGGAAGCGGCCGCCGGTCCCTTCGCCACAACGGCTGATGTAATCCGGTCGGTATTCAACATCGCCATTATCATTATCGGGATTGTGGCGGTCATCATCATGATGAACACCCTGGTCATTTCCATCATCGAGCGGACCCCGGAAATCGGCACCATGCGGGCCTTAGGGGCAAAAAAGGGTTTTGTCTGGCGGATGTTTCTCTATGAAACCCTCTCCGTTACGGTGGTGTTCGGGATTGCCGGCATCATCCTGGCCCTGCTGATTGTCCTCGTTTTAAACATCATCGGGATCCCGGCAAACAATACCTTCTTAAAAATTCTTTTCGCGGGCGATGAACTTCATCCGTCGGTTTCTCCCGTAAGTGTTGTAACTTCCATGGGAATTATCCTGGTTATCGGTTTTCTGTCCCACCTGTATCCCGTTTCGGTGGCGCTGAAGATACAGCCGATCCGTGCGATTCAGGCGAAATAGGGGGGAGGTTGTGAAAGTAGTAAAAATCGCGGTTAGAAACCTGAACAGACAGAAAAAACGGACCTTCCTCTTAGGCGGGGCGATTGCCTTCGGAATGTTTATCGTAACCATGATTAACGGATTTACCGGCAGTTTCACGCGGAATGTGGGGGAAAACTTCTCCCACCTCTTAGCGGGGCATATTTTCATCGACGGGGTGGAAAAAGCCGAGGAAGAGGACCAGGAGCCCGTTTCGGTTATCCGGAACGACACGGTCCTCATTGAAACCATCGAGGACCTGGATATTCCCTATCGATTTCTTACCAAACGGTCCGACTTTACCGGAACATTGATTTTTCACGGAAAAACGGTATCGCAGAACATTGTCGGGGCAAACTGGGACAAAGAAAACTATCTTACCGAACGCCTGGTGCTGACGGAAGGGAGCTTCAGCAGCATGGGGGAAAAAACCGGCATTATTATATCGAAAGATATTGCCCGGACGCTGAATGTGGAACTGAACGAACGGATCCTTGTCCGGCTTCGGACTGTCAACGGCCAGCAGAACGTGGGTGACTTTACCGTCGCGGCAATTGCCAACGACCCCGGACTTTTCGGCAATATTTCCGCCTACGCCAACCTCGAATATGTAAACGAACTTCTCGACCTTTCTCCCGGGGAATACATGACCCTCGGTATCTTTTTAGAGGATTTTAACGCAATCGACCGTGAGGCGGACCGGCTGTTCACCGCGCTGAACAAAAAAGTGGACATGTTCGGCAGAGACGAACAGACTGATGACGACCGTAATCCGCTGGCCGCGCTGTTTCGGCAGGCGGAAGAGGAGGAGTGGGAAGGGATCCGTTACCGGCTGATGACCTTAAACGACGCGCTGTCGGAGGTGGAACAGGTTGTACGGGTCTTAAACAATGCCGGCTTTATCATCATGCTTGTCCTTTTTGTTATCATTATGGTGGGTATTACCAACACCTTTCGGATGATTATTTTCGAACGGGTGCGGGAAATCGGGACCATGCGCGCCCTGGGGCTGCAGCGGAGTGAGGTGCGGCGGCTGTTCCTTTTCGAGGCCGTTTTCCTTACCGCGGCGGGTATTATCGGCGGACTTATTCTGTCGGGAATTGCCATGTTTGTTCTAACACGGATATTCTTCGGCCTCGATTCACCCATGTATATCCTGCTGAAAAACGGATACATGACATTCAATCCCGGTTTCGCGCGGGTCGGGGGAAATATCGCGGTCATTATACTGCTTTCCCTGTTCGCGGCCTTTCTGCCCACGCGAAAAGCGGCAAAAATGCAGCCCGTGGACGCGCTTCGGGCCTAAAGGAGATTATAAATGAGATGTAAACTATCCATACTGCTGATGATGTTTATCATACCGGGGGCGGTGGTTGTTGCCGTGCCCGATTTCGAAAAAATGCTTGAAGAAATTGATAAAATAAGCTCTTTCGAAGGAAAGGATTTTTCCTGCGTTTATACGATGGTCAGCGAAAAACCGGGAGAGGACGCCGGCGTTACAAAGGTCCGGATGTTCCGGCGCGACGATGCCGACCAGTTTGTAATTCTGATTCTTAAGCCGGATGCACAAAAGGGCCAGGGGTATCTCCAGGTAGATGAAAATGTCTGGTTTTACGATCCCGAAAGCCGTAAGTTCGAAAAATCAACCTTACGGGAAAATATTCAGGACTCGGACACCCAAAACAGCGACTTAGACCGTAGTTCCCTCTCGGAGGACTATCGTGTGGTCGATTATGCCGAAGAAAAGCTCGGCAGCTTCGACGTGTGGGTACTGGACCTGCGGGCAAACAGCACCGATGTGTCCTACGACAAATTGAAACTCTGGGTACGGAAAGACCAGGTAATTGTCCTGAAAGAGGAAAACTACAGCGTTAACGGAAGGCTGATGCGCACCATCTACTATCCCAAATACATCAAGGTCGATACGAAATTTATCCCGTCGAAGGCGCTTATTATCGATGAATTAAATACGGGGGAAAAGACCCAAATCAGCATGCAGGACGCCACGGTGGCCAATATTCCCGACTACGTGTTCAGCAAGGCATATCTGGAGCGGGTCAATAATTGAGTATCTTCGCGAAACGGTTACTACCAGCGGCAGCCGCGTTTTTTCTCTTTTGCGCCGGTGCCGCTTTTCTTCCGGCCCAGGCTGAAGAAGGTGATGAAGAAACGCTGTCCGAGGAAATGTTCCTTGACCCCTTCAGCGACGAGGGAACGAAAGAAGATACAGGGACGGACGAGGACTTCGACAGTATGTTCGGTGAAGATATGGTTGAAGAACTGGATACCGAAACCCAGGACACCGCCCCGCAGGATGATTTACTGGTGGAAGAGGGGGTTACCTGGGGCGGAAGCATTTCCGGCTCTTTAGGCGGTGAGTGGACCTGGGACACGGTAGCAACTTCCGACTTCGATATTGAAGACCCGGCGGGGGAAAACCTGGTCCCCGGTATTTCTGCAAACCTCTTTTTCGATGCCCGGCCTGACAAGGACTTCCGCGCCTTCGGCAAGTTTAAAATCGATATTACAGACGACGCTGCAGACACCGGCATTACCGGACTCGAATCGATCGGCATCGGCGCGGTGGACGACTCGAGCCTTCCCGAGGGCTGGACATCCGAGGAAAATGAAGAGGGGGACACGGAAATACGGAACGAAGAGGGGGTGCTTCTCGTTACCCTCCCCGCCGACGACGGAGAAGGCGGGGAAGATGACGATGGCGGGGAGGAGGACGAGGAGGAGCCCGGCACGGGGGCGCCGCCGGTACTTGAACTAAACGTGTTCGAACTGTTTTCCGACTTTTCCTGGAAGGACCGCCTCTTTTTCCGCTTCGGCAAGCATACCATCAAATGGGGCACCGGCTATTTCTGGAGTCCGGCGGACGTTCTCAATTTAACGTCCATCGACGTGGAGGACCCCGCCGCGGACCGGGAGGGGCCGGTTTCGCTGAAAATCCACTTTCCCTTCAGCTATCACAACGCCTATATGTATTTCATTGCCAATGCCGACGCGAAGCCTTTTGAAATCGCCCTCGCGCCGAAGGCGGAGTTTGTTATCGGCAATACTGAAATCGGCATCGGCGGCTACTATCAGCAGGCACTAGCGCCCCGGTTCATTACCATGTTCGCCACTTCGGTTTCCGATTTTGACTTTTTCGGGGAGGGAGTAGTCAGCTACGGTTCCGACCGGGTGTTTGTCCGAGAGTCCCGAGACCAATCCGCCGCCGAAGAAGACCCGGAGGACAATTTTGACGTTGTGCTGGACACCTACGAGGTGGAGACCCGCCCTTTTTTCCAGTTTACCGCGGGCACACGATACATAAAAACATTTTCCGAAGAACGGGGAAGCCTGGCGGTTATCGGTCAGTACTGGTTTAACGGCGAAGGGTACAAAAACAACGATCTTCTCCGTCCCGGGTATTACCTTGCACTCAATCCCAACACCAACGGCCTGCTTATCCAGGAAGAAGAGAACCAGCCCGAGGGCTACGAAGACCCGCCTACACTCACCTTCACCGACCTTATTAATTTCGGCAGGCATTACGCGGCGCTGACGGTCAATTGGGAAATCTTCCAAACCGATATCAACGTTACCGTCCTTGCCCTGGCTAATCTTCGGGACTGGTCGGGATTGTTTGTACCCGCCGTAAGCTGGAAGATTTTCGATTACATGACCGTGGGAGTTAACGCCCGGTTTACCTTCGGCGATCCCGGCGACGAGTACACTAATCAGCAGGCGCTGTTTCCGGGGAATGAAGACATACTAGGCTCCACCCTTACCTTCGGCGTTAATTTTTCCTTAGGCAGCGGGCGGTTTTAGGAGGAATAGATGAAAACACGGCGAATTCGATATACCATTCTCATCCTGACGCTGAGTATGTTCCCGGCCTGCGAACTGATCACCGGCCCCGAGCTTTCCCCTCCGGCGGATGTCTCCGCGAGCACCGAACTGCCGGACAAAATCGAGCTTACCTGGACCGAAATAGAGAAGGCGAACATATACTACATGTACCGCTCCGACACCGAAGAGGGCGAATACGAATATGCCGGCTTCACCTATGCCGGTACCTACACCGACACCGACATTGCCCCGGAAATCCCCTACTGGTACCGTGTCACGTCTTCGGACATTGAAACAAACAACGAAAGCACGGGCAGTACGCCGGTACAGGGGTCCTCGGACCATGAGTTTGCCTGGAGCCAGCCGGCCGCCGCCGGAACAGGCGCCGCCCAAGCCCGGCTGGCAGTCGATACCGCCGACGGGACAGTTGCCGGGACCGCCTACCTCGCCTACGCGGCGAACGACGAAACCGGGGCCGTTACCGTTTCCAAATACGACCGCGCCAACGGGAGCTTCGAAGTCCTAGGCGGCGCCCTCGGCACAACCGACATCGACAGCCCCCGGGTTTTCGACATAGCCGCCTCGGGCGGATCAGTATACCTTGCCTACAGCGACAAGGGCCTAAACGGGAAGGTAACGGTAAAAACATATTCCACGGCATCCGGCAGCTGGCAGACCCTCGGTACCGAGGGCTTTTCCACCGTCACCGACGCCCGCTACGTTTCCATGGACATCGACCCCGCCGCGGGAACGGTGTATGTCGGGTATATCGATTCTTCAGGGTTCG
>CAYTSI010000036.1:0-10991 GCA_964440465.1 uncultured Spirochaetales bacterium
GCCGAGGCGGCCTTTACCTCTTCTGTGCAGGATGCTATCATTTCGGATTATGAACAATAAAGTAGTTTTAGTCGAGCTGCCGGCAACACCAACGGGCGGCCTTTTTGAAGAACCCGCGAAGGATGTCTATTCCTTTTTTTACCTCCCCTCCAGAGCGATAGACCTCTTAAAGGGAATTCTCGAGGCGGAAGGATTTCACGATGTTACGGCAGTCAATCCGAGGCACAATCCCGGCAGAGAAGTGTTAACGGAAGAACAGCTGCGTACAATTATTTCCGCCGATGTTGTCGGCATTTCATCAATTACCCGGACGGTCCCTCAGTCTTTCAAACTTGCCGATTATGTCCGGGAGAAAAACCCCGGCGCCGTTATCGTCTTCGGCGGGCCCCATGTAACGGCACTCCCGGAAGAGGCATTAGAACACTGCGATTACGTTGTCCGGAACGAAGGAGACATCACCTTTCCGGAACTGCTGAAACGGATAGAGGCCCGTCCAGCCGCGCCGGAAGTAGAAGATGTTTTAGGTATCTCCTACCGGAACGCCGGCGGTACGGTCCGGCATAACGGACAGCGTCCCTTCCTTACGGCGGAAGAGCTTACGGAACTGCCGCTGCCGGTGTATTCGGAAGATACCCTTACAAAGTCCGCCTACATAACCGTCAACACCTCCCGCGGCTGTCCCTACAAGTGCGAATTCTGCTCCGTGGTAACCCAGTTCGGCAGCACCTACCGGGCAATGTCCATCGACCGAACGATAGAATATCTGCAGTACATTATCGCTTTGAAACGGGGAAAGAAAAAGTTCAGTATTTTTTTCGGGGACGATCATTTTGGCGCGAACATTTCCCGTACAAAGGAACTGCTGCGGAGGATCTTAACGGACATCCCCGATATGCCGAGGTGGACCGCCCAGGTACGGGTGGAAACAGCTTCTGACCCTGAGCTTCTTTCCTTAATGAAACAGGCCGGATGCTTTAAGGTGTATATCGGGTTCGAATCCATCGACGAACAGGTGTTAAAGGAATGGAACAAACATCAAAACAGAAAAAAAATTGTAACAGCAATTCAGGAATATCACAGAGCGGGAATTACCATCCACGGCATGTTTGTATTCGGCAGCGATTACGACACCCCGAAAACCGTCTTGGAAACGACCCGGTTCGCGAACAGGTATAATATCGACACAATGCAGTCTGTAAGCCTCCTGCCCCTCCCGGGAACACCCTTAGCGGCAAAATACGAAAAGGCAAAAAAAATACTTACCAAGCAGTGGGACCTGTACAGCGGACACCAGGTAATTATCAAGCCGGCCCTCATGAAGCCGAAAGAACTGCAGCAGGCAATTATCAGGGGTGTCCGCCGCTTTTACAATGTTCCGCAGATTATTAAACAGTTTTTCCGATTCAAACTCGGTACGAACTGGAAGAGCAACATCTCCCTTCGTATTATCGGCACCCTGCTCCGCCTTGCAATGATACGTGAGATACGCGGGAGAAAGACGGCCAAAGAAGGCAGGCTTTAGGGCGATGCCGAAATGACCGCTTCCGCGGGGGGATACTGGGAACAGCTTGCAGCGGACACTCCGGACCCCGCGGCCCTGCAGATCGAAGTAAACGGCAGACTGGAACTGGTAAAAGGAACTGCTTCGTATTATCTAAGCGCGGGCGGTTCCCAGACATTCCTGCCCGGGACGAAGGAAATCAAGTACTGGTCGGTTACCGTCAATCTGGGTATTTCGGCACGGCCGACAAAACTCTTGGCACCGTAATTACACGGAATAGCTGAATTGGAACAAATGCTGGCACTCTTTGAACAAGGGGTCTTCCGTTAGTTTTTCCCGAAACTCCGTTTTGAAATATTCAATTTCATTTTCCGAAATGCCGGTGTGTTCCATAAACTTTTCTAAAAGCTCCTGTTTCGCGGGAGAAACACTTCCGAAAACAAGGGAATCCGCGAGTATGTCCGCGATACTGACGGCCAATATAAAAGACCTGTGTTCCGATGTGATATTGACCATTCCGTGCTCTTTAGCCGTGTCGATAAAGACTTGGGGGAAATTCCACCTGGACAGCGCTTTTTCGCCTACTTCTTTATGGGTAACATCAAAATATTCTTTTTCCGTTTCCCTGTTTTCGAAAATAACTTGATAATTTTGCGGGTCCGCGTGATACATTGCAACCTGGCCGATGTCATGGAGAAGGCCCGCGAGAAAACCCTCGTCCGCGGACAAACTGGAAAAGTTTCTGGTTATCAGCTCCCTTGTTAGAAAAGCGCTCATCACCGAGTGGCGCCAAAAGTGTTCGTAAAACGAGCTGCTCGGCCCCTTGGTAAAGAGGTTGGAAGCCGACGTTAAAATAACCAAGCTTTTAATATTTTTAAATCCTAACAGCGTAATGGCCGTCTGCAGGGTGCTGATTTCCCGCTGCCGCGCGTACAAGGCGGAGTTTGCAACTTTCAATATTTTTGCCGTCAAACCGGGATCAATTTTAATAATGTCTTCCAATTGTTGAAAGGATATATGTTTTCCCTCTTCGGCAATCCCCATAATTTTTGTTGCCACTTCAGGAATAACAGGGAGTTTTTGCAGGTATAGTTCGAATTTACGATTATTTTCCATGGACTTTGTACTATTTTCGACATAATACAGCGAAACCTTAATTTCCGGAATTGTTTGCTTTTTCCGTGCCAATAGTGCATAATCGGAGATGAAATGATACGGAAACAAACAAAAATAGTGGCAACCGTCTCCGACCGCCGGAGCGACAAAGCATTTTTACAGGAACTGTATGAAAACGGTGTTAATGTTTTCAGGCTCAATACCGCGCATCAGCAGCCCGAAGAAACGATAAAAGTTGTACAAACCATCAGGAGCATTTCCGACGAACTCGCGGTCCTTGTCGATACCAAAGGGCCGGAAGTACGGACCGCGGAATCTGAGAAAAATATAGGCCTTACAACGGGCGAATACGTGGACATCCTTCCTCTAAGCGGCGAATACAGCGGGACGAACAAAGAACTGCGGGTTACGTACGACCGTTTCGTAGAAGAAGTTCCGGAAGGGGCCCAAATCCTGATTGACGACGGAGAAATCGCCCTTTCCGTGGAAGGAAAAAGCTCCGGGAGCCTTACCTGCAGGGCACTGAACGACGGTGAAATCGGCGGCAAGAAAAGCGTAAACACCCCCGGCATCCATCTCGATATGCCGAGCCTAACCGAAAAGGACAGGGAATATATCCGCTTCTGTAAAGAAGAAGCCGTCGATTTTATCGCCCACTCTTTTGTCCGGACCCCGAAAGATGTTACGGACATAAAATCCCTCTTAGGCGAGCGAAACGATTACACAAAAATAATAGCGAAAATTGAAAATCAGGAGGGAGTGGACAACCTGGAAGCTATTCTTGCCGAAGCCTACGGAATCATGGTCGCCCGGGGGGACCTGGCCATTGAAATCCCCTCGTACGAGGTGCCGGTTATCCAAAAGCGGATGGTTGCCGAATGCATCAACCGGGCGCAGCCGGTTATTACCGCGACGCAGATGCTGCATTCCATGATACAAAATCCCCGGCCCACCCGGGCGGAAATAAACGACGTTGCAAACGCTGTTTTCGACGGCTCCGACGCGGTTATGCTGAGCGGCGAAACGGCATACGGCGCCTACCCGGTGGAATCGGTAAAAATTATGACACAAATTATCCAGAACGTGGAGGCAAAAAAACCGCCCTACTACAAGGAAAAGCCGACGGAATGGAGGAACCCGGTCCAGCGGTATCTGGCCAACACCGCCCACAAAGCGGAGGAAATTCTGCCGATAAAAGCAATTATTACCCTAACACAGTGGGGTTCAACCGCGCGTCTTGTTTCCTCCTACCGGCCGGGCATTCCGATATACGCAAAATGCACCCGGGAACATACCAAGCGTCTGCTTGCACTGCAGTACGGCATCTATCCCAGCTATGTAGAAAAAAGCGAGCAGCCTTCCGAGACTATTTACGAGTCCCTTTCCGAACTCTTAGAAGAAGGGCTGATGATGGAAGACGACCTCGTTCTGATACTGGGAACGGACTCGAAAAAAAGCCTTGCCGCGGACCGCATCGAAATAAAATCGATCCGAAGCCTCATTTATGAAAAGCGGAACCAATTTGATTATACGAAGATATTCACGGACATGTAACAATCCCGTGAAGGGTTCTCTTTACCGGCGAAGCCCCCGGTTTTCCCGCCCGCCCTCGCCGGACAGCAGAAACCAGCACATCGTCTGCCATTGCCCTTCCCGATTGTAATAGAGGACCCTTCCGGACAGGTTTGCCTCATCCTTCGGCGGCGTAATGGTAAAAATGTACCGGTCGTCCCGGACCGTAAACCGCACCGCGCGGGAAACTTCCGTACCGTCCTCCCGGTAAAGCTTGCAGCTGAGTAACGCCCCCCGGGGATACCGTATCTGCAGCTCATACCTTTCAAAATCGGCGGTGTGCGTGTCCGGCAGTGTGTCGGACACGTACGCAAACCCGTTTCGAAAAAACTGTTCGTAGAAAATAATTTCCCCCGGCGGCGGAATGTCCCCGGCATGTTCGCTGTCGGGGTACAGCATAAAATCGAGGAGAGGGATGTCGTAGTCTGCCGTACCGCCGGGCCGGGCGGCTAAAATGGTAACGGCAGCGGCTTCTTCCCGCGGCAGCCGGAACAAGTAGGTTTTCCGGCCGTCATCGGGGGTGCTGACAAGAACATTTCCCTTCCTTCGGTCCTCACCCCGCGGAGTTTCGTAAGCCGCCGCGAGCCGGACATCCGCCGGTTTTTCCAGCTCCACAACCGCGTAGCCCGGCTGTCCGTCGCGGTGAATATTTTCATAGGCGATACGGACATGTAGATCTTCGAGTCCGTTTTTGCGGTAGAGCCACCCTTCGGTATAGGCATAGCCGCTGTCCGTCCCGAGGGGTCCGAGAAACACCGAACAGACGGATTGTTTCTCCCCCGAAGCATCTACCGAATAAATTTCCGCCGTTCCGCCGGTATTTTCGGGCGGAAGGAAATAAAAATAATAGAGATCGCCGTAACGCTCGTACACCGACGTCCCCGGTACGCTCTCTCCGGTAGAAACGGTAAAGGAGCAATCCATCCGGTATTCCGGAGGCGCCTGAAAAACCATACGGTAGCTCCCCTCCTCCCGCGGGCGGTGGAAGTTGTCCCCGAGCACCTGAAAACCTTTTGAAAAAAAATGTTCCCGAAACATATACTGCATCGCGGGAAGGGAACCGGCCGGCCGGGGAGTATGTTCAAAAAATGAGGTTTCCGCTATCCGTTTAAAAACCGGACCTTCCTCCTTTTTCCTTCCCTCGATTTTTAAAAAATATCTTCCCTCGGCGGGAGCGGCCGCTGTAAACCGGACGCGGTTTACCCCGGCGGACGACGCGTGCACCGCCCCCGAAACCGCTGTACCGCCGGCATCTTCCAATACTCCCCGAAGTTCGACATCCTCCGGACAGCTGATGACAATGGACCGGTACATGTCAAAAGATGTTTCATCCCCGCCGGTCTGCCGCTCCTCGATACCGCATCCGTACCGGTACAGCCAGTGGGACGGATACACCCGATTTATTTCAGGAAGGAGCGGGGTTACCGTCAGGGGCAGTTCCGGCGGCGGAATCCGCACCTGTTCGCGGTCCGCGGCAACGTCCGTCGCGGCAATGCGCGGGTCCCGGCCCCCCGGCAGATGAAACGTGTACAGCAGCTCCCGTTTGTTCTCCCGGTCGTCCGCGGCAAATAGTACGGCTTCGTAGAACGGATCGTCCCCGGGAAGGGAAAATTGAACAACCGCCGTTTCGCCTACGTCTTCCTCATACACGGCGGCATGCCGCGGATATATTTTTCCGCCGGCGTCCCGGAGGACCGGCAAAAAATAGACCTCTTTCGGTTTGGAAAACCTGAGGGTAACGACAGACCGCTCTGCCGGAATAATGTCCGCTTTTTTCGAGATCACCTGCCATTTATCCGACACAAACCGCTCTTCTTTACCGTCAAACCCGTCGATGGGTGAAATACCGTATTGTATCAAACTTGTATTCAGCAGGGGCCTGCTGAGAAACTCCTCGACGGACACCGGCGGTTCAATGAACTGATACCGGTCATCCTCGGGCAGATGGGTAAGGACCTTCGCCTCCGGACGCGGAAAAAGTTCTCTGTCCGAATATCCTCCCTTCGCGTCCTCCGCGGTATCGACAATGTACCACCGTCCGTTCACGCGTACCCCGTTCCAGTAATGTTCAGCCGGACGGCCCTCCTTCGTGTAATACCGGTTCGAAAAGCCCCGGATAACCACAGCCTCTATTTCCGCGGTTTTGCACATTGCTTCAAACAGCAGGGCAAAATCCTTACTCAATCCTGTTTTTGTCCGCGCCGCTTCCGCGGGGTCCCCGCCTAACGCGCCGGTTTCCAAAAACAGCTTTTCATTAAATTCAACGGTATGCACAATCCAGTCGTGTATCCGTTTTACAATGCGGTAGGGATCATCGGTGTCTGTCATTAAGCACCGTACCGTTTGTTCTATCCCCGCGGCCGGATCGTGTTCGAGCAGATACGGAATGGGCGTCGGCAGTTCGAGACTCTTCGGATCTATTCTCCCTGTCTTGTATTCCGCGGCCGGTCCCTCCGCCCGCAGCCTAAGGGGGAACACAGCCAAAAAGAGCAATAGGAAGGGAATAACCGGCGGGAATCTGCGCATATTGTTTATCATATCGGCACTGGAAGTGTGAATTCTTAATATTGCAATTTTTCCTTTCATTTATTACATTTTGAACACCACATCTACATTCGAGGTATACACAATGACGGGCAGACGGGTTGTAGTAACCGGCATGGGGATTGTGTCTCCCATCGGTTCATCGCTTAAAACATTTTGGAACAACTGTACCGCCGGGAAATCGGGCGTTCGGAAAATACAGCAAATACCGGAAATTGATCTGTATCCTTCCCAAATCGGCGGAGAGGTGAAGGATTTCGATCCCGACCGCTTCATGCCGGGAGGTGAAAAACGGAAAACGGACCCCTTTACCCGCTTCGGAATAGGCGCCGCGGTTATGGCGATGGAGGACTCCGGAATCGACATGGACCGCGAGGACCCTGAACGGGCCGGAGTTATAATCGGTTCCGGTATCGGCGGGCTGCAGATCCACGAAGAAATGGTAAAGGTCTTTTACGATAAAGGGCCCTCACGCTTCAAACCCATGATGATTCCCCAGATGATTACCGATATGCTCTCCGGCCGGGTTGCAATTCGATACAACTGCAAAGGTCCCAATTTCGCGATATCCTCGGCCTGCGCTTCCGGCGCCCACGCCATCGGGGAATGTTTCCGAATGGTGCGGTACGGAGACGCCGACATTATGATTACCGGCGGCGCCGAAGCCGCGATTACCCGGACGGGGCTGGGCGGGTTCTGTGTATTGCGGGCGGTAAGCACGAACAACAGCGAGCCGGAGCGGGCCTCCCGCCCCTTTGACGCGGACCGGGACGGCTTTGTCATCGGCGAAGGCGCCGGGGTCCTGGTACTCGAGGAACTGGAGCATGCACGGCGGCGCGGGGCGAAAATATACGCCGAACTGGCGGGATACGGACGCAACTCCGATGCCTTTCACATTACAGCCCCGGACGATTCGGGAAGGGGCGGGGCGGCCTGCATGAAGCTGGCAATGAAGGACGCGGGGGCCGCGCCGGAGGACGTGGATTACATTAACGCCCACGGAACGAGCACCCCCTTAAACGATGTGCAGGAAACGAAAGCGATAAAACTGGCCCTCGGTGAGGGGCCGGCGCGGAAGGTGCCGGTTAGTTCGCTTAAATCGATGACCGGGCACCCCTTAGGGGCGGCGGGTGCAATCGAAGCCGTGGCCTCCGTCCTGACAGCCGTCGAAGGAATTATTCCCCCGACAATTAACTACGAAACTCCCGACCCCCAATGCGATCTTGATTATGTTCCTCATGAGGCGCGGGAGAAGAGGGTAACGATAGTTTTAAGCAATTCCTTCGGTTTCGGCGGGCACAATGCAACCCTTTGTTTCCGGCGTTTATAGGCGGTGTCTATAGAGGTTATACCTGGCAGCGCCGGTCGTGGCGGTCGACAAAGTCCTTCGGGAGAACGATCTCCTCCTTCGTTGCGGCGCTGGTCGGGGCGTAATCAATTTCTTTTACCGACAGCATTCTATACAGGCAGTTTGCAATTTCTTTTTTTGTTACCCCCATGTGGGAATTCACCCACTCCGACATCTCCGCGGTGTTCACCTTCAGCCCGCCGTTGAATATCTCTTCACCGTGCTTCAGCGAATAATCTACCATGCCCCGGACACACCGTTCCTTCGGAACTTCCGCGGCCAATTCGGAGATGTGAATATTTGAAATACGGATCCGTTCGGACAGTATTTTAATGACCTTCAGCGCGAACTTCCCGTTGGAAAGGACCATTTTTTCAAAAGAAGGCTGATCAACAACAACCAGTTTTGTCGGCTGGACGGCAACGGCGGCGGCGGAACGCGGGTTCCCGTCAATCAGCGCCATCTCGCCGAAAAAATCGTTCGGCTTGTCCACCACCTTCAGCAGCTGCTCACTGGTGCCGACTTTTTTACGCAGCTCGACCGCCCCTTCGAGAAGGATATACATCTCCTCTCCCTTCTGTTGTTCTTTAAAAACGATGTCCCCCGCTTTGTATTCTAAAACGCTGCCTTCCATACTATCCTGCCTGCCTGTTCTTATATTGTTATTTCATCACCCTCGCGGGCTATACGGATTTTCATCTCCGTTTTTCCTTGTATTTTCGCCGAATATGTATTGAACAGTTCCGTTAGTTCGTCATCACTGCGCATCGGATCATGATGGAACAACAGGAGTTCCTTTATCCCGGCCTTGTGCGCCGAATTGATGACCCGCTCATAGTAGGAGTGTCCCCAGCCGATTTTCCCTTCAAAATACTCTTTTTTCGTATATTGGGAATCGTGAATCAGTACATCAGCCCCCTGAAGAAATCGCCATACCTTTTCATTTTCCTCCAGCGCGGCGCGTTCCCCCTCCTCCGCGGCATCCTTGTCGTAATCGGGGTCCTTAGGATCGGTGGGAAATACATTCCGAAACGGCTCATGATCGTAAGCGGTACAAAATACCTTTCCCCTGTACTCGAACCTGTAGCCGAGACAGAGAATCGGATGGTTCAGGTACTTCGTGGTTACCCAAATACCGTCTCCCAAATCGATAGACCGTTCTTTCAGAGGCTCATAAGTGATGGACGCGGACAGTTCAACCTGCCGGACCGGAAAATACCGGTAGGACAATTGTCCGCCGATGACCGCGTCAAGGCCGTCTTCTTCGTAGGTAACCGGTCCGTAGATGGTGAGCTCGGTAGAGGGAATGAAAATGGGAACGAAAAACGGAAATCCCATAATATGGTCCCAGTGGGTATGGGACATAAAAATTTGGGTTGTAATCGGACCCTTCGGCAGCTGATGTTTCATCAGCCAATTTCCAAGGGGCCGGATTCCGGAACCCGCGTCGATAATGATAAACCGGTCCATATCGTCGAAACGCAGCTCCAGACAAGCTGTATTCCCCCCATATATGACCGTGTCCGGACCGGGACATGGAATTGATCCCCGGACTCCCCAAATACGAACTTTCATAAGTTATCCTTTCACGCTGCCAGATGTAGAAAAATCCTCGCCTTTTCTATCTGTTCCAGAACGGCATCCTCCACTTCGTCGAGATAATCGATGCTGATTTGGAGAAATTCCGTTACCGAAGAGTCGATTTTTTCCGGATAACGGTCCCCGGAAAAGCCGAGCTCGGCAACGTTGGCAAAATAGTTTGCAAACACAACCGTAAAAAGGAGGTCTTTATTTTTTCCTCCGTATTCCAAATAACCGTGATGATACTGAATACATTCTTTAATGTCTTCTCCCAATTTCCAGGCATTTCCGATCATAAGCCCCACCTCGGCGTGGTTGATCTGCATCGATTCGGTTTCCGCGGTATGTAACGGTATCTTTTGCTTGTCCGAAAGCGCCATGGTTGCAATGTAGTCATCCGCGAACCTGTTATTCAGAGGGATTTTTCCAATATCGTGAAGCAGACCGGCTATAAAATATTCTTCCAATTTTTTCGGGTCTATTTTCCGCTGTTTCGCGATCATCTTCGCGGCAACCCCCACTCCTAAGGAATGGCGCCAGAAACCGTCCATATTCATGGCCTGAAAATTGCTCTTGTTGCCGAGATTTCCCAGGACCGCGGTACTCAAGGCCAGGTTTTTTACCGTATTAATTCCCAGCATAATAATGGCCCGGACAAGGGAGGTAATTTCCTGCGAAAGCCCGTAATAAGCGGAATTGATCAGTTTCATGACTTTTGCCATCAGCACCGGATCTAACCCAATTACCTTATTCAGGTCGGCGGGTGATGTCATCGGATTATTACAAATCTCCATAATTTTGGTTACCGTCGTCGGCAGACTCGGCATCTTGTTGATATACGCTTGAAGCGCTTTTTCTTTTGCTTCAACCGGCATCTTCTGTTCCCCTCAAATGCTTCATAAGGTCTCCTAACTTATAGCTCATGGCAAATCCGGCCTCTTTATCGGGATGGAAAGAGGACAGCTGACGTATAAAACCAAGAGTACCCTGTAATTTCTCTCCCGTCAATTCAAAGTCATTTTCTTCTTTTCCTTCGTACCTGCCTTCGAGCATCTTCATCAGCCCCGGCATCCCTTTAATCCTCGAGGTGAGAGCACCTAACCGCAGTTTCATTCCGCTTTGGAGATAATCTCTGCGCACATCCTGGGGCAGATGACGGCAGAGCTGTCCGAGGTATTCAAACAGTCCTTCGGCGCTTACCGGAAACTGGTCGGGATCAACCTCTTCAATTTCTTCCGGAAGCGGGTCGGGCTCCTCTTCGAGTTCCGGTTCGGGTTCTTCTTTGAGTTCAGGCCCCCCGGCTTCCGGTTCGGGCTCCGGTTCCGGCTC
>CAYTSI010000036.1:11091-30276 GCA_964440465.1 uncultured Spirochaetales bacterium
GTTCTTCTTTGAGTTCAGGCCCCCCGGCTTCCGGTTCGGGCTCCGGTTCCGGCTCTTCTTCAGCTTCCGGCTCTTCTTCAGCTTCCGGCTCTTCTTCAAGATCAGGTTCCCCAGGCTCGGGTTCGGCAGGCGGCGGTTCCGGCTCTGGCTCTGGCTCCGGCTCTTCTTCGAGATCAGGTTCCTCAGGTTCCGGTTCGGCACGCGGCGGTTCCGGCTCTTCTTCGAGTTCCGGTTCGGCTTCCTCTTCGAGTTCCGGCTCTTCTTTAGCTTCCGGCTCTTCTTCGAAATCAGGCTCCTCAGGCTCAGGCTCGGGTTCGGCACGCGGCGGTTCCGGCTCTCCGGCTTCGGGCTCCGGCTCCGGCTCCGGTTCCGGCTCTGGAACGACAGGGGGCGGTTCCGGTTCGGGGGCCGGCTCAGGTTTTTCGGGGATGTATCCTTCGAAGATGTCTTCCTCCTGAAAATCCTCCTCCTCTTCGGGAGGTAAATCAAGGTCCTCTTCCATCTCCGAGAGGGTAATTGTCTCCTCGTCCTCGTGAATGGCTATTACCGGGTCAATGCCGCCGATGTCGATAATCGGCACCGTTTCCGATGCCAGCCCGGGGATTTCTTCAAACAGGAGGCTGTCCTCCTCCTTTTCGCTGCTTTCAGCTACTTGTTCCGCCGACTGACGGAGCTTTGTAAAATGGCGCAGACTCCGTTCTATGGCTTCTTTATTTTCATGTTCCAGGTCCTCGGCCAGTTTTTCATATAGTTCGAGGCTCCTGTTCAGATTATCCAGGTCTTCCTCCGTTCCGCCGGCACCCTGCATGTCGGCAAGGGCACCCGCTTCCTGCATCGCGGCTTCCCTGTTTCCGCCGGCACTGAGGGCCTGAATCAGCCTGGTGGCAATCTCCTGATGGCCGGGATATTTTTCCCGCAAATACTGGAAAATTTCCACCGCCCGGTCATACTGTTTCGATTCGAAATAGAGGTCCCCTAACAGGACCTCGCCATCGAGGAACTGTCCTAACTCTTCTACAAGGGCGCTGCATGTTGCAATAGCCTCGTCCATTTCGCCGATTGAACGGTAAAAATCGATAATCTGAAAACCGATACTCTTGTTTGACGGTTCCAGTTTTCCCGCTTTTTCGTAAAAATCCTTCGCCTTGTTTGTCTTTCCGGTTTTCTCATACAGCAGCCCCATTCCCGCGTGGGCCTCCGCGTTTTCCGGTTCCCTTTCCAGGACCGTCTGCAGGTTCTTCAAGGCGTTCTGATAATGTTCGGTGGTAATATAGACATTGCTCAATACAATACGGGCGTGTGTGTCCTCCGGGTCCTTTTTCAGCACTTCCAGCAGATGGTCGATGGCTTCCTTGTGGTTTCCCTTCTCCTGATGGAGCTGTCCTAAATTGATTGCCGCTCGGGCATATTCGGGATTTTTTTGTACAATTTCCCTGTAGTATGTTTCCGCTTCCTCTGTTTTACCCTGTTCCGCCAGTACGACGGCGATATTGTTCTTTGCCTGAACATTGTTCGGATCTTTTGCCAACAGGTCCTGAAACGTTGCTACCGCTTCTTCCGCTTTCTGCAGTTTCTGCTGAACTACTCCAAGGTTGTTAAGGCTGTCCAGTGAGTACGGCTGTAATTCCAGGACTTTTTTGTACGATTCCTCCGCCGCAATCAGTTTTCCCGAGGCTTCATAGGCAACACCTAGATTGTACCGGAGGGTGGAATGCTTCGGATCGATTTCAAGCCCTTTTTCATACACTTCAATCGCTTTGTCGAATTGCCGCTGTTTCTCGTAAACCGTCCCTAAATTATTGTACGCCAGCATAAAATCGGGCTGCAGTTCAAGGGCTTTTTCGTAATATTCAATTGCCTGAGGATAATCCCCGATTTGTTTGTAGATGTTTCCCAAGTTGTAGGAGATGTCGGCCCGGTCCGGGGCCAGGCCGAGGGCCTTTTCCATTGCCGCGGCGGCTTCCTTCTGTTCCCCTCTCGCCCTGAGCATAACTCCGATATTATTGAAGGCCTCCGGATTGCGCGGAAACAATTCAACCGATTTCCGAAACTGCTCTATTGCCTCGTCATACTTGTTCTGTTTGCCGTAAATATTGCCTAAAAGGGTCCGCACCGCCGGATGTTCCGGATTTTGTTCGACTAAGCGGAGAGCAAACGTTTCCGCCGTTTCGAAATCTTCAATAGTAAGCGCGTTTTGAGTCCGGGCAAGGAGGTCCTGGTACTCCATACTTACCGCCTCAATCCGGAAGGTCTCGCGCTTACCTCTTCCGAAAAATTACTGTGGTGGGGCGGGGATGATTCATCGTACGCGACAATTGAAAAATAGTACAGTTTATTGTTCTCGAGATTGCCGACGGTGACCTTCGTAACATTACCCACGTCTATCGGTGAACTGCCCAGACTGCTTTCCTCGCCCCAATACATTCCCGGCGTGTCCCCGTAGTAAACGAGATAGCCGGCGGCGTCCGTATCGGCAACGGCCTTCCAGGACAGTTCAATTTCTCCGTTCCCCGGCTCCGCCTTGACAGCCTCCGGCGTAGTCGGGGGAAAGTCGGGTTCATATTCATACACAATTTCGGAAACCACCGGGCTGTGCTTCCCGTGTCCGTCGGTGAATAATTTTGCCATGAGCTGAAGGAACCTCCCCTTTGCCGGCTCCCGCGGCGGTTCTCCAGGCTGTATCTCTTTCCAGCCGGGGTCCTCCGGCGACCGAAGGGGAGAAAAGATATCGGTGGTATAGTAATAGTAACGTACGGCCGTATTCTCCGGAAGGGTGTCGACGGGCGTTATCGACAGCAGGGCCGAACCGTTATATCCGAGATCGAGGAGCCCGGTTACCATCGCCCCTCCGGTTTTTTCATATGTATGGGTAAAGGGATCGGTAACGAAATCTTTGGTAACCCGGAATTCATCAATAAAACCGGTAAAATTTTCTCCAATTCTAATCGACTCGCTCGAAAACTGGCCCACGCCGGGCAAAAAAATCGAACCGTCTTCCCGCCTGCTGCTGCTTGCATAGGCTATTCCTTCCGGGACCTCGTCTACCAGATATTCGATAAGCCCCGTCCGGCTGTTAAACCGGAGAAGGTGGTGTTTCCAGCGGCGAGGTACGAGCTGCGTTTTACCGCTTACCGTGACCTCGTATTCCGAAGCATCGGGGGGAATGAAAAAATTATTAAATTCCCACTGCAGCCGCCGGTTCCGGACGGAGCAGATAACCTGCTGCGTAATGAGGTCGTTTCCCCGCTGGTCCGAACCCTGCCAGAAAAACAGGGTCTCTCCTTCTTCCAAATTCGCGGGATACAGCCAGAACTCAAAGGTAAAATCGAGCCAGTTGCTCCCGGGGGCAAAGAGGGCGCCGGCCTGTGGGCTGAGATAGATGACCTGCTCACGCTGAAAAACAGCTGAACCGCTCCCGAACTGTTTCATTTTCGGCGTAATGGCGGCGGAGGTCCCGTCGACCCGATAATTACCCGCCTCATCCAGAATTCCGCCGGTATTGAAATGAAAGAGCATATCGGTATTTTCATCGGGCCTGTATTCCCCCTCCCGCAGGACCACATCCGGGTAGCCGTGCCGCCCTTCCTGAAGGGTAATATTTGTACTAAAAGCGGTGCTGATGCTGCTCCAGTTGTCTTCCCTGCCGACGCGGACACTTTGTTCCAGGGAAGGCAGGTGCCCGGCAGAGAAGAAAAGAACGGCTAATCCGAGAAACGCGTGTTTTTTCATGATGATACGTTTATAAGTATCGACATTTTCCTGCAATCCTATATATTCTGAATTACAATGGCCGGACAGTCAAAATTATTAGGTATTATCCGGATAATCGGAACTCCGCTGCGTTTTATCCTCATCGGTTTTGTCTATCTGTATCGGTCCGTTGTTTCACCAATTCTGCCGAATTCCTGCATCTACACACCGTCATGCTCTCAATATACGCTGGAGGCCTTGAAAAAATACGGAATACTAGGCGGAACAATCCTTGCCGTTACCCGGATCAGCAGGTGCGCCGGCGGGCTGTTTACCGGCGGGGATGATCCGGTACCGGAATGCTTTTCTTTTCATGTTATCGGGGCGGGATATAGAAAATTCAGGAGAAAGAAGGGGGCGTAACCTTCACTTTTCCAATGTAAAATGTCTCAAAAGAGTTGTTCCTGCTGGCCTTCGGTTTCATCCCCTTCACCTTTGTAAAATGCGGCCGCAGCAGCCGCAGCAGTTCCGCCTCACCGCCGCCCTGGAATATTTTTACCGCCAAATCCCCGCCCTCCCGCAGAAAGGGCAGCGAAAGGCTTATAATAGTCGCGACAAGGGTGAAAGACCGTCCGCAGTCCGCGGTTTTATTTCCCGTCGTATTCGGCGCCGCGTCGCTTAAAATCAGATCGAAAGGCGACAGTTCTGCCAGTTGCGCCTTCACGGCCGTGTCGGTAATATCGCCTTGAAGCAGGTGCACGTTCTCCCCCCGGCGCAGCTCCGGTTCGTCTATCTCCTGAAGGTCCACCGCGGTAATCGAACCGTTTCCCTTTATTTTCCGCAGGCAGTAGAGGCTCCAGCTTCCCGGCGCCGCGCCGATATCGAGAACAGTACGCCCGGGGAGACAGAGACCGTATTTCCTGTCTAGTTCCTCCAATTTAAACACGGAGCGGGCGGGATACCCCATCTTTTTCGCCTTCTCCGCGTAAAAGTCCGGTTTTTTATACATACCCGACACTCTACAGGTGCTGCCGTTTTCCCGCAATAGCCGGTATAGGGTAAAATCCGGGTTGACCTTTCCATGGAAAGCTTCGTACTTTGTATCTATGAATAATTCAATACTACGGCGGTCTTTTCCGCACAAATATTATTACGCGGCATTTGTAATCATCGGCATCAATATACTTATCTATCTCATTAACCGTGTCGCCCCGCTGTCCCGGGCATACCTCGCCCTCAATCCGGTCCTTGTAATCAAGGAAAAGTATATTTGGCAGGTGGTAACCTACATGTTCGCTCACGGGGGAATAAGCCACATTCTGTTTAACATGCTCGGCCTTTTTTTCTTCGGTGTTCAGGTGGAAAAACAGATGGGAAGTTCCGAATTCCTGCTGTTTTATCTGCTTACCGGGACGCTGGCCGGCGTTTTTTCCCTTATCGTCTACTGGATGAGCGGAATGTATCAGGTGTGGCTTTTAGGGGCTTCAGGGGGCGTTTTCGCGGTCCTCCTCGCGTTTGCCACGCTGTTTCCGCATGCCCGGATATACGTATTCGGGATCATTCCGATCCGGGCGCCGGTCCTCGTTCTCATTTATACCGGTATTGAACTGGTTTCCCAGATATTTTCAACCCGAAGCGGCGTCGCCCACATGACACACCTCGCGGGATTCGCCTTCGCGTACTTCTACTTTCTAATACGGTTCGGTATTAATCCGATAAAAGTTTTTTTCAATTCCTTCCGATGATAACTAGGAGATGATAAAATTTTCCGCGCTTCCGCTCCTCCTTCTTGTTTCCCTGCTGCTGCCGGCGGAGGCCGGTGCGTATGAAGACCCGCCGCACCGGATAACGGGCGAGTTCTGGGCGGAACTGGAGCCGGTTTCCCTTGAGGGCGCCCAGTACGGTCCGCCTTCACGGGAGGAACAGATACGGGCAATGCTCGAAGAAGCCAGGTTTGTCTTTTCCGGAATAGTATACGGCTTCTCGTTTGTCTACACACCCTCCGACAACACGCGCCGGGTGGAAGAGGTTTTTACCGTCGAGCCGGCTGCCGAAATCCCCCGGGGGACGCCCCGTCTTGAAGTGCGGCAGACCTACACCTCGGAGGGGAAGGTATACGCCCTAATTGACTATCACCTGGAAGAGTTTGAACGGTACCGCCTGGAAGCATGGAAAAAAAACACGACCCCCCGCATTTCCGGCCGGGGTGAAGGGGTATATTTTTCCGGTCCGGAAGAAAAAATTACCGCCCATAAAAACGCCGTCAAATCGGCTGTCCGGGAATACCTCCGGAAACAGACATACAACAAACCGAAGGAAGCGGCCGGCCGCTTCGTGTTTACCGAAGCCCCCCGGGTGTTCGCCGAAGGGGGCAGATACGTTTCCGCAGTGGACATCAAACTCCTCCTCGATAAGCTTACGCCCTATACGGTGTTTTAGCCCATCCCCCGCCATCACCCGGCTGCGCTAGCGCGGCAGGTCCGGGAAAAGCCAGAGGGTAACGGCGGCGCTTAAGCCTGCGCCGATTACAACGCCGAGCACTATTTCAAGCACGCTGTGGCCGATCATCTCCCGCAGGTCCGGCTTCTCTTCCGGAAAATGGTTTTTCACCAGCCTGTTCAGCAGCTTAGCCTGGGCCTCCACGGCGTTCCGTACCCGCATTGCGTCGTAAATAACGATGATGGAAAACACCGCGCTGACTGCGAATAGATCGGACACAAAGCCGCTTTGGATGCCGACTGAAACGGTCAGGGCGGTAACAAAGGCGGAATGGGCGCTGGGGATGCCGCCGGTGGTCGTCAGGTAATAGAGGTTGAACTTTTTGTCCCGAATGGAATAGAATATCGTTTTAAAGATTTGACACAGCACCTGTACCGCGACCGCGGTTACAAGCGCCGCAGGGACGTGCTTCATCCGGTTTTATACCGCCCGGTTTGCAATAACATCTTTATACCAGTAGGCGCTCTGTTTCCACTTCCGCTCGAGTGTTTCAAAGTCGGTGCGGATAAGCCCGAAGCGCATGTGGTTGCCGAAGGACCACTCGAAATTGTCCATCAGCGACCAGACAAAAAACCCCTTTACATTCACACCCTTTTCAATTGCCCGGGAAACTTCCTGTAAATGATCGCTTATGTACTTTATCCGGGGCTTGTCGTCGTACAGCGGTTTTCCGTCCTCTTCCGGAAGGGGGTAGCCGTTCTCCGTTATATAGCACTCGGGGTTGCCGTACTCCTCCTTCAGCCGCATCAGCAGGCTTAAAAGGCCGGGGGAGTATATCTCCCACATTACACTCCAATCCTCCTGAAGCTCCGGTTTTTTCTTGTTTTTTGTCCTTGCTTTCATCAGGGGGACAAGGGGATGATGTTTATACCGCTGCCGCATGTAATAATTGATACTGACAAAATCGCCGGGTTCTTTCATGTCCGGCAGGTCCTTTTCAAAACCGGCGGGCAGCTTTTTCCCCGCAATGTCGATAACGGTTTCCGGATAGGTGCCGAAGAAGAGCGGGTCCATGTAGAAGCGGTTAACAATCGCGTCCATCCGCCGCGCCGCCGCCTTGTCCTTGTCGTTGTCCTGCCGATAGGGCCACATCCAGATCTGGTTCTGGGCAATACCAATTTTTCCCGTGTTTCCGCTGCTCCGGAAGGCGCGGACAATCTCGGCATGGGACAGCAGAAGATAATGCGCGGCATGCAGGTATTTCCGAAAGCGCAGCTTTTTCCCCGGCGGAGACCAGCCGAAGAGATAACCGTACACGGCGTAGACCATGGGCTCGTTGATGGTGTTCCACATTGTTACCCTGTCTCCGAGGGCGCGGAACAGAACATCCGCGTAGTCCCGAATATAGTCCACCGAATCCCGCACGGTAAACCCGCCTTTTTCCGCAAGCCACCGGGGAGCGTCCCAGTGAAAGAGGGTACACATCGGCTGAATACCCTGCCGCAGCAGTTCATCGACGACCTTCGAATAAAAATCGATTCCTTTCTGATTGACCTTCCCCGGTTCCGGCACTATCCGAGGCCAGGAAACGGAAAACCGGAACGCCCCGCAGCCTAAATCTTTTACATTTTGAATGTCTTCAGGATACCGGTGATAAAAATCGCAGGCAATGTCCCCGGTGTCTCCTCCGGTAATCTTTCCCCGTTTATGGCTGAAATCGTGCCAGACGGAGGGCGCCGCCCCGTCGGCCACAGGGTGTCCTTCAATTTGATACGAAGCCGTAGCCGCGCCGAATAGAAAATCCTCGGGAAACGGGTATGTTGCCATGCTTTTCTTTCCTTTTTATAATTGACTTATCAGTTTAGATATTTTATAAAGATAACTCTAATCGAGAAACAGTACAGGATCAAGAGGCGGAATATGGGAAAAACATACAATATAGCGGTTATACCGGGGGACGGAACAGGACCTGAAGTCGTTCGGGAAGGATTGAAGGTCATCGGCGCCGCCGCGGGCAAATTTAATTTTTCCTTAAGCACGAAAGAATTTGATTTCGGCGGAGACCGGTTCCTCCGTACCGGGGAGGTCCTGCCTCCGTCTGCTGCCCATGACCTGAAGCAGTTTGACGCGATTTACTTAGGCGCCATCGGCCATCCCGATGTGAAGCCGGGAATACTCGAGAAAGGGATTCTCCTCACGCTCCGCTTCGAACTCGATCAGTACATCAATCTCCGGCCGGTCAAACTGTATCCCGGCGTATACACCCCGATAAAAGACAAGGGACCCGAAGAAATCGACTATGTAGTGGTCCGTGAAAACACCGGCGGCATCTATACCGGGACCGGCGGTTTTTCCATGAAAGGCACGGAACACGAAGTTGCCACCCAGAGTATGGTCTATACCCGGCACCAGGTCGAACGGTGCCTCCGTTACGCCTTCGACTACGCACGGCGGAAAGGGAAGAAAGCCCGGGGGAAGGGAACTGAAAACACCCTCGGCTTCGTGGGAAAAACCAATGTCCTTACCTATGTGTATGATTTATGGGAACGGGTATTTCATGAAGTCGGTGAAAAGGACTATGCCGACATCAGAAGGGATTATTATCACGTCGACGCCGCCTGTATGTGGATGGTGAAAAACCCGGAATGGTTCGACGTTCTGGTGACCGGCAACATGTTCGGGGATATTATTACCGACCTCGGCGCAATGACCCAGGGCGGCATGGGGATCGCCGCGGGCGGAAACATCAATCCCGACGGGGTCAGCATGTTCGAACCCATCGGCGGGTCGGCGCCGAAATACACCGGCCAAAACATCATTAACCCCTTAGCCGCGATAGCAGCGGCCGGAATGATGCTGGACACACTTGGGGAAGAAAAAGCGGCCGCCGCGGTGGAAAACGCCGTTATGGACGTAACGGCCCATAAAATCAAAAGCCTGAACGCGGGGCAAATGGGATATTCAACCGGCGAAGTCGGCGATCTGGTAGCGGAGCTGGTATAAAAACCGCTTGCCTTTCGGGTTGACCTTTATTATTTTATGCGTATAATCCTCAATTCCTACATTACTCGACGTTTCCCGCGTACGAAAAAACACATATGTAAGAAAATTGCGATAAGGAAGGAGGCTTCGTGAAAAACAGTAAACGAAACCTAACAACATTATTATGTATTATTCCGCTGCTCTTATCATGCAGCACCCAATATCAGGGAGAACAGGCACAACACATTAGTGAACCTGTAGAAGAAACGGAGATTGCTGAAAAGCAGGTAACCATCTCGATTAATGTTCCGGAAAATACCGACCCGGCGTTGTTCTTGTACAAGAACCCGACAACACGGCTGGAGGTACTCGATTTTTATAACAGCATTACCGGCAATGCCGCGGTCACCAACGCAATTGTCAAAAACGCGGTGCAATACGGGATACCCTTCAATCTGGCTTTTGCCTTGGCACACGGAGAAAGCGATTTTAACAGATGGGCGGTTAATAAAAACACCGTTTCCATCGACCGGGGCCTGTTTCAGCTCAATTCGAAGACTTTTCCCCAGCTTACCGAAACCCAGTGTTTCGATCCCGAGACAAACGCGAAATATGCCCTCCGTCATTTCCGGTGGTGTTTAGACCAGGGGGGTAACGAGGTTGTCGGGATTGCCATATACAACGCGGGCCGGGGAAGGGTGGAATTAGGCGGAACACCGAGGATTACCCTGGACCATATCAACAATATTCTAGGATACAAAATTGATCTTGAGCGGCGGCTTATCGAATGGGTAAACAGTAACCCTTCTGTTCAGGTTTGTGTACAGCGGCCTGAAAAACAAGAACAGGCAGGATAACCGGTGTACCGAGGAGGGGCCCTGTCACTGGGACCGGTTACCGTTCCCTACACCTGGCTGTTTCTGGCCCTCAGCCTTGCCGCGGGATACGCCGTTTTTTCATATCTCATGAAAAAAAACCGGGAAACCGGAAAGCTGGTCGGTTCTCTTTTGGTGAATTCCCTGCTGCTCTGGGTCGGAATCTGGAAAGCCGCGCCCCTCATCTTCCAATGGAAAGCGGTTACCTCCCACCCGATGCTTCTTCTGTATCTCCCCGGAGGTTTGCCGGGAACGCTGATCGGGTTTGCCGGCGCGGGCGCGTACCTGTTTTTCGCGGTACGGAAGCGGAAAATACCCTGGAAACAGTTCTCCCTTCCCCTCGCCATAGGACTTGGAACGGCCCTCAGTTTCGCCCTCGTGCTGAACTTCCTGGTGCTGCGGCCCTTCCCGGCAGCCGCCGCGGCTTCAACTGCCGAAGCGGAAATCGGGACGTCCCCGGGGGACCGTGCGCCCGGCTTTACCCTGCCAGACTTAACGGGCAGCCCGAAGTCCCTCTCCGATTATCATGGAAAGCTCTTGTTCCTTAACTTCTGGGCAACATGGTGCCCCCCGTGCAAGGCGGAAATACCCGAAATGGCGCGGTTTTACCGGGAGCACGCGGACAATCCGGTAGAAATTGCCGCGGTCAATTTAACTGCTTCCGAATCGGGAATAGAGGCGGTGAAAACATTCGTACGGGAGCGGAACATCCCTTTTCCGGTGCTTATCGATGATCAGAATATCGCGGAATTTCTGTTTCAGGTTACAGCTGTCCCTACCACCTTTGTGATAAGTCCCGAAGGAATTATTCTGGGTAAGAAAACCGGAAGCGTCAATGCCGCGTGGATGAAGCGTCAGCTCTCGTATGCCGAGAGTACAGTTCGTTAATTATTTTCTTTAGCCAGTCTGCTGATAAGGGGGCCGATTTCATTCAGCGGCACAACGTGCTGAATATATCCGTTTTCTATTGCTACCTTCGGCATTCCATAAACGACACATGTCTCCCGGTTCTGCCCGATTGTAATTCCCCCAGCGGCACGAATCGAACCGATTTCCCGGGCGCCGTCTTTTCCCATGCCGGTCATTATAACTGCGAGAATATTGTTCTTGTACTGCTTAACTGCCGATGCAAACAGGACGTCCGCCGAGGGGCGGTGTCCGTTGACTAAATCGGCGGAGGAGAGTGTAACCACCGGAGCGAGGCGCCGTTTTTCCACCTCGATATGAAAGTTCCCCGGCGCGATCAGCACCCTTCCCGGCTGCAGCACATCCCCGTCCTTCGCCTCCGTTATGGAAAGGGGAGAAACCCTGTCCAGACTTTTTGCAAACTCTTCGGTGAATCCCGCCGGCATATGCTGTACAACCACAACGGGGGCCGGCAAATCCGCCTCTATATGGGCGAAAACCTCCCGGAGGGCATTCGGCCCGCCGGTTGAGATACCGATTACCACCAGTTCAATTGCACCGGCTGCTTTTTTCGGCGGAGCGGTAAGGGGAACAAGGGGCGCTTCCGTTCTTCGTTCCGCCCGAGGGGCGGACACCGTATCTCCCGGCACCGCCGGTTTTTCAAGGGCCGGAGCATGCTGCCGCGGGTCCTCCTGCGTGATGATAACGCCCCGCTGTTTTTTATAGTTTAACCCGTAAGCGCGAAGGGCATCGATAATATGCCTTCCCACGGTGTGGATGTCTCCCGAAACAGACCCGGAGGGTTTCATAATAAAATCGGAAGCGCCTAAATTGAGGGCCTCCATTGTAATTTTCGCTCCTTTTTTCGCCAAGGAACTCAAAATTACCACGGGTATGGTAATGCCCCGTTCTCTCCGGGCCCGCAGGAAATCGATACCGTTCATCTCCGGCATTTCCAAATCAAGGACAATTACATCAGGCTGTAATGTGTCGATTTTCTGAAGGGCAAATCTCCCGTTCATCGCCTTTCCCGCGACTTCCAGGCCCTCGGCGCTTTCGATAATTTTTCCGATAAGATTCCGCATGAGAGCACTGTCATCTACAATAAGGACCGATACGGTATCTTTTTCCACAACTAACCCCTAGGTGCCGATAAATTTGCGGTAAAGCGTTGCCCATTCGGTTTTTACAAACTCAAACTGAGTATTCATACCGAACAAGGACTCGGAATGTCCGATAAACAGGAAGGAGTGGTTACTCATAGCCTCCCAAAATCTGTTAATAACAGCTTTCTGGGCGGTTTCATCAAAATAGATAATAACATTCCTGCAGAAGACAGTGTCCAAGTTCCGCAATCCGCTGTCGTTTTTTAAATTATGATAATCGAATTTAATCATCGATCTAATTTCATCTTTTATCTGATACCCGTTTCCCTTTTTTTCAAAATACTTCGTTAAATACTGCTCCGGAACACCGCTGATCCTTGTTTCGGGATAAAAGCCCTCTTTCGCAATCATCAGCGATTTCAGACTAATATCGGACGCGGTAATCTCCGCGGTAAATCCCGGCGGCAGCAGCTCCTTTAGTACAATTGCCAGAGAGTAAGGCTCTTCCCCGGTTGAGCACCCGGCACTCCACAGCTTGATTTTTTTATCGCCGGTTGATTTTTTGTGTTCCACTAAATCAACGACCACATGGTTTTCGAAGGTTTGAAAATGGGCCGTGTTTCTCCAAAATCTTGTTAAATTCGTGGTAACGCTGTCGAGAAGTGTTTTCATCTCCTCGGTGTTTCCTTTAATAAGGGTATAGTAGGAGGAAACACTGTCCATCTCGGCCTTTTTCAGGCGTTCCTTCAGCCGGCTTTCAAGTATCGTTCTGTTTGATTCAGAAAAATGGATTCCGCTTTCGTCATAAATGAGTGCTCTGAATTTTTCGAAATCGCTGTCTGTTAAGAATCCTGTCATGTATTGTTCGTCTTTAAAAAGTGTTTTCCAGTGTATTTCTTTGCTATTCATGTGTCAACTAGAATTACGTGATATATTTACTAGGGTAATATGTCTGAAATTCTTGTTCGTCTTTCGATACAAGGTATTGCCCTCGATAATCAGGAGGATGTTCCCGTTGTCATTCTCGAAGACAGCAGCCATCTCCGGGTCCTGCCGGTGCCGGTAGGGCCCTTCGAAGCAAACGCGATTATTGTCATGCTGAAGGGAATACGGACCCCCCGGCTGCTTACTCACGAGCTCTTCGCGAAATTTATGATGGAGAACAGATTTACAGTTACAAAACTAATTCTCTCCGGAAAGAGGGACACCGGCTACAAGGCCGCCATGTTTTACCGGCGGGGCAGAAAAAACCGGCTCCTCGAAGTACGGCCGAGCGACGGCATTGCCCTAACGCTGCAATTCCACAACCCCGTGTACACGGAGGAACACTTGTTATATCCGAAAAAAGCAATTCTCTCCCGCTTCGTTTCCCTCTTCATTGAAAAGGAAAAACAGGACTACACCCTTATGTAGCTTCCGGAGCTTTCCGCTTCCCCGCCGCGGCAGCTTTCCCGAGCCTCAGCCGTTGTATGTCCACCCCGAACCAGATCACGGTTACCGCCGTGGCAAGAAAATCCGCCGCCGGAAAGGCAATCCAAATCCCGTTAAGGCCGAACGCGAGGGGCAGGAGCAGGACCAGCGGTATGAGAAAAAGGATCTGCCTCGACATTCCCAGCAGCAGAGAAGGTATCGCTTTACCTAAAGCCAGGAAGTAGGTTGCCCCGATAAGCTGTAAGCCGATAAGCGGGACGGCAATGCTGACGGTCCGCAGCACCCTGATACCTTCCCGTATCAGGAGTGCGTCTTCGCTGAAGATCCGCAGCAGCGGCCGGGGAAAGAGCATCACGATAACGAAAAATACAGCAGCAATGAGGGTAGAGACGATAATCGACACTTTTACCACCTCTCGTACCCGTCCGTAATCCCGGGCGCCGTAGTTATACCCCGCTATCGGCTGAAAGCCCTGGGAAAGCCCCATCAGCGGCATCAGCATGAACATCAGCAGCCTGTTGACGACACCGAACGCCGCGATGTGAAGACCGGAACCATAGGCACGCAAAGAATTGTTTACAATAACGGCAAATATGCTAACACCGAACTGCCGTACAAAAATCGGAAGGCCGAGTTTCAGCATTTCTCCTAAAACGTGCCAGTTCGGCCGTAAATATTTTAATTTAATTTTTAGCGAGCTCCTGCCGGACAGGAAAAAGAGAAGAAGAAACGTGAAAGAGACAAACTGGGAAATGACCGTCGCGATTGCCGCTCCCTTTACGCCTAAACCGAGGCCGAAAATAAAAATTGGATCGAGGAGAATATTCAGCCCGGTCCCGATAACCATCGTCAGCATTGCAACGGCGGCCCGGCCCTCCGCGCGGACAACATTGTTAGACGCCGCGGCAAACGTAATAAACGGCGCGCCGAGAAATATTACCGAAAGATAGTCCCGCGCGTAGGGCATTATTTCCTCGGTTGCCCCTAAAATCCGCAGCAGCGGCTTCATAAGAAGATACCCCGCGGCCATGACAATAACACCGAAGATGATCGAAACCGAAAGGGTGTTGCCCGCCGAACGGTTTGCTCTGTCCCTCTCTCCCGCGCCGAGGCCGCGGGAAATAACCGATGCCGCGCCGATACCGATAAGCATGGCAACGGCCATAATAAACATCTGCACGGGAAACGCGATCGTCAGCCCGCCGATCCCCATGGTGCCGACTCCCCGCCCGATAAAAATCGTATCGACCACGTTATAGAGGGCGTTGACAATCATCCCGACAATCGCGGGGACCGACAACTTTGTCAGAAGCTTTCCAATGCGCTCCGTTCCAAGCATTTTATCTTTGTTGTTTTTTTCTTCCATAGTTTCCTCGTCTGTTACAGCTTTGCAACAATTTCATGCAAATCGTTTACGGCACGGGAAAACTTCTGCATATCTTCCGGATTGAGCTTCTCGAGCTTCCGCTTCAAATGCCTGCCCATTTTCCGTTCGAAATCGGCGACAACACTGCTTCCCGCGTCCGTTAACGAAAGATTGATTCTCCGCCGGTCCTCCGTATCACGGTCCCGCCGGATTAGCCCTTTGTCGATAAGGGAATCAACCACCGCCGTAAACGATCCTTTTTCCATGTTCATATGTCTGCAAATCTCCCCCATGTTCGCCTTCGGATGAAAGCTGACGAAATGAAGCGCCTTCTGCTGCGTTTTATTGAGCTCGACAGCCGAATCGTGAAACGGAAAATCGTGCATCAGCTTCCGCGTAAAGAGCGGCATCGTCTCGAAAATTTTTCGCAGATCATTGTCCACGCGGCGGTCCTTTTAGTTAGTTTTATAACAGTTAGAAATCTAACTAAAAACAGAAGCAGAGTCAAGATATTTATGTTTTTTCTCTTATTCGCGCCGCATGTCGGCCCGTACCCGGCCCGGTACAACACCCCGTTTTGTAAGCAGCAGGCCTCCGATGGCCGCGGTGAAGGGCGCGACGGTTACAAGGCCGAAGCTACCGACGAGTGTATGGAGGATCTCCGCGGAAACATAGGTAATATTGAAAATATTCACCGTCGGCGTTCCCTGGGCCATGAACACCATCAGCAGGGCGGAATAGCCCCCGGAATAGGCGAGAAGCAGCGTCGTTGTCATTGTCCCGACAACCGCCCGTCCCACGGTAAAGCCGGAGCGTATTAATTCCGCGGGGCCTATTTCCGGATGTTTCTCCGCAACCTCGGTCATTGAGGCCGAAACATCCATCGCGATGTCCATCACGGCACCGGAAGATGCAAGAAATATGCCTGAAAGAAAAATCTGCGTCAGGTTGAGATTTGCAAACCCTGAATAGAGCAGTGTTTCGGAAAACTGCTTCACCGCGCCGTGCACCCGGAACAGTCTGCCGAATAACAGCGACAAAAGCATCGTTACCACCACACCCGCCGCTGCTCCGAAAAAGGCAACAAGCCCTTTCCGGCTGATTCCCCCGACAAGGAAAACAATTACTCCCGTTAAAACAAGGACGATTCCCAGGGAGAGGAATACAGGATTGACGTTTCGAAGGAAACCCGGCAGCAGCACCTTCCAGATGAGCAGTGCCGTGAATCCGAATGAGAAAACGGCTTTGACACCGGTCCACCCCGCGTACACGAGTAAAAGAAATACAAAAAGTGCCAGAAGGATGAGCTCAATGTTAATCCGGTAGTGATCGACTACGTTTGCATGAAGAATTGTTTCCCCGCTTTCGTCGAGCTGCAGTGTCACAAGCGCCTTGTCTCCTTCGGTGTAAATTGTGTCCAGCTCCAGCTTTCCGAGCAGGAAGTTTGCAGCTTCGACAATTTCCCCTTTAAACTTTCCGTTTAGGATTTCCAGCAGGACTTGCTGGTCCCCCTGCTTTACAATGGTAAAATTCTGCACATCGCTGTCGTCAACTTCGGTAACAAGGGCCTTGGCCCTGACTGTTTGTTCCTGGGGCCGGGCAAAGCCGGTGGGAACAAAGACAAGCACGATACTGGCCGCGATTACGGCAAGAAGAAAGAAGAGATCTTTTTTTTGAATCTTTTCCCTAAAAATCATTGTATATTCCTCTTTGATTACTAGAAAAGGGAGGGGCCTAACGGACCCCTCCCGGAAAGCGTTTTTTCTGAATACTTACCGCGCGAGGGCTACGGGATTCCGCAAACCCATCGCGGCAACGGTTTTGTGAAAAATGTCCGTGTTGTCGTAGGAGCCGTTGAAAGCTTCCGCGCCGACACCTAAAGCGTACGTCGGCACCGGTACGCCGGTATGTGAATAGGATGTCCAAGCCATGCCGGCCCGCTGGCCAAGAATGTGTGTCGCTTTTACGGAAAGCGGATTATAGGACCCGTAAAGTAGAGCGGTAGCCGCATCCTTCGATTTTTCCTCTGAACCGGCCATACTCTGGGCAAAAGCCATTTCGAGCTGTTCACGTTCATAGTTGTTCAGGTCGATCAGGCCGAAGTATTTTTCCAGTTCCGGCAGAATATCCTTAAAGCTTCCCCCTTTTTCCTTAAAGGGAGCGAAAACATACTGGTCGAAATATTCGTAAGACTTTGTCTGCCCGTCGATGACGCTGAAAGAAGTATCGTACCCGGTACCGGCAAATCCGAGGGTAAGCCCTCCGCATTCATGGTCGCCGCTAACAACAATCAGGGTTTCGTCGGGATGCCGGGTATAGAACTGAACAGCTTCCTGAATAGCTTCGTCAAAGGCAATGGTGTCGTGGATCGAAGAGCCGATGTCGTTGGCGTGGCAGGCCCAGTCGATTTTCCCTGACTCAACCATCATAAAAAAGCCGTTGGGGTTGTCGAGGAGTTCGATACCCTTCGCGGTAAATTCGGCAATGGTAATGTCATCGGCTTCCTGATCGATTGTATAATCGAGGGCGTTAAAGGCAAACCCGTGATTGTAGGCATAGGCGGTTTTTCCGGGCTGAAGAGCGTTCAGTTCCTGCCTGTTGGTTGCGACCTGCCAGCCCCTCTCTTCAATAACGTCGTGGGCCGACTTTTCACCTTCCGGTGTCTTGCTGGTCCGTACCATGCCTCCGGCAAAGTAATCGAAATCTGAGTTTGCCATTTGCATATTGATTTCGTAGTAGTTGTTCCTGCTGTCGGTATGAGCGTAAAAACTTGCCGGGGTGGCGTGGTCTAAGTTAACACTGGACAGAATGCCGACTTTCATGCCGGCCTCTTTCGCCATTTCCGCGATGGTTTTGTAATTTTTGGTCTTGCCGGGGTCCATTGCGATAACGCCGATGTTGGTCTTCAATCCGCAGGCAATTGCCGTGGCGGCGGCGGCGGAACCGGTAATATAGCGGTCGGCCGCGTAGGTCGTGCTAATACCGGCGGCGGGGAACTCGTCGTAGGTCAGTTTTACCGGCTGAACACTGCCCCGTTTTGCCCCGAGATAGGCTTCCGCGGCCGCGGTCTGGGGGGCCCCTACACCGTCACCGATAAATACAAACACATACTTGGCCGGTTTCTGTTCCGGCATTTCCGCCTGTTCCTGTGTCGGCCCTGCCGGCGCCGGAGTTTCCTGTTTGCCTCCTGCAAATACAATCACGGGTACGAGCATGATTATAAGTGCAAGCAGCAATGCTTTCATTGAGAGATTCTTCATTCTTTTCCTCCTGTGGTTAATAGTTTTGAGACAATTATGGCTCCTGTAGTGTTATGCTTTCGTTACCGCCTCTTTATTTTTCAGTTATTTTACCGTTACTACTTCGTTAACCCGCGCTTCTTCGTTGATAAAACCAACTTATAGTTGACATCCGGCGGCGGCTGAATTATTGTTTATACAACGCCACAACTAGCAAGGGAAAAAAATGGGAGCAGCGGAAAACGAAGCCGACAACTTTGTGCTGGAGATGAAAGGAATCTCAAAGCAGTTTCCAAAGGTCCTTGCAAACGATAATATCAGCATAACCCTGCAAAAGGGTGAAATATTATGCCTCTTAGGGGAAAACGGCGCGGGCAAATCGACGCTGATGAACGTTCTTTACGGCCTCATACAGCCTACCTCCGGAGAAATTTTTTTAAACGGTCGGAAAACGGACTTTTCTTCACCCCGGGACGCCATTGAAAAGGGACTGGGGATGGTGCACCAGCATTTCATGCTCGTCGACACCCTGTCGGTTACAGAAAATATTATTCTTGGAAACGAGCCGGCTAATTTAGGGTTTATCGATACCAAAGCGGCCCGCCGCCGTGTTCGGGAGATTTCGGAAAAGTACCATCTTGCCATCGACCCCGACGCGTTCATCGAAAATATAGCAGTCGGCCTGCAGCAGCGGGTGGAAATCTTGAAGGCCCTCTACCGGGAAGCGAAGATCCTTATTTTAGATGAACCGACGGCGGTGCTGACGCCCCAAGAGGTGGACGAACTGTTTGAAGTTATACGCGGACTTCGCGACCGGGGAGTTTCTATTATCATTATTACCCATAAACTCGAAGAGGTGATGGAAATTTCCGACCGGGTCTATATTCTTCGGGGCGGCAGAATGGAGGGAGAACGCGTTACCAAAGACGTTACAAAAGAAGAGCTGGCCAACTTAATGGTGGGACGGGAAGTCGTTCTTACCGTCGAAAAAAAAGTAAAGCAGATCAGCGGAGAACCCTCCGTTATTTTAGACGATTTGTATGTCTACAGTGATAAAAATGTCTCCGCGCTGGAAGGTCTCTCTCTGCAGGTACGCCCCGGAGAAATTGTCGGCATTGCCGGGGTGGACGGCAACGGACAGAGCGAACTTG
>CAYTSI010000037.1:0-1262 GCA_964440465.1 uncultured Spirochaetales bacterium
TTCAGTACCTCGAAGGGCTCCGCTTTACCGAAAGCGATATCGACTACCTGCGTTCCTCCGGTATCTTTGCTGAAGATTTTCTGGACTGCCTCTCCGGTTTCCGTTTTTCAGGCGACCTCTACGCGGTCCCGGAGGGGACGGTGGTGTTCCCGGATGAACCCCTTATCCGGGTCCATGCAGATATCATGGAAGCGCAGCTTATTGAAAGTGTTCTGCTTAATATCGTCAATTTTCAGACCCTCATTGCCACCAAGAGCGCCCGTATTTTTCTTGCCTCCGGAAAGGGGACCGTTTTGGAATTCGGGCTCCGCCGCGCCCAGGGCCTCGACGGCGCGTTTTCCGCCGCCAGGGCCGCCTTTATCGGCGGAGCTTCGGCCACCTCGAATACCGCCGCCGGCAGGGACCTTGGAATTCCCGCGAAAGGGACAATGGCCCACTCCTGGGTCTTGTCCTTCGATTCGGAGCTCGCGTCTTTTAACGCCTACGCGGACTTGTATCCGGACAGCTCAATTTTTCTCATCGATACCTACGACACCCTGACAAGCGGCATCGAAAACGCGATTATCGCGGGAAAAAGGCTCGCGGACAAAGGGAATCGTTTCGGTGTGCGCCTGGACAGCGGGGACCTGCTGAATTTGAGCAGAGAGGTGCGTCGGCGCCTGGACGAAGCCGGCTGCCCCGATGCTCTCATTACCGTTTCCAACGAGCTTGATGAATGGCAGATTGAAGAGCTGGTTAAGCGGAAAGCCCCTATCGACATGTGGGGGGTGGGGACCCGTCTCGTTACCGGCGGGGAGGATGCCTCCCTCTCCGGGGTCTACAAGCTCGCGGCAAAAGGCGGAGAAAACAAGCCGGTAATGAAGGTGTCGGAGAGTGCCGAAAAATCGACGAATCCCGGCATCAAGCAGGTCTACCGGGTCCGCGGGCCGGAGGGAGCGTTTCTCCGGGACGTGATTGCCCTCGAAAACGAAGCGCCTCCGGTTGTCCCGGGGGACGGCAGAAGCGGAAATTACAGCGAAAGCGCCGTTCCCCTGCTGAAATTACAGCTGAAAGGGGGGGAGAGACGGAACGGTCCGCTTCCGCTGCCGGACATTCAGGACAGGGTAAAATCGGAACTGGACCGTTGCCCCCCATCCATCCTCCGTTTACGATCAGCGGAAACATACCCCGTTGAACTCAGCGGGGAATTAAAAACGCTGAAGGAGAAGCTTACGCGTTCATACTCTGACGGTGCTTAACGGCAATAAACAGCATGCCGCCGC
>CAYTSI010000037.1:1362-11817 GCA_964440465.1 uncultured Spirochaetales bacterium
CGGCTGATACGCTGTCCGTAAAAAGATCCCGTTTTTCAGAGAATTATTCATACTGCCTCCTTGTCTCTCTTCAATGTACTAGAAAAAAATCTCTCCGTCCAATCGGGTATTTGATAAATTCTCTGTTTTGCGTATAGTATGGGCAATGCCGTCGATTTATATAGCAAATACCGGAGAAACAGTAGAGGCAAGCACTGCCGTATCGGTCCTCAATAACCTGCTTCGGGCGGGTGTGCGGACGGCCCACCGGTGCGGTGGTAAGGCCCAGTGCGGCACCTGCCGGTATAAAGTCCTTCGGGGTATCGAGAAAATTTCTCCGCCCACTCCGGCGGAAAAGCGGAAGCTCCTGGAACTCGGCAATCTCGAAGCTGTCCGGCTGGGGTGCCAGAGCTACATATCAGGAGATATTTCCATTCGTATCGTCCTCATGAATACATTATAGCCGGTTCTTTCGAAGTATTGTAACAAAGAGCAGCACGCCGGTAATAACGGCGCCCCCTAAGCCGGCAAGGCCGATTACGGGAATTCCCCGCCACAGCGGCGGCACCATGGAATTGAACATCAGCGCCGAACCGATAACAAGAGAGGCGAACACAATAGAAAGGGTTAGCCTGTTGGTAATATTGCCGAGCCGGCGGAAAACCTGCTGCAGCCCCCCCCGCTCAAAGTCGATTTTCGTTTTCCCCGATTTCAGTACTTTGATGATTTCCTTTGTATCATCGGGGAGATCGGCAAGCAGGTCCCGCATCCGCACCGCCGCGGAGAGGGCGTCTTTCTTTAAACGGTCCGCCTTGAATCTGCGCCTGATAAGCTGTTTCGCGAAGGGTTCGATGTGCGACATAAGATCGTATTCAGGGTCCAGCCTTCTCCCGACCCCTTCGATGGTAATCAGCGCCTTTGTCAGCATAAAAATATTTGCCGGCAGCCGGAGCTCGTAGTCGAGAATAACCGAGAGCATTTTCGGCAGGAGGTCGCCCATGTTGATATCTTTCAGGGGGAGATGGGAATACTGTTCGGAGAGGACAAAAATTTCATACTCCAGATTTTCTCTATTTTCAATGTTCTCGGACCTGGAAAAATCGATGAGCGATTTCGTTATTCCCCCGGCGTCCTGGTTTACAATGCCGACCATAATATTGCTCAAATAATTCCGGTGCTTCGGCAGAATCATCCCCATCATCCCGAAATCGAGAAAACAGACCCGTTCGTCGTCGAGGACCATAACATTTCCCGGGTGAGGGTCGGCATGAAAAAATCCGTGCTCGAAAATCTGCTCTAAGACGAGGCGGGTCCCGGTGTCGGCAATTTTTTTGGTGTCGATCCCTTTTTCGTGCAGCCGCTTTAGTTCCGAAACATGGGTGCCGTCGATAAACTCCATGGTCAGGACCCGCTTCGAAGAGTAGTCCCTAAAAACCGCCGGAACAACCAGGCTGCTTTCTTCCTGGAAGTTGGCCGCGAATTTCTCGATGTGCATAGCTTCATTGATAAAATCGATTTCCCGGTTGAGAGATTTCCCGAACTCATCTATAACATTGACAGCGTCGAGGGTCTCCGCCTGCAGAATGAGGTGTTCGAAAATCCCCGCTAAACGTTTCAGGATCTCAATATCGGTATTGATGGTCTCTTCAATATTCGGGCGCTGTACCTTTACAATAACTTCCTCTCCGCTTTTCAGCCGTGCTTTATGGGCCTGGGCAATCGACGCGGAAGCTACCGGTTCCAGGTCAAAACGGGCAAAAACTGTCCGCAGGGGTTTCCCCAGCTCCGCCTCTATCAGTTTTTTTGCTTCGTCATAGGGGAAGGGGGGTACTCGGGTCTGCAGTTTTTCCAATTCCAGGATCAGCTCCGGGGCCAGGAGGTCCGGCCGGTTGCTCATAATCTGGCCCAGCTTGATGAAGGTGGGCCCCAGCTCCTCTAAGGCCATCCGGACCCGTTCCCAGTGGCTGTACTGCTTCAGGTTGATTTTTCCGCTTTTTGATGCCTTTTGTTTCTCCCCCGCGGGTACTCCCCTGATATGGCCCCGGGTAATAAAGTCCCGGAATCCGTATTTGAGAAAAATGGAAATTATCTCCCGGTAGCGGTGAATATGCCGGCGTGTTTTTTTAAATCCTTTTCTCGAAAATATATTCATGCGGTTACATTGGTATTGCGGTAAACCAGCGTACCCGGTTCCACCGAGGCGGTAATCCAGGTATTTCCGCCGATAACGGCGCCTTTGCCGATAACGGTTTTTCCCCCTAAAATGGTGGCGTTAGCGTAAATAATAACATCGTCTTCGATATCGGGGTGCCGTTTTTCCCCTTTTCTGGGGTTTCCGTCCTTGTCGAAGGGGGAGAGGGCGCCGAGAGTAACACCCTGGTAGATTTTTACGTTTTTACCGATGCTGCACGTTTCGCCGATAACGACGCCTGTTCCGTGATCGATAAAAAACCCGGGACCGATGGCCGCGCCGGGATGAATATCGATGCCCGTTAGGGAGTGGGCCCGCTCCGAGAGTATCCGGGGCACCACCGGGACCTCTTTTTGATACAGCAGGTGGGCAATTCGATAGGTGGCAATCGCGTCAATGGCAGGATAGCTTAAAATAATTTCTTCAATGGAGTTTGCCGCCGGGTCGCCGAAGTAGGCCGCTTCGATATCCTGCTGCAGGACATCTCGTATATCGGGAATCGATTCAATGAGATAGGTAAGGCTCTCGTAGGCGCAGTTGTCGCAGTCTTTTGTTTCGCACGCCGGTGTCCGCTTGCGGCAGAAATGATGAAAGGCGTCTTTCAGATGCCGGGAAAACTTGAAACTGATATGCCTAAGCACATCATGAATGTAAAAGCTTAAATCGTCCTTCGGGACGCTGTCTTTACTGTACCGGCCCGGAAACAGGACCGACAGCAGATGGTCTAAAATCTCATAGATTTCTTTCCGCCCCGCGAGTCCGAGGTAGCTGCAGTTTTCGATATGATGTCCCGTCTCGATCCGGCTTCGAATTTCTTCCACAAGGCCCGGCAGGGAATTATTCATCCATTTATTGATTTCCATCTCATGTATTGTCAGATATGACGGGAGGAAAGTCAAGTAACGGTGAACTTTCAAACATTTTTGGAGATTAATAACAAATTTTGTTGATTTTTTTTTCAACTTGCGTACAATTAGGTATATATTATAGAATGCTTAGTGAGGTTTTTGCATGAGTGGTGACGGCATACCAGAAGAATTGATAACTCCCGAAATGGTTGAAAGTTTCGTCGCTGAAACCACCGATTTACTAGACAGTACGGAACATAATCTCCTCCAAATTGAAAGCGACCCTTCCGACGCGCCCCAGATCGATGAGGCCTTCCGCTCCATCCATACCATCAAGGGGAATGCCGGGTTTTTCGGTTTCGGCAATATCGAAAAAATGTGCATGGACATTGAAACCCGGATGGACGATGTCCGGAAGGGGAAGCGGAAAGCCGATCATACAATCGTTACCGAACTGCTGACAAATCTCGACCAGCTGCTGAATGCTCTTCAAGCTATTTCCGGGCCCGGAGATGCAGCCCCGGGCGGAAACGCGGATGCCGGCGGCAGCACGGCCGATAATTCCTCCGAGGCGGAAGAGGAAGATTGGGACCTTGATGATGATGATGAAAACGATGAAGACGATGAAGACGATGAAAGAGACGGCGGCAGCGGTTCCTATAAACCATTAGGCGATCTCTTAGTGGAAATGGGCGTTATAAGCGAGAATGACGTGGAAACCGCCTTAGAGGAACAGCAGCGGAAAATCGGAGAAATCCTGATAAAACAGGGCGCCGCGAAAGAGGAAATTGTTGAGAAGGTGCTTGCCGCGCAGACAACGGCCAGAGCGGAAGCTAAGAAGAAAGACGAGCAATACAAAGTCAAGCGGAAGGACATCCGTGTCGATATGCGCCGGCTGGACAAACTCTTCGACCTTATGGGGGAACTCATTACCGCCGAGGCCATGGTCATATCGCATCCTGAAATGGAGGGTGTCGAAATAGAGAGTTTCAGCCGCGCGGCCTCTTCGATGTCGAAGATTACCCGGGAAATGCAGGAAATTACCATGGCCATCCGGATGATCCCGTTAGAGGGGTTGTTTAATAAAATGCGGAGGCTTGTACGGGACCTTGCGCGAAAGTTCGAAAAGAAAATCGATTTACATTTAAGCGGCCAGGAAACGGAGATGGACCGGAATGTTATCGAGGAAATTTCCGATCCAATGGTGCACATTATACGGAATTCCATCGATCATGGTATTGAAGACGCGGACATTCGGGAGAGCCGGGGGAAGGCCGCGGCGGGCAATATCTGGCTCGACGCGAAGTACGAAGGAAATGAGATCTGGATAACGATAAAAGATGACGGCGGAGGGCTTAACAGGGAAAAAATTCTGAAAAAGGCCCGGGAGAACGGGCTTATTGAAGGAAGCGGCGAAGAGATGCCGGACGAAGAGGCGTTCAAACTGATTTTTGAACCCGGATTTTCCACCGCGGACCAGGTTTCGGAGATATCCGGACGGGGTGTAGGGATGGATGTGGTACGGCGGAATATTGACAAGCTCCGGGGAAAGATCGGGACCGAAAGCAGCCCCGGCAATGGAACATCGATAATCCTGAAAATTCCTCTTACCCTCGCGATTATCGACAGCATTATTTTCCGGGTCGGCGAAATGCTGTATTCCCTTCCCATCGAGGACATTATCGAATTTCAAAAGATCGAAAAACGGCAGCTGACCGCCACCAGTAACGGGGAGGAAGTGTTGCGGCTTCGGAACGAAATTATGCCGATTATTGAACTGTACCGTTTTTACAATATCAAAAACAGTATAACCAATCCCGAGGAGGGGTTGTTTATTATCGCGCAGACGGGGCAAAAAAAAGCCGCGATACTGGTCGATGAAATTATCGGCAACCGGCAGGTGGTCGTCAAACCGCTTCCGGATTACATGGGTGAAATCCGGGCCGTTTCGGGCTGCAGTGTTCTCGGAAGCGGTGAAATATGCCTGATAATTGATACAAGCGCCCTGTTAAAGGAAATGTTTGAATAACTTTATGGAGGTTGAATCATGAGTGAGGAAACAAAAACGGCTAAAAATCAGACTGAAGATGACGCACTGATGATAGTTGATGACGATGATGACGACAATACGCAGGAAAATAAGTACCTGCTCTTTAATTTAGGGAATGAGGTGTACGGCATTAATATCGGCCATGTTACCGGGATTGAGGAGATGCAGAAAATTACCGAAGTGCCGGACATGCCGGCTTATATCCGGGGAGTCATTAATTTACGGGGAAAGGTCATTCCGGTTATGGACCTCCGTCTCCGTTTCGGAATGGAACCGCGGGAGTATGACGACCGTACCTGTATCATTATCGTGAATATCGACAGCAGCTCTATCGGTTTCATTGTGGATACCGTTGCCGAAGTCCACGATATTTACGCGAAAGATATAGAGCCGGCGCCGAATTTTAAGAGCGCCACCGGAAAAGAACAGTACATTTCCGGATTGGGGAAAATCGGGGATGAGGTGAAAATCCTCCTCGACGCGAAAAAGATTCTTCATAAAGAAGATATCGAAGCCATTCAGCAGAAAATATAGATGAACGCGACGCGGGAGCGGGCACCAGAGGAGGATTTCTCCGTAAACGGCATTATACAGATAGACGACGGGGAATTCCGAAAAATCGCGGACCTGGTGTATACCAAATTCGGTATTAACCTGACGGAGAAGAAAAAGGCCCTCGTGCGGGGAAGGCTGAATAAGCTGATAAAAGGGATGGGGTTCAGCACTTTCGCGGAGTACTACGATTCGGTTGTAGGCGATACCTCCGGGAAAGGCCTCATTTCTCTGGTAGATAAAATTTCCACAAACCACAGTTATTTTTTCCGTGAAAACGACCATTTTAATTTTCTCATCGAACAGGGGCTCCCGGAATTTGAGCGGAAATACGGAAATTCTCCGGAGGCGGGTCTTCGAATCTGGAGCGCGGGATGCGCCGCCGGGGAGGAGCCCTATACCCTCGCTATTTTGCTGTATGAATACTTCGGGAAGCGGGCCCTGCAGGGAAAACCGGTGGTCCTTGCAACAGACATCTCGCTTACAGCCCTCGAACAGGCGATGGAGGGTGTCTATGTGCATGAACGGGTAAGAACTGTCCCGAAAGAACTTGCCGCCAAATATTTGCAGCCCTCGGGACCGGAAAAAATGAGGGTGTCCGATGAGTTACGGAAACTGGTCCTTTTTAAGCGCCTCAATTTTATGAGAGACAATTTTCCCTTTAAAGGGAAGTTTCATTTTATTTTCTGCAGGAACGTAATGATCTATTTCGATACGAAGACAAAAATGGACCTGGTTGCAAAATTCCATCGATACCTTCACGATGACGGATATTTGTTTATCGGGCACTCGGAAACTCTCGGGAGAGGAAACGACATGTTCCAATATGTAAAACCGGCATTGTACAAGAAAATATAAGAGAAAATATAGGAGACAGGGAAAGGCTGTAGTATGGGAAGATACGGTAAAGTAAAAGTATTGATTATCGATGATTCGGCACTGGTGCGGGAAATACTTTCGAAAGGTCTGAACGGGGACCCGGACATCGAGGTCGTCGGGACCGCGCCGGATGTCTATATAGCCCGGGACAAAATTGTCTTCAAGAAGCCGGATGTGCTTACGCTGGATGTGGAAATGCCGCGGATGGACGGGGTGGAGTTCCTCAAACGCCTCATGCCGCAGTACCCCATCCCCGTTGTCATGGTGTCGGCCATGACCGGGCCCGGCGCGAAAACCACCCTGGAGGCGCTGGAAAGCGGCGCGGTGGATTTTGTATTAAAGCCTTCAACCAGTTTCGGAGGCGGATTAAACGATATGATCGAGGACCTCCGGGAGAAGGTCAAGGCCGCCGCCCGGGCCGACGTAAGCGCGTGGAGAAACCGCAAGGCGGGAACGGCCCGGCCGAAGACGGCGGTTGTTTCGCAGCGGGTTTTAGAAGGATCTACGGACAAGGTCATCGCAATTGGGGCTTCAACCGGCGGTACGAACGCGATCCGCGATGTAATTACGCGGTATCCGGCGGATATGCCGGGTACGGTCATTGTACAGCACATGCCGCCGAAGTTTACGGAAATGTTCGCGGAGAAGCTGAACGAAGCCTCCCGCGTTGAGGTGAAAGAGGCAAAAAGCGGAGACCGTATCGTAACCGGAAGGGTTTTAATAGCACCCGGAGGATACCACATGTCCATTATCCGGTCGGGAGGGAATTATCTCGTTGACTGTAAAGCGGGAGAGAAGGTAAACGGACACTGTCCTTCGGTGGAAGTCCTTTTCCAAAGCGCGGCGAAACATGTGGGTGTAAATGCTATCGGTGTAATTTTAACGGGAATGGGACGGGACGGGGCCGACTCGCTGAAGGAAATGCGGGGTGCCGGCGCCAGGACCTTCGCCCAGGATGAAAAAACTTCGGTAATATTCGGCATGCCGGGGGAAGCTTGGAAAATAGGCGCCGCTGAAAAACTGGTCGGTATATACGACGTTACTGATACAATTATCCAGGCGCTGAAGGAAATGAAATGATTAAAACGGACGTAGGGATCGGCGAAATTGTAGTCTCGAATGACGGAAAAGACATAATAAAAACCTATGCCCTCGGCTCGTGTGTAGCGGTTATTATGTACGACAAGGCGCATAAAGTAGCAGGAATGATCCACATTGCCCTTCCGGACTCCAAAGTAAATCTGAAAAAAGCTGAAACCCGCCCCGGCTTTTTTGCCGATACCGGACTGCCTGTTTTTTTGGAAAATATGAAAAAAAAAGGCGCCGTTCGAAGCTCAACCTGGATTAAGCTGGCGGGAGGGTCGAACATTATGGATGAAGGGAAAACCTTCGATATCGGCAGGCGGAACGCCATTGCCATAAAAAGATATTTGTGGAAAAAAGGCTTAGGTGTTATAAAGGAAGATATTGGAGGCAATATTAGCAGGACTGTCTCGATTAGTGTATCGACGGGAGAAGTGCTTATCTCTAATTCTCAAAGAAAATGGAATCTATAATTGAGGGGATCAATAATGGACGTGAAAGACATTTTAATAGTTGATGATTCCGCGACTTCGCGGATGATTATCAAGCGGTGTTTCGATATTGCCGGGTTTCATGACATTACCTATCACGAAGCGGAGGACGGCGTAAAGGCTATGTCGTTTCTCGATAAGAACAAGGTCGATCTTGTTCTTACCGACCTGAAAATGCCGAAAATGGACGGCAATACGTTTTTAAGAAAACTGAGGGCGAAGGATGACACCAAAGAGCTTCCGGTTATTGTTATTTCCTCGATGGGCAACGATGTTCTGGAATCGCAGCTGATGGAGTCGGGTGTTATGGCAATTATCCGGAAGCCCTTGAGCCCGGCAAAAGTATTGGAAGTATTTGGAGATAACAATGGGATGTGAAAAAAGTGAAAAAGTAGATGAAGCCCTTTTGCGGTCGATTCAGATGACAATGATGGATATGGCTTTTGTCGATGTAATAGCAGCCGAAGAAGTTGCAGATGTTCATCATTCCAATGTTCTTTACATCAGTTTTACACAGCCCGTCAGCGGGGGGCTTATTCTCCGGTTCTCAAAGGAATGTAAAATGGTAATAGTCGAGAACATCCACGGCAGCAACTGGGAGAGCCTTTCGGGCGATGAAATTGACGACTGCCTCCTGGAAGTACTGAATGTCTTTGCGGGAAATTTTCTCAATTTTTACTGCGGGAAAGAAACCGGCCACAATATGTCCTTTCCCCAGATGCTCTTCGATGAGGGGGAAATACCGAAGGGAAACGAATATGTTCCCTACTATTATGACGCCGAAGGAGTGGTATTCCGCGTTGATGTGTGTGTAGACCAGGGCTGAATGGATAACGGGAAAAAGTGGACGGCATTGTATCCCCTGAATGTGCGGACCGCGAGGGGGGTGGTGGATGGAGACGAAGAAATCCTGGAAGAGTTATTTCAGATATTTCTAGAGCATCTTCCGGAGCAGCTGGAAAAAATGCGGACCGCCGTCCGTGAAAATGACGGAAAAGGTGTGCGGTTCTCCGCTCATCAGATAAAAGGGGCCATGCGGAACTTTGCCGCGGAAGAAGCTTGTAAAAGGGCCTATGCCCTTGAAAAAGCGGGAAAAGAGGGCAATTTAGCGGGCGCGCGGGAACTTTTTCGGAATTTGACGGAAGAAATCGGCGTGGTTAAAAATTATATTGATAAAAAAGGATGGAAAAAGTATTTTTAAATCATGGATAATTCGGAACAGCACGATTTTTCAGATATTATAGAAACCTTAGAACAGCTCGAACAGGGCTTAATTGAATATGAGGACGTTTTAGCCGGCGGCAGCACCGACGATTCAATTATTCATATTTTATTTAGATATGCCCATAATCTGAAAAGCTCTCTCGGCATGGCCCGTAAAAACCATTCCTCGGAGCTCACTCATTCCGTAGAAAACAACTTTGATCTAATCCGAAGCGGTAAAATGGGGATGAGCCGCGGGCTTATCGATAAATCGTTAGAAGCTGTCGATCTTATCAAGGCAAATTTATACCGGGAAGAAGAAACCGCGGATGAACTACAGGCCTTGAAAGAAGCAATCGACGCGATACAAGAAGAGCCCGGGGAGAAAAAAGAGGCGGTCATCAATTTTCTCCTGTCTGATGAGGAGAAATCGGTTATAGCAGACGAGGCTGCTTCCGGCAGGAGCGTGTATCTTGTAGAAAAACTCATTAAAACGGATATCGATAAAGAAGGGTATGAGAACCTGCCGATTTACGAGGACATAAAAGCAATCGGGAAACTGATCGCGAAACATCCGGATTATGAAAATATTAACAGGAAATCAGAGGAAGGGGTCGTGAAAATTCTGTTTGCCACGGCAATGACGGAAGATGAGCTCTACTTTGAAATATTCGATCCCATGCAGAAAATTGAATTCGATATCGGCGGGGCCCCGGGGGGACCGGCCCCTGATACGGAGCCGGTGAAGACAGGAGAAACGAAGGTCCTCCGCATTCTAATTGTAGAAGACGATTTTACCACCCGGCATCTGGAAATGAAAATTTTAGAAACCTTCGGAACGTGTGAAATTGCCGTAGACGGACATGAGGCGGTGAGCGCGTATGAACGGAAAATGCTCGACAACGAACATTACGACTGTATTTTCCTCGATATAATAATTCCCGGCATGGACGGGCACGCGGTATTGAAACGGATACGTGAAACGGAAGCTGAGCGGGGCATTCACGGTTTTGAACGGACGAAAATTATTATCGTTTCGAATCTGCGGGACATGGAAAACATATCGAAGTCTTTTCGGGAGCAGTCGGATTCGTACATCGTGAAGCCGGTAACTAAAAAAAAGGTAGAACAGGAACTATTCAGGCTGCGTCTTCTATGAACGACAGTTTTGAAAACGGG
>CAYTSI010000037.1:11917-29733 GCA_964440465.1 uncultured Spirochaetales bacterium
TAGAACAGGAACTATTCAGGCTGCGTCTTCTATGAACGACAGTTTTGAAAACGGGGCGGAATACGCCCTGCTCAGGAGCTCCCGGGTCCTTTCATACGGGAACAAAACGTACCGCCTCGAGAGCTTTGTTGACATCAGCCGGCAGAAACAATTAGAGCGGCAGACAAAAGAGGAAATGGAGCGGGCGCTGAAAAGGACGGAAGAATACGCTAAAAAGGCGGATGAGGCCAGCAGATCAAAAAGCAGGTTTTTAGCAAGCATGTCCCACGAGATACGGACTCCGATAAACGGCGTCCTCGGTTTTTTGTCGCTGCTGAAGGAAACGGAAGTTTCCCGGGAACAGATGGACTTTTTGCAGAATGCCGAAAATTCCGCCCGGATCCTGCTGGCACTGAGCACGGAAGAGCAGCCGCGCCGCGGAAGCGGGGCGGAAACTCTTCCGGAAAACGCCGCGGAGGGTGAAAATGGAAAACAAAAGAAATCCGTAACGGTCCTCATAGCGGAAGACAATGTCATTAATCAGAAACTTGCCTGTAAAATATTGGAAAAACAGGGATATTCTTTCGATGTTGCCGCTGACGGAAGGGAGGCCCTGGACCGCTTCCGCCGTAACAGCTATGATCTCATCTTAATGGACTGCCTGATGCCGGAGATGGACGGATATGTTTCCACGTTGAAAATCCGGCAATGTGAAAAGAAAACAGGTGCCCGGAGGACCCCGATAATTGCCCTTACCGCTAATGTCATGAAGGGTGAACGGCAGAAAGTGCTGTCCGCCGGCATGGACGACTATTTAACAAAGCCTATTGAACCGAAAAAATTGATTGAAACGGTCGAAAAATGGCTTGCCGGGCGGTAACAACCGCTAGTCGAGCCCCAATTTTTTCAGTTTCGGAGTAATAACCAGCCTGCAGTATCCCGCGCCGGTATTGTTGTCGTAGTAATCCTGGTGGTAATCTTCCGCTTCGTAGAACTGTGTAAGGGGCACGACTTCGGTTACCGCCTTGTCAGGATATTTTAGCTCTGCTATCGATTTTTCCGCGGCCTGCCGCTGCTCCTCGCTGCCGTAGAGGATGATCGAACGGTACTGGGTCCCCACATCGGCGCCCTGCCGGTTGAGGGTTGTCGGATCGTGCGCCTGCCAGAACAGTTCGAGTATTTCCGTGTACGAAATAACGGCAGGATCGTATGTCAGCTTCACTACCTCCGCGTGTCCGGTAGTCCCGGTCGTTACCTGCTGATATGTCGGGTCCAAGACAGTTCCGCCGGCATAGCCGGACGCGGCCGACTCTATGCCCGCAATGCGTTCAAAAACGGCTTCAATACACCAAAAACATCCGCCGCCGATAACGGCTGTTTGGAAGCCGTTTTTGCCGGTCCCGTTTTGCTCTGCCGTGCTTTGCTTCTGCGCCATACGTTGCTCCTCCGTCCCCCGGGAAAACGCGGGAAGCGCGCTTACCGCCAGAAGAACTGCCATAAAGATATATGATTTATTTTGTAACCTTTTCATGTGGATAATATACAACTGTTTTCCCCGAAGGTACAGTTAATTCAGCTAATTAAGCGGGTCCGTAGTCCCTGCCGCCGGATAATCGTGAAAGGCAAAATTGTGTTTTACAGATCATCGTCAACTACCGCTGCCGGAGGGCGGATACCGACAAACAGGCTGTTTACATTAACGGCCTTCCAAACACCCCTGTTGTTCTGCCGAAGGATTACCGGACGGGGAGAATCGGCGCCGCTGCATTCGATGAATACCTTTATGTCGCCGTTACTCTGCAGGCTGTATGGGTTTCTGCTGACGTGCACTGTCAGCGGCGGCGGGGGAAGTTCATATCCGTTTTCGGGCCCCGTACCGGCAATGTAGGACGCGGCGAGATACGGTTTCGGCGCGAGATAGTTCTTTAGATAGGACATAAAGGAGGATATCGGCGCGAATCCCTTGTATCCGCCGGGTTTTTCCATGAGCTGTGATCTGTCGAGGGCCGCTGTGAACATATCGATGCCCAATTCCGGTTCCACGGTATACACGACCATCGACGTAACGAGCAGCGCCGCGCCCCCTTCCGGCTCGCCGGCAAGGGTGTCCCGGAGTGAGAGAAACTCCTCCATGGCAGCCGGCAGTTTCTCCACCGAAACCGCCGTCCATTCCGACTGGGCAGTCAACGCGGCGGGCAGAAAAAGAAAAACAGACCAGATTATCATTAGTTTTCGCACGGCGTACCTCCTTATTATAGGAATAGAGTAGCCCCTTTTCCGCCGGGCTGTCAAAGCTTTTTTGTCAAGAGGAAATTGCTCTTGTTGACTGTCAATTTTATATTTGTTACCTTAGACTAAGGAAGGAAGGTATATTCAAAATTTTAGTTGTAAGGAGCATCAAATGAACCCAAGTAGAATTTATGTTTCAGATAGGAGTATTAAAACCATATCCTCTCTTTTAACGGTCCCTCTTTTTCGAAAATGGGGAAGAAGGCTGGTAAAAAAGAAGATTGACGAAAAAATGCAGGCCGAGAAGGCAAACGGCGCGCCGACAAGAATGACCGAGGATTTAGGTCTTATGGTCACGAATATGCTGAATTCCGTCGACAGGTACCTTTCGAGTCCGTATTCGAAGAAAGAAGCGGCAAAACGGCTTATTTACAGCTTCGGCAGCATGATGAACAAGAAAAACAAGCCGATTGTCGAGGCCTTCGAGGAGCGGCATGGATATTCCCCGCCCCGATTTATCACCATCAGCCCGACAAAGAAGTGTAATTTGTCCTGCATCGGCTGCTATGCCGAAAGCAGCAGCGGGGCGGAGTGTGACGTCAGTCTGGACTGGGAAACGGTTGATAAAATTGTGCAGCAGCAGAAAGACCTCTGGGGGTCCCATTTTACCGTAATTTCCGGAGGAGAACCCATGCTCTGGAAGAGTGACGGGAAAAACATCCTGGACCTTGTAGAAAAACATTCCGATACTTTTTTTCTCATGTATACCAACGGTACCCTTATTACCGAGGAAGCTGCCGAACGGATGGGAAAACTGGGAAATATTACTCCCTCGATTTCGGTGGAAGGCTTTGAAGAGGAAACCGACTGGCGCAGGGGAAAAGGCATTCATAAGAAAATCCTGCGTGCCTTCGACCGTCTCAGAAAAGCCGGCGTTATGTATGGTATATCGATAACGGCGACGAAAAACAACGCCGATATGGTGTTCGGTGATGAGTTTATCGATTTTTACTTTAACAAGGAGAGCGTTTACTACGGCTGGATATTCCAGTATATGCCCATCGGACGGGCCTACAGTCTCGAGCTGATGCCGACGCCTGAACAGCGGTTCAACATGTTCCGGCAAATGAACAAACACATCGAAGAAGCGGGACTCTTTTTAGCGGACTTCTGGAACAGCGGCGCCTTGTGTAACGGCTGCCTTTCCGCGGGCCGGAAGGGGGGATACATCTATATTAACTGGGACGGCAATGTAATGCCCTGTGTATTTAATCCCTTCAGCACCGACAATATCGTCGAAACATTCAAGGCCGGCGGCACCCTCGACAATGTTATCGATTCCCCGTTTATGAAGAAAATCAGAGCATGGCAGGCTGATTACTACGATAACGGCGGCACCGACGGGGACACCGGAAATATGTTAGCTCCCTGTCCGATGAAAGACCATCACGCGACGATACGGAATATTATCGACGAAGTGGGCGCCGAACCGACGGACGATTCCGCGGAAGAAGCCCTTAGTGATAAAGAATACTACAAGGGAATGGTGAAATACGGAGAAGATATCGACGAAATGACCCGGAACGTGTGGGACGAGGAATACCTCGGGAAAAACGGGAGTTCCGCCAAGAAAAAAGAAGAAATTACATCTGAATAAAAACCGACGGCAGCACTTATTTTACCACAATGTACTCGTAGGGACCGAGGAGGTGAAGGTACTCGGTGGCCCCGTCGGGATAGGTAAGTACCCCCATGAATTCGCCGAGGCTGCGGAAGTAAATCGGCCGCTGGATAAACAGCAGAATAAAGCTCCGGAAAAACGGCGGCAGTTCGTCGACGATATCGGTGTAGTTGAACAGTACTGTCGAGATATACGTACCGTCGAGGGTGTGGCCGTCCTGACTGCAGAAAACCCGCACTTTGCTGGGGTAGCTGTAGGGAAGGTCTTCATGGGTCCTGTAATCGAAGGGCTGGATATCATAGTCTCTGCTTGTGAAAACCCATTCGCCGTTACGGGCGAAGGTGAGACGGGGCTGTCTGTCTCCTCCGTAATCTTCGTGCAGGTAGTTTTCCAGAATGCCTAAGTGCCAACGGTCTTCTTTCGGAGTTCCCGGTTCGGAAAAGAGGCGCATGGTGTAGGTTGTTTCGTTCAGCTTCGTAAAAGGGTTCACGGTAAGCTGTTTTTCCGCGAAACCCTGTCCCGTTAGATTTTTCTGTTCGATTTTTTGAAAAGTAAACGAACCGTACACATCCGCCCAGGGACTGACTACCGCCCGTTTGTCGAATGCGGTCCGTTCTTTATCGTAATAATCGTAGCCGTCCCCCGGCTTCCACGGCGGAATAATGTTGTTATAAACCAGGTCGCAGGAAAATTCGTCGGTGTCCATTGTTACACGAAAAGAATTTCCCTCTCCCTCGATAGTATTAATTCCGTCGGTAATAAAGAATGCATCATCCGCGAAAACGATATCTTTCGTTTTTAGTTTCTGTTTGGTAAAATATCCTGTTCCTTCCGGGTCCGAAATGGACACATAAATTCCCCAGTTATTGACAATTCCCGCCTTGAAGCCGAAATAGCTCATCATCAAGATCCAGCCGTTGTCGAAGCGGGCCATCATAAAAACGCTTTGGTTCTTTGCGTGGGGATACGCCTCGGATGTAAAAGCTTTGTCCGCTTCGCTTACTACTACTGTTTCCGGATGGTCCCATAGAAACTGTTCAAAATCTTCTTCGTGTTTGTTCTGCCCGTAGAGGACGCTGCTAAGGGTAAAAATAAGAATAACGGCAATTTTCCCTATTCCCATGCGGTAGAGTATACTGACATTTTAATAAAATGTCAGTGGTTACGGGGGTTGACGAAAGTTTCTATTTTTACTATCTTATTGTTAAGTATTTTTGATATGTGTTTTTTTTCCACCAAGAAAACGATATTTTTTCTCACCGCGTTTCGAAATAAAACCACTGTATTCTAGCTTTACCGTATAGTTACCATTGTTCCCCGGCATAAAATTCATACAGCGTACAGTTCGGGATAGGTCTGAAGTCAGCGTTACAGGGCCGGGGATATTTACTATTTCATTATACATTTTAGGAGGGAAATATGAGTATACAACAACGGCAGGGTGTCCTTGTTACACCGCAAAAAAGATTAACGGAAGAACAGATACAACTAATCGACGGTTCTTCCCGGGAATTATTGGAAAATCCCGGACTCTACTGCTACAATAAAAAAGCAGCGGATGTGCTGGAAAAAGCCGGGGCTAAGCGGGAAAACCTGAAAGACTGCGCGAGAATTTCCATCCCCTCGAAAATGGTCGACAAAGCCTTAGATACGGTGCCGTCGAAAATTACCCTCGGGGCGCGGGACCCGGACAATAAGCTGATAATCGACGCGGAGGAACCGAGGGTACGCTTTGCGAGCGGATCGGAAACGAACATTACCCTTACCGTGGAATATAAAAACGGAAAACCTGAATTTATTGAACATGAAGGGTCAATCGGACTATTGAAAGATGCCGCGCATCTTGCTGAAAACCTCAACAACCTCGATTCCTTTATCCGGTGTGTAAATATCCGGGACAAGGAAATTACGGTCACAAATAAGGACGTAAACAAATTCGGAGCGAGTCTTAATAATATTACCAAACATGTAATGGCCGGCCTCGACGACCTCGGTGCCTTAGATTCCGTTGTAGCGATGGGCCGGACAATAGCCGGAGGAGAGAAAGCATTTGAAGAAAATCCGCTGCTCTCCTTCATTACCTGCATTGTAAAAAGTCCGTTTCAAATTGTAGACGACACGACGGAGAAACTGATGGAAATTGCCAAACGGCGCGTCCCCGTGGTTATCTCCAGTTCGCCTATGGGCGGCGCGACGGCGCCCTTCGATGAATTCGGTATGGTGGCGCAGATTAACGCCGAACTGTTAGCGGGTATTACTCTGCACCAGCTGGTCTCTCCCGGCGCGCCTGTCCTGTACGGAAGTGTTCCGGTCCGGACGAGGCTGGATAATTTAAACGATATGTACGGGGCCCCTCAGTTTAACCACTATCACCACGACGCGGCGCAGATGGCACGCTACTATAAGCTTCCCTGCTATTCCACCGCGGGAGTCGCCGACGCGGACAGGCCGGGGATCCAGGCAACGGCGGAAAAAATGCTTACCATGTCCTACGTACCCTGGAGCGGCGCTCAGTACGTCCATTACGCCTTCGGGCTTTTAGACCGGACCAACATTTTTTCTCCGGAACAGGCCATTCTGGACAACGCCCATATTGAAATTATCAAACACAATTTGGCGGATACGAACATTTTGCCGGAAAATAAAGAGAAGACCATGGGTATGATACGGGAAGTCCTCGCGTCTAGCCACAAAACATACGTGTATCACCTGCCGCTTCCCACGGTGGACGAAGTGTATATGCGCTACCCCTTGGAGGGAAAAAGCGGAGACGCTCTTTTTGAAGCCCATCTGCGGCGGAAAGAAATTATGGCAATGGACCGGAAATCAATGTCCGCGGATGTGCTTGCCGAGTTAAAGAAAAGTATTCCGGGCCTTCTCGAACCGACGCTTCGGTAACGGGCGGACAAGGAGTAACATCATGGAAAAAAAAGACACCCAAATGGAAGCATATACCGAGGCCGTGAAAAGCGGTTTGTACGCGAAGCGTTCCGGCCTCGTGGGAAAATACGATAATGTACGGAAGTACTGGGAAGATGAAATTACCCGGGTCTTTCTCTATCCGCATATCAAACGGCTTATTGAAAAAAAGAAGCAGCGGATGAAGCGGGTACGGATTATGGATATCGGCTGCGGCAGTGCCGACGGGTTCGAACTGCTCATGGGCCTTCGCTATAAAAATTCCGACCTCCATACCACCGAAGTTGACCTTCTTACTCCCGATATTTTAGGAGTTTATAAAGGAGTTGATTTAAACGAAGACCTGCTCCATCAGGCAACGGGGATTTACGGGGTCGATCCGAAGGTAAAATTCGAACAGGCTGATTTTTCCAAGGGCCTGCCTCTGAAAGACGGTGAAGAACCGTACGATCTCTATTTTACCTCCTACGGCACCTTTTCCCATCACAATAACGACGAGACAGCCATTCAGCTGCTGCAGGAAATTGCCGAGCGGACAAAACATTACACCGTTATTGTAGCGGACTGGCTGGGACGGTACTCATATGAATGGCAGAGCCTGTGGACTAATAATCATAAGGAACTACAGAATATGGACTACGTGGTGTCCTACATATACGACAAGGAGGAGCGGGAAGAGCGCAGAAACGAACTGCAGCACCTTACACTGCGGCTGATGAGCAGACAGGAAGCATCGGCCATTGTCGGGGAAGCTTCAAAGCGCGCGGGTGTACCCATAAAAGAGACCATGTATTTCGACCGGTCGATTTTAACGGGAAGACACGTAGATACCTGCGAGTATAATAAGTACGCCCAGCCCATGCGGGAGGCGGTCAACTCGCTGCACGAGATGAATGTGCGGACCGATCTTACCAGTCTTATTTTTAATTATGTTCCGAAAGACGGGTTTCCCTTCGTAAACGATTATTTCGAACACCTGCAGATGGCATGGAACATTCTTATAGAATACACAATTATCCTCTTGGAACTGTATGATGAAAAGGAACAGGAATTCCGGCCGAACCTCCCGCCGGTCCCCTCCACCTATCCGCAGGTCCTTAGGGACGCGATGAACGGCATGAGACGGATTATCGAGGGAGTCGGCTGGCTTACCACGGGCCTGCCGCGGGAAAACATTATTGAAACACAGCTCGGGTATGCTCTGCGGAATGTGGTTATGGGATTACAGCAGGGCCAGGGGTGCGCCCACGGCCTTGTCGGTATATTTGAAATTGATAAAACAGGAGAGAGCAATGGATAAAGCTAAACATAGAATGCCGGGGATCCCGGCATCACCCTACAAGCCCCTTACGGCGGGCGATGTAAAAACAATAGCGGATGAGGCATTCAGGATTTTAGAGAAATCCGGGATGGCGGTATACACCGATGAAGGCTTCGAGGCCTTGAAGAAAGCCGGGGCCGAAGTTGATGAGTCGTCGCGGATTGTGAAAATGCCCCGTTCCTTCGTGGAGGATGCCATAGCATCCAACCCCTCATCTATCACCCTGTATTCCCGGGACGAAGAATATAACGCGGTGCTGGAAAAAAACCGTGTCCACTACGGGACCGGCGGTACCGCGATTTACGTTCTCGACCCCGACACGGGAGAGAGGCGGGATTCGGGAATACGGGACGTTGTTCTAAACGCAAAGATGGTGCAAAACCTTGAAAACATTCATCTCTTTACCATCAATGTCTTTCCCCACGATGTAAAGAAAAAAAGCAATATCGATGTCAACCGTTTTTATCATGCCCTCAACAATACCAGAAAGCATGTAATGGGCGGCGTCTACAGCTTAGAGGGATGCAAAAATGTGGTGGAAATGGCCTCCATGATAGCGGGGAGCAGGGAGAAGCTCGTACAAGAACCCTTTGTTTCGTTTATTACTCTCATTATCAGTCCTTATAAAATTGATAAAGACTACGGCGACATGACCTGCTATTTTGCAAACGAGGGGCTGCCGGTGGTCGTCCCGACGGAACCGATAACCGGGACAACATCCCCCATTACCTTAGCGGGGAACGTACTGACCCATATTTCGGAAACCATGGGCGGAATTGCCATGATCCAGGCCCTCAACAAAGGCGCCCCGGGTATCTGCGGCAGTGTCGGCTCCATTACCGACCTTCATACCATGGGACATCTTTCGGGAGCAATCGAACGGGCAATGATTAACGCGGCAGTTTCTCAGATGGCGCAGCACTTTGAAATACCGCTCTATTCTACCGCGGGGATGAGCGACGCTAAGGAACTCGATATCCAGGCGGCCTACGAAAGCGCCATGTCCAATTTGTTAGTCGCGCTTTCAGGTCCGAATTATATCCACGATTCCGCGGGTTTGATGGAATTCGATTTAACCGTTTCCTACGACAAGCTGGTGATGGACAACGAAATTCTAGGCATGTGTCAGCGGGCGCTGCGGGGAATTGAAGTAAACAGCGGCACCCTCGGAACGGACATGATTATCGAGAAGGGCCCCGGGAAAGATTTTTTAGGGGATGAGCATACCATCCGGTACATGCGGGACGAGTTTTTTGAGCCCATGCTGGCAAACCGGGAGCACCGGGAAACATATTCATCTTCGCAAAACGCCCTCGCGAAGGCAAAGGCCGTTGTAAAGGAAGTCCGGACCAAAGATGACGGCGTCTGTCTCGACAAGGCCCTGCAGCAGCAGATTCGGGCAAAATTCCCCGAAATACAGGACTAAAAGGGGAAGGTACACATGTGCGGTATTTGCGGTATTTGGAAAGAGATCCGTCCCGAGGAAGTGGAGCGGATGATCCGGCGGATGGACCACCGGGGCCCCGATGAAAACGGTACGCTTGAAAGTAAGCACGGGACCCTCGGCCACTCACGCCTCTCGATAATGGATCCCGAACACGGACGGCAGCCGATTTTCAGCGAAGACGGCAGCCGGGCGGTCATTGCAAACGGGGAAATCTACAATTTCCCGAAACTGTATGAACAGCTGAAAGGGAAGCATACCTTCCGGACAAAAAACGACAGCGAAGTCCTCCTCCACCTGTATGAAGAGTACGGTGAAAAGATGCTGGACAAAATTGAAGGGATGTTCGCGTTCTGTATTGCCGACAAGGACTCGCTGTTTATGGCCCGGGACCCTATCGGCATCAAACCCCTTTATTTCGCGGAAAAAGAGAACGGGGCCGTCCTCTTCACGTCGGAGCTAAAGACCTACGAAAAGCATGACTTTAAGCTGCGGGAGTTTCCGGCGGGAAGCTACTACAAATCCGGCGGCGAAATTACCAGCTACTTCGAGATCCCCTACGCGGAAACTGAAAATCTTCCTGAAGACGAACATATCCACCGGCTGCGCCAGACCTTAGAGGATTCTATTTACAAGCGGCTGATGAGCGATGTTCCCTTAGGTACGTTTCTCTCCGGCGGACTTGATTCGAGTATTATTTCCGCGCTGGCGGCAAAACGGATCGAGGGGCTGCATACATTTTCCGTGGGACTTCCCGGGAGCGGAGATCTTCCCGCTGCCCGGCTGGTGGCCGACCATATCGGCTCGAACCATCATGTGTATCATTTGAACAAAGAAAAGGTGCTTAAGAAGCTTCCCGATATTATCTATCACCTGGAGTCCTTCGACCAGGACCTGGTAAGAAGCGCGGTCCCCTGTTATTTCACCTCCAAAATGGCCGCCGAAGAGGTGAAAGTTATCCTTACCGGAGAAGGGGCGGACGAACTTTTCGGCGGGTACACCTACTACAAGGACATCGACGACGAAGAAGTGCTGCACCGCGAGCTGATCCGGTCGGTTTCCTCGCTGCACAATATCAATCTGCAGCGGGTGGACCGGATGACCATGGCCCATTCCTTAGAAGGCCGGGTACCTTTTTTGGACCTGAATATGATAGAAGCGGGACAGCTTGTTCCCGCCGCTTTAAAACTGAGGGGTGATCCGCCAATGGAAAAGTGGGTCCTCCGGAAGGCGTGTGAAGATCTACTTCCCTATGATATTGTCTGGCGGAGAAAACAGCAGTTCGACGAGGGGACGGGCATTGCCGAGGCCCTTCCGCTGTTTATCGACGAAGCATTTTCCGATTCCGATGCAAAGCAGGTAATGGACAAAAATCCAAAAGTATATCTGCGGTCGAAAGAAGAAGCGTATTACTTCAGGATTTTTTCGGAATTCTTTTCGGAGAAAAAACACATCGTGGACAATGTCGCCCGCTGGGCGGAACGTCCCGATTTCGACGAGCAGGCGGCGGCAAATAACTAGGCTATTTGGGCCGGTCCGCCTTCCACGCGGCGAAAAACAGGACAATCAATACAGCCGCCGAAATAAGCGCGGCGATGGTATAGGTGCCGGTGCTTTCGTAGGCGATACTGAATAAATACGGCCCCACGGCGCTTCCCGCCACAATCCATGCCGTCGCGAAGCCGGAGACGGCGCCTAAATGTTTCCGGCCGAAAAACCGCGCCCATGTAACATTTCCGGTAACTCCGAAAAGCCCCTGGTTAACACCGAGTCCAGCGATGATAATAATTTCCGGTGTACCGGCCCGCAGAAATATTATGCCGAAGCAGAGAAGGATCAGCCCGGCAAGCTGCACAAGGAGAACATATTTCATTTTTATGTAATCACTTACATAGGAGCCGACGAACTGGAAAGCAACGGCAACAAAAGAAGAAGGCAGGAAAATACCAACCGCCTCCGCCCGCGGCAGGTCCCGCGAGGCGAATATAGAAACGACATGAAACGTCGCGGCGGTAACAATAAGGGCGGACATCAAGAGGGAAAGTGTAAAAATCCAAAATGAGTATGTTTTCCGCGCTTCCTGAAGGGGAAAGGGCCTCGCTGCCGTTACTTCGGCATGGGTTTTTCGTATTTTTATCTCTTTATTTCCGTCGGGAACCAGGCCGTGGTCCTCCGGCTGATTACGGAAAAAGAGAAACACAAGAAAGGCGAAGCCGCCGCCGATAACAACGGCCAGAAATCTCCACGCCCCCTGCCAGGTAAAACGCTGAATGAGGCGGTCGAGCAGTCTCGGTGAATACGAGAACCCGAAGGAAACGGCAATTCCGAGTATTGCGTTCGCGAACCCGCGCCGCTTCTCAAACCATTCCATTACCATGTTCCTGGAAAGCAGGGTAAGGGAACCCTGTCCCGCGAAACGGACAAGAAAGAAGCCGGCAGTCATGACGAGAAAAGGAATACTGATAATTCCGGCCCCCGGGAAAACGCGGCGCAGTGTCTCGGTAATCTCACGGGCAAAGGAGAGATATACAAGTATCAATCCGAGAAGGACACTGATGCCGAGTCCCAGCCACCGTGCCCCAACGCGGTCGTACAATTTACCGGCCCGGGTCATCAGCAGCGCGCTGCCGATAGTCCCGGCCATATAGGCGAGGCTTAAAAAGTTTCTCGGTATCCGCAATTCATCGATAAGGAAGTCGGTAAATACCGATACTCCTACTGTCTGCCCCGGCACACTCATCAGCATGCCGATGGTGCCGAAGGCGAGGACAATCCATCCGTAGAAAAAGGGAAATTTAGCGGGATTAAAGGGGATTTGTTGTATAGACTTTTTCAAATTTGCCGTTTCCTTGCCGCGGTATCGGATATCAGATATAAGGTGATGAACCGTTACTGTAATATGTTTTTATAAAAACAGCAACCGGGAAAAATTAAGCCGCGGCATTTGTTACTGCTAAAAAAATATTGTATACTCACGAGGAAACCTATAGGAGTTATAGAAATGGCAAATAAATTATGTATTTTGTGGGACATTCAGAACGTGACCCCTTCCCGGGAAAACGGGGCGCTCTTTGTAGAAGGGCTTTTAAGTTTTATTAACGATATCGGAGATTTGGCGTACGCCATTGTGGTGGGAGACTGGCGGAGTAATGTGTCCGACCAGGTTGCAACGCTCCTTTCGGAAAAAGGGTTTGAGCTTTCCCATATACCGCAGGCACAACATAAAAACAAGAAATATAGAAAAGTCAAAGACAGCGTCGATTTTTTGCTGATAACGAAGGCAACGGAGATGTTGTTTCAGTATCCACATATCGACACGTACCTTTTAGTTACCGGTGATATCGATTTCAGGCCTCTTCTGCAGATTATCAAGAAACACGGGAAAAGGGTGGTTGTCGTGTACAATCCCGACAATGCCCACGAAAATTTACTCGAGTTCGCGGACGACTACATCGACTACCGCCGTCTTATTCAGGAGTACAGCGGGGACGCGGATGAAGAGGAAAGTGAGACGAAGGATTATTCCTTTAAGAAAAAAGAAGCCTACTCGCTGCTGCAGGAGGCGGTCGCCCGGATGAAGAAGGACAAAAAAATCCCCACACCGGGGTCCGTTAAAGTACGGATGAAAATGCTGAATGAAAACTTTTCTGGTAAAATTGAGCATGTAAACAGGTGGAAAGATTTTATCCTCGATGCCGCGGCTAATAAAATTATTAAACTAATTGAAGGGGAAAACGGATTCGAGCTCGATTTGCTGGACGGTGAAGGGGAGCTTCCAGAAATTATCAAAAAACTGCTCGATACGATGAAGGAACTGAGCGGCGGAAAGACTATCTGGCTGTTATACACATCGATTAACAATAAACTTATCGATAAAAAAATCTATATTAAAGACTATAATTATTCAAAATTCAGCAAACTCATGCTCGATGCCGAGAAGCGGGACTTAGTAGAGACAAAGAAAAAAGACCTTATATGGTACGCGAGGTGTAAGTAACATGGAGCAGATAATAATCGGGCTTGTCAGCAATAAACCGGGAGTTTTGGCGAAAATATCAGATACCTTCGGGGACTTAAATATCAATATCTCGAGCTTAGCTACCGCCGTTACGGAGGACGAGAATAAATCGTATATCACTATCGTAACCGATACTCCGGAAGAAGAAATTGAAAAGGTCAAAGATGAGCTTTCTGCAATAATCGACATCGAAAAACTTGAAAAACTCGGCAGAGAGGACCATTACGAACGGGAACTGCTGCTTATTCAAGTTGAGACAAAGCCGGAATCGATGCCCCAGATCCTGCAGATATCCGAATTGTTCCGCGCCCAGGTTATCGGTGTCGGCAGGAAATCGATTACCCTCGAATACGCGGGGGAAACTGAACAGGTGAAAGGGCTTATTAAAATGATCACGCCCTTCGGCATTACGGCACTCGCCCGGACCGGCCGAACGGCATTAAAAAAAGAGATGGAATGAGAATTACCAGCGTACAGGAACTGTTTGAATTCGCGGTACAAAAAGAAATACGCCCCACAATCGCCGTTGCCGCGGCCGAGGACCTTAACGCTTTGGAAACTGTCGCGGAAGCACGGGAGGCGGGTATAGCGGAGGCGGTATTAGTCGGCCGGAGACCGGAAATCGAGGGGCTCGCGGCGGAGGTCCGTATTGATGTTTCGGAGTTCCACATAGTCGATGCCGCGGATGCAGCGGATGCCGCGGAAAAGGCCATTGAGCGCGTCTCAGCGGGGGAGTGTGAAATTCTCATGAAAGGCGCCGTTCCTACCGCGGTATTGATGAAGAAGGCCGTTGAAAAAGAATACGGTCTGCGGACGGACAGGATTTTAAGCCATGTAGCTGCTTTTAACTCCCCGACGGAGGATCGTCTTATTTTTCTTACCGATGCCGGTATCAACATCGCGCCTGATATGGCCAGGAAACGGGACATTATCATCAATGCCGTTGGGGTCGCCCATGCTCTCGGGTTTCCGAATCCAAAAGTAGCTGCCCTTTCATACGTGGAGAAAAAATACAATTTACAAGAGCGGTCCGTGGCCGACGCGGTTTTACTGACGAAAATGAACCGGGCGGGCAGTATCCCGGGGTGTATTGTCGACGGCCCATTTGCCCTCGACAACGCGGTTTCAAAGGAGTCGGCACGCGTTAAAGGGGTCGGCGGAGAAGTTGCCGGACAGGCCGACATTCTGCTGGCCCACGATCTGCACATGGGAAACGCGATATACAAGGCGCTGCAGACCTGGGTGGGAACTATTATGGCAGGTGTTGTTGTCGGCGGCACCATGCCGATTATTCTTACGTCGAGGGCCGATTCCAAGGAGAGTAAACTCCACTCCCTCGCGCTTGCAATAGTTCTTGCCGGCGGAGGTATCGATGGCTGAACCCCTTATATTGGTAATTAATCCCGGCTCCACGAGTACGAAGGTTTCTCTGTACAAGGGGCGGAAAGCGGTGTTTTCCCACACCGAGGAACATAACTACGAAACAATTCAGGAGTTTCCGGATGTTATCAGCCAGGCCGGTTTTCGGGAGGAAATAATCCGGCGGAACCTCATACACCGCGGACACAAGATAGAAGATGTAGATGTCTTTATCGGCAGGGGCGGGCTTCTCCGGCCGATTCCCGGGGGAGTATACGCTGTCGGTAAGAACATGGTTCGGGAACTGTCGGAAGCTGTAAACGGAGAACACCCCTGCAACCTCGGTGCCGTATTAGCGGAAAAGCTGGCCGCGGAACATCATGCTCCCGCCTATATTGCCGATCCGGTAGTGGTTGATGAACTCGATCCGGAGTGCAGGATTAGCGGCCACCCCGCTATTACGCGGAAAAGCGTGTTTCACGCCCTTAACCAGAAGATGGTCGCGGAAAAAGCGTCGAAGGACCTGGGAAAAGAATATGGCGAAACAAACCTTATTGTGGCCCATCTAGGCGGCGGGGTGTCCGTGGGAGTGCACAAGAAGGGACGGGTTGTAGATGTGAACAATGCCTTAGAAGGCGAGGGCCCGATGAGTCCCGAGCGGACCGGCGGGCTGCCGCTTATCGATTTTTACCGGTATGTTACGGAGCAGGGTTTGAGCGGACCCGAAATTTATAAGCTCGTAACGAAAGGCGGCGGCTTGATCGCCTATGCCGGGACAAACGACTGCAGGGACATTGAAAAACGGATAGCAGCCGGGGATGAAGAGGCCGGGGTCCTGTATAAGGGGTTTATCCTCCAGGTTGCAAAGGCAATCGCCGCCGGTACCGCGGTGCTCCGCGGAGAAGTGGACGCCGTCGTTTTGACAGGAAATGTTGCAAAGGGGAAAATCTTCTCTAAGGAGCTGAAAGAGCGGATTGGTTTCATTGCCCCGGTTATAACATACACCGACAATTCGGAGATGGACGCCCTGGCATTTGCCGCCCTCGACGCGTATACGGGAAAGAAAACGGTGCTGGAATACTGAAGCCGCGGCGCCGGGTCAGGCCAAGCGGACCTCGTCAGTGTCGAGGGTTTCTTTACTAACCGCGTGAAACTTTTCCACCAGTTTTTCAACCGTCAGACCCTGCTTTTCTTCTCCGGAGATATCTAAAATAATATTTCCTTTGTTCATCATAATAATCCGGTTGCCGTATTCAATGGCTTGAGACATATTATGCGTTACCATCATGGCCGTTAAGCGGTATTCGCCGATGTACTCGTTGGTAAGCCGAAGAATTATTTCGGCGTTTTTCGGGTCTAATGCAGCGGTGTGTTCATCTAAAAGGATGAGTGCCGGCCCCGACAGGACCATCATCAGCAGGGTAAGGGCCTGCCGCTGGCCTCCTGATAAGCGGTTGACGTTTTCCTTTAACCGGTACTCTAATCCCATGTCTAAAGGGCGCAGTTTTTCCTTAAAATAATCACGCATTTTCTGATTCAGGGAAATCCTCAAGCCTTTGAACCCTTTTTTCAGGCAGATCAATGATTTTAATAGCAATATGGTAATATTGTTTGAAAATTCAATCGATGATAAATTAAGATCTATTTTAAAAGGGGAGCTGGATGAATAATTATTTTGAGGAAAAAGAATATATTTCAAATTCAAGCACTGAAACGTCAGATATAAAATCACAAAAAACAGAAAACAATGATCAATATATAAATATCGATTACAATTATTATACAACTCGCAAACCTACAAAAAAAATTATTGGATATGTTAAAGAGCAAAATTAGTTACTTATTTGAAACTCATAATTGTGAAAGAATTTGTCAAGGTGATATTCTCCGTGATGTTAAGTATTTAAATGTACTTTTAAATGGTGAAGTTCAAGAATTTTACTTTCTATATGTTATAGTAATCTCCCAAGATTGTGACCTTGAACAATTTCAAGCAAAATTAGGGAACCAACAGATTGGTTCTCATTTTAATCAATATTTACCCAATATTTTATTAATTCCCGCGTACCCGGCTCAGCTAATGAGAGAAGGGAATCATCTAAAAGACATTTACGGCATTACCCATGAAAGAATAAATACTGACAAATGGAAAATTGTAAAAAGTAATAATAATGAACGCTATCACTATTTCAAAGGCTATTCTGAATTACAAGTCCCTGATCTTGTTTGTGATTTTAAACATTTTTTTACAATTGATTTTGAAACAACAATAGAACAATATAAATCAACATACCTAGCGACAATAAATGAACTTTTCCATGAAAGTTTATCACAACGTTTCAGTAATTATCTATCACGAATAGGACTTCCGGTTTTATAATGATGAATGGCAATTATACTATGAAAAAAGCTGTCCCGATTATCGTACTATTGCTGGTTGCTCTTCTTCTATCGTCCTGTTTGGCGGGTCCGAACGATTTTCTGGATACGCCGAGCGAAAAGGGTAAGGTTGCGGGGTTCCTGCGGGGCCTGTGGCACGGTTTTATTGCTCTGTTTACATTTATTATCAGCCTGTTTACGGACAAGGTGAATGTGTATGAGGTCCACAACAGCGGCGGGTGGTATGATTTCGGCTTTATTGTAGGTATTATGGTTTTTTTCGGCGGCGGCGCGAAAGGTACCTGCCGAAGATCAAGATAAGGAGTTAGATTGATGAACATCGGTATTATAGTGTATTCCCAAACGGGAAACACCAAGTCGGTCGCGGAACAATTGAAGGACAAACTGAACGCAAAGGGGCATTCCGCGGTCATTGAAGAAGTTGTTCCCGCGGGAGAAGTTTCTCCCGGGATGAAGGAAGTAACCT
>CAYTSI010000038.1:0-16841 GCA_964440465.1 uncultured Spirochaetales bacterium
TCCATCCGAGAAAAAATATCGAAAAAATGGGCCGGGGAATTCCCCTGCGGGACGAAGACAGATGGGAATGGCTGAAGGCGATTCGAAATGAGATGGACCGCTGTATTGAAGGGGAAATGCCGGCGGTGTTCTCCTGTTCCGCGTTGAAACAATCATACAGAACGGTTTTAACGGAAGGAATTCGGGAGAAGATTTGCCTCGTCTATCTGCACGGGGCACCGGAACTGATACGGAAGAGGATGAAAATTCGGCCGGGACATTATATGAAAGCATCGATGATAACAAGCCAGCTGCGGGACTTAGAAACGCCCCGGGAAGGGCTTCATATCAACATTTCGCGGCCCCTGGACACAATTGTCGAGATAATATTGGAGGCACATAATGGCGTATAGGTCTCGGCACCCGGCAAGCGGGGACGATTCCAAAGGCCCGCCGGTTACTCCTCTTCGATGTCCCAGAACAGCGATTCGGTACTGCCGGCGTCCGCCGCCCTGGCCGTCCCCCCGGAACTTTCAATGTAGGCAAGCGATTCCGCCGTCTCCGGCGACCGCTCCTCCACAATCCGGTAAAAATCCCGGGCCTTCCGCTGTTCGCCGATTTGAAAGTATGTTTTTGCCAACAACGCGTTAATCATAACCGACGAAGACCTCACGTCTCTGCCTCGCTCCAAAAAAGCCAGGGCTTCACGGGGTTCATCCCGGAGCAGCTTCAGGTTTGCCATGTTTATGTAGGAAGAAACCGAACGGGGCGCTATCTTCATCGCTTCGCCGAAGCTCTCTTCGGCCCGCCGGTCTTCACCGAAGCGGGCGTGAAGAATCCCGGCCTTGTTTAACATTTTTACCCTGCTTCGGGTATCGGCAGCGGCCATTTCCGCCATTATATCGGCAATAACTTCTTCATAAAGAGACGATTTTATTTCCCCTAAGGAGCCGTCCCGGCGGGCCGCGACACGTTCCGGCGCGGGTTCGATAATTGTCAGGGCGCTTTCCGGCAGCGGCAGCGAGGGATAGGTCCGCCAGCTTTCCCGGACGGAAAGAAACTCGATTTCACCCGACCCGCCGTACCGCCGGATGTCCCTCGAGGCTTCCTTCCAGGCAGCGAAAAAGCCCTTGTCCAGAATAGTTGCCTCCACCGGAATCCATACCCTGTCGTTGCGGATAATTACCTCACACTGCCCGGAAGTGTACTGCCACGCGTTAGCCGCGGGCTCGCCGGTGTCAAAGGCAAAAAACACATGCCCCGGAGAGGTCATAATGGCCGTAGGGACACCCGCCGATTCAAGAAGCGAGCAGGCGAGGGCTGTGGAATCGTCACAATCACCGGAACGGTAATAGAGGGTCGTCCTTGGGAACCTGACCGTATCCACAACATCGGCATTCTCCAAGACCGACGTTATCGGCGAAGAAGGGTCTTCGATATAGTCGATTCCATAGACGCCGAGGGCGTCGCAGATTGTCGCGGCACGCAGAAAAGCCGAACTAAGGCGGAAACCGGGCGCGTCATCGAGGGCCGATACTACCCGGTGGGAAAACCGGGAGACAATTTCCTCATTCGGCATGATAAAAGCCGCGAGTTTGGCCGAATCGTCCCAGGAAAGGGCGGTCCGCCGATAAAGAGTGGAGGTCTTGTAGGTTTCCACCTGCCGCGCCTCCCCCTCCGCGAAATAGTGGACGGACACCTGCACCTGCACCGGCAGGTCTTCTTCAAGACTGAAAACGGTTCGGTTAAACTGGACGGGAAGCTCCATAACGGCGGAAACACCGGGGACCATGCTTCCGATTACAGCGGTTTCCGAAGGGAAATCCATAAAGTTCTTGATAAAAACCGAGGCCTTCACTTCGGTAATCGGAGTATCGAGGGTGTTTTTTATTGTTACAGACCCCGCCGGATACTGCCGGTAATACTGCAGGAGGGACGGAAACAGTCTTTCAATTTGCACATTCACCACCTGGATCGGTTTCTTTTTCCCCGCGGGCCCTCCTTCGGACCTTAGAAATTCCTCCCGCAGCCCCTGAAGTTCCCGTTCAGCGGCCGAGTCGCCGGGATTCCGGAACAGGATCTGTTCGAATACCTGCACTGTTTCGCTGTACAATTTTCGGGCGGATTCAGGTCCAAGGGTTGCCAGGAGTTCCAATGTTCTCCCGCGCAGTATTTCCGCTTTGTTCTTCAAAAGCCTCATTTCAAGAGCCGATAACCGGTCCTCCGCTTCATAGGCAAAGGGATCGGATTCGAGGACCCGTTCCCAATTTACCATGGCTGCTTCAACGGACCCTGCCTCTTCGTACAGCTCGGCTTTCCTGGTAAAAGCACCGCTGCTGTAGGGGTCCGCTTCCAGCTCCTTGTTAACTGCAATCAGTTCCTCCTCAAAGGCAAGGTCGGCGTCTTCCGCCGCGGCGTAATCCCTGTCGAGGAGTTTGAATATCCGCCGGCCGGACAAATCGGTCATATAAATGCAGCCGGTGTCGGAATCGACCCCCGCCCCCATTACCTGGGCGAAACCCTGCGCGTCGGGGGAGGGGATTTCATCCAGCCTCCAGAGGGGAGCTCCGTTTTTTGTAAACTTCATCAGTGCCGTCGCGGAAAGAAGGATAAAGTCCCCGTTCCGGTACACTGCAATTCCCTTCACTCCCCCTAAGTCCGCCGTCGAAGCAAGGGGCATAATGGCATTGAGAAGCTTCCCTTCGGGGGAATAAATCCGGATATGCTTGTCCATGGTGTCCTTTACCCAGATATTCCCCTCCGGACCGGCACATAAGGCGGTTACATAGGAATACTCCTGAGGAAAGATATCAAGATCGAGGCGGTTTTTCCCTGAAATGAGCACCGCGCGCTGGCCGGCAATATCTACCAAAACCGCGCTGCCGTCGGGCAGTACGGCAAAAGGACCGGCACCGCTGATCCCCGTTCGGATCCGTTTCGGCCGGTCCGTACCCGGATAAATTGCATAGATATCGTTCCCCGTTGACGGACGGAAATAAATCGTCCCGCCGGGGGTGACCCCGGTCCCGTAGGCATAGGTATAATTGCCCTCCTCCACTAGCTTCTTGCCGGGAAAATCAATTATTCTGAAATGTCTGTCCAGCTGCAGCGCTATGGAATTGGCGGCTATAATGATGTTTCCCTCATGTGTTACTGCCAGCGAGTACGGATACAACTGAACATTTTCAAGCGGCATCGCCGCCTTCGGAATCATATCGACTGGAAACTCATCTACATATACAGGCTTTTTCGTTTCGGGACCGATATTAAAATCAAATATCGAAGCCCACATGTAGTAAATAGACCGGCCGAAATCGTCGCCGGCCCCCTCCTGCCACTCCCCTAAAAACGGTACAGGTTCCGCTTCTTTTTCGTCGGAGATCCGCTTCAGATTCAGGCTTATCACCTTACTGTCCGGCTGATTAACGGCATGAACGGTCAGCAAAAAATCGGCCTGCCCTTTTTTCACTCCTCTGCCGGCGGTCTCTCCAGCCGGGGAGTCGAATACCGAGCCGGTAAGTTCGAAGGTCCCTTTATATACGGTTTCAACAAAAAAGGCGGCATCCTGAAGGGCCGCCGTAATATACGCCCGGTTTTCCTCGTTGTCCGGGTAAATAACGGGATCCTCTAAAAAAATTGTGTCTCCGAAAGCTACGGCCGGCAGGCCGCACACGACCATGCAGAAAAAAAAGAGGATTTTTACCGATTTCATAGCAAGTCTCCTGTCCGGTAACTGATGTTACTGATGAAGCAGGCTGTTCGAGGTCTTCCCGACGTCTGAATCAGGATCAAGGGAATAGGCTTTCTGGAAATAACCGTCCGCCACATGGTCCTGACCGAGACCGTCATACGCAACGCCGGTCAAGAAAAATACCGTCTGCTTTTCCTCCGGCGACGCATAGGTATCGTCATACGCCTGTAAGAATGAAACGGCCTGATCGTAGTCGTAGGTTTCAATGTGGAGTTTTCCCTTCAGCAGGTAAAAGTCGGTATAAATCTCACTGGCCGGTCCCGCCGCAACGTCCCGCAGCTGCCGCAGCGCGTCAGCCGGTTTTCCCAGCAGATCGTAGGCATACCCGATGTAAAACAGCGCCTGGGCTTCCTCTTCATTGTCTAAGGCGTAATCGTAGGCTTCGTAGAACAAGTCCAACGCACCTTCGATGTCCCCGGCGGCGATGGAATTCTTCCCGGATTTGATAATTTCATCTACTTCGCTTTCAACCCAGCCAAAATCATCAGTTCCGCCCGCGTCCGAGCCCCTCGCGCCTGCAACGGTAGCAATTTCCACGCCGCTTCCGCTTCCGCCGCCGACGAGTGTCTTCAGTTTTCCGCCGATAAGGGAGTCCACGCCGCTTGAATCCTGCAGTTTTGCCTGCCTGCCGACAGCAGACATGCTGTACACACCCGGTTTTGTGAGGGTAATTACTTTCCCCCCCCGCGACAATTCGAGTACTGCTCCTGTTTCAAGAGAAACAACATCCGACATCGAAACACTGTCACCGATGTACAGTTCGTACCACTCTCCGCCCATTTTCACATCAACAAATCCGTCGATGTATTCAACCGTATAGTCCTGTGCTGCAAGAATTGCTGATAAAGAAACAAAGAGAAGAATTGCTGTAAATATTCTTTTACACATCTTTCTGTAAGTATACATCCATTCCGGCCGATTTATCAATGGCGGGAAGATTTTTTTTATTTTTTTTCACGGCGGCCGGTGCCGGTCCTCTCAGTTTTTGCGAGAAGAAGTTTCTTGCGGCGCCTCCGAATATAAAATCCAATATTCGGTAATAAAATAGGGCTCGATGGTTTTCCGGTCGATAAATCCGTTCATGTCTTTGTAAACGGCAGCCATATTTTTCACCATCCTCCGGAAACCTCCGAAAAAGCGGGCGAGACCGGTGAGGTCTTTCCTCGTCCTGAAATGTTCCTCTACAATGCCGTCGTAATGCCTTGAACCGTCCACCGATTTTTCCGCTACCACATTCCGCGCGTAATTCCAGAGCGGATGGATTTCAAGGGACAGCGGCGTATGTCCATTATGCCACCTTTCAATAAAGGTTTCATAATCGATGTCTCCCCTCTTCCGGAACAGCGTAAGAAGCCCCGCGCCGGGAGTACACTCGCCGTCCGCCCAATCCTTTTCATATGCTGCCGGCAGAGCACAGTCTCCCCGGTAACAGCCGATAAAGCCGTCGATTCCATCCGTCATTTCGCGGCATATTCTGCCGGGGAAAGCTCCGGCTTCCCTGCTTCGAAGGGTAATCAACGCGATAGGTCCTTTTTTATACGGGATGACCGAGAATTTCGGGGGCGGCCCGGTCGTTACCGCGAGTTTACAGCTTGCTACATCGTCCCGCCGGGCCAGTGTCTCCGCGTATCCCCGCAGCCGCCGGGTAAATTCATTGCAGCCCTCTCCGCTTGTCCCTTTCACAACGATAAGTGTAGTACAGAATACTTGTTCCATAGACATTTTTCCTTGAATATTTATATAATATATTCAGCAAATTTATTCAATTATTTCTCTACGGAGTGCCGCATGAATCCTATCCATATACCCAGGCTGCTTATTACCGGCGGGACCGGTTTTGTCGGGAAAGCACTGATAAAGGAACTGACCGGGGCCGCTCCCGTTATTACGGCGGACGAAATGAGGGTACTTGATATCGCGCCGCCGCGGGCCCCGGAGGAGGAACTTTTCTCAAATCCAAAGATACAGTTCCGTCTCGGCGACATCCGGGATGAAGCAGTGCTGAAGGAAGTTATGAACGGAATTGACGCGGTCATCCATTTAGCGTCCATGGTGGACTGGGGGACCCATACCAGGGAGGAGGTATTTTCAGTCAATGTCGACGGGGCTGAAAAGGTAATACGTGCCGCCCAAGAAGCTGGAACACGGGTATTTATTTTCACATCCTCTCTCGACGCGGTTTGTACCGGGAAACCGATTGTTGATAAGGACGAGACCCTGGAATACCCGGAAAAATTTCCTAATTTTTACTGTGAATCCAAAGCAAAGGGGGAGATGCTGGTAAAGCGTTACGCGTCGGAAAACTTCATGATAACCGCCCTCCGGCCGTCGGGTGTCTACGGCGAAGCAGACCCGTTTCACATTACCGCCCTCGTCGAAATGGCGGAAAAGGGGCCCTACGTCCGAATCGGCAACGGAAAAGCCCTCTGCCAGCACGTATACGTGGGAAATGTCGCGCATGCCCATCTCCTTGCCTGCGGGGCCCTCTGGGAAGGTAACACAAAACCCAGCGGAGAGATCTATTTTCTCACCGATTCTCCGGCGAAAAACTTTTTTAAATTCCTCGATACCATTGTTGAAGGTTCCGGATACGAAATTAGACCGAAAAATGCCTGGGTCCCGAAACCGCTGATGTGGATTGCCGGTGCCGCGGCCGAGGGTGCAGCGCTTCTCATCCGCCCGTTCAAGCGGATCAATCCGAAGGTAAGCCGCTTTGCCGTCAGCTATACCTGTAACGATTTCACCTTTTCCGGGGACAAAGCCCGCCGCGATTTCGGCTACACGCCAAAATACAATGAACAAGAGGCCTTCGAACGGACCGTGGAGTATTTCCGCCGCTATGGACCTGTTACACAGCCGGTTACAAAGAAAACAGGCACGTAAGACGCCCGGCCTGCCGCGGACAGCCGGTCCCTGACTACGGCCTTTACACTTTTTGACGAAAAATGGTAGCATACAGATGTTAGGTACCTGCCTTTATGAGCCTCTCGAATTTTCCGGGTTTTTTAATTCTTGTATCTGATAAAATACACAAAGGAAGGATTTATTATGGAAATTGAAAATGGACACGTTGTATCTATAGCATACACATTAAAAGACGACAGCGGAGAGGTAATCGACACCTCGGAAGGCCGGGGTCCGCTTTCATTTGTGCAGGGAGCGGGCGCCGTTATTCCCGGCATGGAAAACGCCGTTGAAGGAAAAAATGAAGGTGAAAATTTTTCAGTAACGATCCCGCCGGCGGAAGGCTACGGGAATTACAATGATGAATTGATTTTTACCCTGCAGAAAGATAAAATCGACGGCATCGATTCCTTCGAAAAGGGTATGCAGGTGCAGGCCCAGACGCAGGATGGGACCCAAGTGCTGACGGTTACCGACATATATAACGATTCCGTCCAATTCGACGGCAATCACCCTTTAGCGGGAAAAGACCTTCATTTCGACATCACCATAGAAGGCGTTAGGGAAGCAACAGAGGAAGAACAGCAGCACGGACACGCCCACTGATCCGTTTTCGGGTATAGTTCCTAGCAGAGAAGGAGTTCCCGATGCGGATAAACCATGAAAAATGTACCTCGTATCTCTACGAGGAATACCGAAAAAAATATCCGAAATCCGGGGAACTGCAGAAACGGGCCGAACAGGTACTGATAGACGGCGGCAGCCACGCAATCCGTCTGACCGAGCCCTATCCTCCCCGTATTGTCAAAGCTTTAGGTCCTAGTGTCGTTACGGCGGACGGAAACAAAGTCCTCGATTTCTGGCAGGGACATCACGCGAACATTCTCGGACATAATCCGCCGCTCATCACCGAAACACTCGCCGCGTTCTTCGCGGACGGAAACGGACTGCAGACCGGATTTACCGACGAACTGCAGGCGGAATGCGGCGAAATTCTCTGCCGCGCCGTTGGACTGGAGGCGGTACGTTTTACCACATCAGGGTCACTGGCCACGATGTATGCCACGATCCTTGCACGGGCATTTACCGGCAGAAATTTGGTCATGAAAATCGGCGGCGGATGGCACGGAGCGCAGCCCTGGGGCCTGAAAGGAATTGATTACCACGGCCTGACCTCCATTTTTAACGAGGTCGATACAGCAGGGCTTCCGACTATTTTCTCCGATGAAGTTCTGGTAACAGCCTTCAATGATCCGGAGATGTTACAACGGCAGTTCAGCCGTCATGGAGAGAGTACCGCCTGTCTTATACTCGAACCATTTATCGGCGCGGGGGGCTTCATTGCGTCTTCCCGGGAATACATTAAACTGGCCCGGGAACTGACGGAAAAATACGGCGCCCTCCTCATTTTCGACGAAGTAATCGACGGCTTTCGGTTCTGCCCCGGAAGCATTGGAGAGCTGTACGGTGTGCGTCCGGACCTGGCGGCGTACGGAAAAATCATCGGCGGCGGAATGCCTGTTTCCGCCGTAGCCGGCGGAAAGGAGGTCCTCTCCCTGGCGGGGAAACAGGGAAAGCGGCAGGTCAGGTTTTCCGGCGGGACATATTCGGGGCATCCCGCGTCCCTTGTAGCGGCTAAAACGATGATGACCTACCTCCTTTCTCATAAAGATGAAGTTTATCCGGCGATCAACCGCTTAGGAGAGGAGGCCCGCCGGGGGGCCGAGCAGGCATTCCGCCGGGAAGGCATATACGCCTGCTGCACCGGCAGGGGGAACGATGCCGTCCCCGGAAGTTCTTTAGGGATGGTCTTTTTCCCGTACCGGGAGGGCGAGGAAATTACCGGCCCGGAGGCGGGCAGAAATGAAACTCTCTGCGATACGGTTGTAGGAGAAAAGCTGCTGCAGACTGCCTTGCTGCTGGAGGATGTCCATGTGGTCCACGGTTTCGGATCGATTTCATCCGCGCACACCGAAGATGATGTCCGAAAGTTTATCGAAGCCTGCGAAAAAACGGCGCGGCTTTTTGCCGGCTTTCGCCGTTAAACCTCGGCCTTCACAATCAGGGGAATGCTGTCGGGCAAAAACGGCTGTCCGTCGAAATTTCCGAATGTTTGGATACCGGTAAAACCTGCCGGAGAAAGCATGCCAATTAAGTCTTTTTTCCGAAGCGGAAAGAGCGGTATTATATTTTCAATCGTTTGGCCTGTATCCTTTACTGTTAGAATTGTACGAAAATCGATCAGCCCGCTCTCCTGATCGTAATCGTAATACCGTTCAAACCGCAGCTGTTCATTTTCGATCGCCGGGAGCCCGCGGATACCCTCATCGAGTATCCTGTCGTAATTGATAATCTGCAGCAGCAGGACACCTCCGCTCCTCAGAATTACCGCTGTTTGCGCGAGAAAATGGCGAATTTCCGAGATATCAGTAAGATGGACCAGTGTATTTCCGCAGCACAATACGGCATCAAAGGAGTTTTTAGAAAAATGTTCGGGAATTTTCCTCATATCCATCTTTTTAAACTGAATGTCCATCCCCTCTTGTACCGCCTTTAATTCCGCGAGTCTAAGCAATTCATGATCAAAATCGATACCGGTAACGGTATAATGCCGTTTTGCCAGTTCCACCGCCAGCGAACCGGTTGCACAGCCGATATCAAGTATTTCCGGATGTTTTTTATCGAGAGCGGACTCGACAAACGCAATCTGTGGTGGTTGTAACGGGAATATTTTATCGTACACATCGGCAATACTGCTGTAAAATGTCACTTTTCTATAATTCACATTTTTCCCACAAATTGCAAGTATATTATTTCCGGCATTGAAAAAGAAGCCAAAATAAAGCATGCTGTACGCCAACTACTGAACCGGGAGGATTACACCATGTCCATAGGTAACCGGCTTAGAAAGCATTACGCGGACAAAAACGTTACTATTCAGGAAAAAGCGGTTTCGCTCTTTATTTTAGATTCTTTTGTTGCCGTTGGATTTACCGCTCTTGGTTTAATCCGGCTTCTCACCGGTTCCGTTCTAATGGGAAGCCTGGAAGTGGTTGTCGGCATCGTTCTCGGTATATTTGTCGTGCTCCTCTTGAAAAAAAGATTCAGGATTGTAAGTACCGGGAATGTAGTGCTTTTCTGTTTAGCCGCCGCCGGGCTTTTTTTTCTCCGTGATATTGGCAGCCCGAACGATGTGTATATTCAAGCAACCTACATGATTCCGGTATTCATTACTGCCCCGCTGCTTGCATATGCCCATTGGCAGGTGCTGTCGGTACTTATATTCGGGTTAGCGGCGCAGAGTGGACAGTTCTTTTTCCGGGTCCGTCCGGCGCTGGAACAGCTCGGCCTGCCTGCTGCCCCGACGGAATATCTTGTTTCACTTTTTTTGATGATTTTCGGCGCGGTCTTTATTTTTCAACTATTCAGGATGCAGCAGCAGAGTTTGAAAACGATCCAAATCCGGGCGGATGAAGCGGACACGCAATACAAAAAACTCCGCTCCCTTATGGACAATACGGGCAGCGCCTTTAACCTGGGAGAAAAACTGCAGGAAAACGCGGAACAGAACCGGCAGATTGCAGTTTCAATATCGGAGAGCCTGCGGGTCATACTCAATAACATCAGTACCCTTATCAGTAAGACCGAATCGGCAATTGAATCGGGGAACAAGGTAAACGCTTCTCGGGGCAGCGTCCAAACAACGATGGACCGGCAGACAGGCGCGGTAAGCGATTCTTCTTCGGCCACAGAGGAACTGCGGGCACAGGTCGAGGTAATCAGTACGTCGGCACGGGAAAAACAGACCGTTATTGAAGACCTGGTACAGGCTTCCGAAGAGGGGGCCGAGCAGCTCGGGGAAACGATTGAATCGTTTCGGAATATTTCACGCAACTCCGAAAACATCATTGAAATAATCGATGTAATTGAAGGAATAGCCGACCGAACGAACCTGCTGGCCATGAACGCCGCCATCGAAGCCGCCCACGCCGGCGAAGCGGGGAAGGGGTTTGCCGTTGTCGCGGAGGAAATTCGGAAACTCGCGGAGGAAAGCAACGAAAACGCGAAAATGATTCGAAGCACCCTGCAGCAGAGCAACGAACTGATAAAAACTTCCGTAAAGGGGAGTGAACAGATGCAGTCGGTTTTTGAAAATATTATCGGAAAAATAACAACGGTAAAAAACGCGCTGCTGGAAATTATCGCCGGCATGGAAGAATCGGCCCGCGGTCATTTACTGATCGAACAGTCGGTGGACCATCTGTCACATATAAACGAAGAGGTAAACAAAGCTTTAAGCAGCATGGACACCGATATTCAGGACAGCAGCACCAGCATCCGGCAGATAAAAGAAACGACGGAAACAATACAGCAGATGATCGAGGACATAACCGCGCTGGCCGGGAATATCGTGTCCTCGTCTGAAAATCTGAAAACAGTCGGCGAAGAAAATATCGCGAACTTTCAGGAACTTACGAAAGAGATGGGGCAGCTTCAGCGGCGGTCGGGAGAAGCAGCCGGCACCGCGGAAGAACCCTCTGCATGACTCCCATTCTCGGACATCTATTCGCGCTGTTAACAGCAGGATGCTGGGCCCAGAACTCAATTGTCTACGCGGCGGCCGGAAAACGGGTCACATCACAGACGGTAACCCATGTCCGACTGTGGATAGCCCTCCCGATTATTTTTATCGTTAATGTCATTTTTACCGGCAGGCTGTTTCCAGCGGGCCTTTCCGGCAGCACATATCTTCTCATGGGTGCTTCCGGAATGCTTGGTTTCTGTATTGCCGACTTATTTATTTTTTTCGCTTTTGTAGAAATCGGCCCGCGGGAAACTCTGGTGGTGCTTACACTTTCCCCGATTTTTTCAACAGTTTTTTCCTGGATTTTTATCGAGGAATTATTGTCCCCACTCCAGGTACTGGGCATCCTCGCAACCGTGGGCGGAGTTATCTGGGTTGTTTTGGTAGAAAAAAAGGGAAAAGAAAAACGAAACAGAAACGAGCGCGTCGGTCTGCTGTTTGCGTTTTTAGGCGCTATTTCCCAGGCCTGCGGAATGGTCCTGGCCAAACAGGGGCTTACATCGGAAATCCATCCGGTGTCCGCGAACCTCCTTCGGATATGCGCCGGCGTTTTCGGCCTTGCGGTTTTCGCTCTCCTGCGGGGAAGGTTTCGGGAAGATTTTACCAAAATGCGTGACACCCGGGCGCTGCTGCTTATATTCACCGGCGCTCTTATCGGCCCGGTCCTCGGCATTATCCTCACGATGTTTGCCCTTACCTTAGCGCCGGTAGGTATTGTTACGACAATTATGCAGACAAGCCCGATTATCCTTCTTCCGGTCGACCGCTTTATATTCAAAAAGAAGGTCCCCTGGGGCGCGGCCGGCGGTACGGTTATCGCTATCGGCGGTGCGGCCCTGCTGTTTCTAGTGTGACGCGGCAGGTGTCCCGTATCCAGGCACAGGCATCGGCTGTTCCCGGGAAAATTTTATCCGCCTCCGATAAGGCCGCGGGTCCCAGACCGCAGGCAATTCCAAGGCAGTACATTCCGGCCGCCTTCGCCGACCTGATGCCGGAGGGGGAGTCTTCCAGTACTACCGCTTCCGCGGCCTCGACATTCAGCCTCCGGAGTACTTCCAGATACGGCTCCGGTGACGGCTTCGTTTCCCGGACATCATTGGAGGTAACCCCCGTTGAAAAATAGGGGGCAATACCGCTTACGGAAAAGAAGAGATTCAGCATTTCTCTGCCGGTCGTTGTAACGTATGCCAGCGGCAGGACGCGGAAAAAATTCCGCAAATGCTGCTCAATACCGGGCATGATTGTAAGCTGTGCCGGAACAATCCTCTTCAGCTCCTCCTCTTTACGTGAAAACAATGCTTCCGTAAGGTGTTTTCCGCCGACATCCATTCCCGGCTTCGGGATTATCTTTTCCCCTTCCGAAGGCGCCTGAGTTCCCTCGATAAGTTCGGCGTAGTAGGCTGCCGTCTCGACACAGGGAAGTCCGACCCAGCGGCGCATCCCTCTATCCTCGACAGAGACCCCGTATTCCGCGAGGACAAGCTGCCAGGCCCTGATATGCAGGGGTTCGGTATCGAAGAGCACGCCGTCTACATCAAATATAACTGCTTTTACTGTTTCCGGTTTTGTGTTCATACAATGCGCGGAGTCTATCGTATGTTACCGCAAGCGGCAACGGTTCAGCAGCGGCGCCGCGCATCTCGGAATATCAGAGACACGAACCGCCGGGGACGCGTTTCCGTAAAAAGTTGGTGCGTTTATTCATCGGTTTAGATAGCAGGCGCCGGATCTGTTCCCGGAGAGCCCGTTCTCTCTATTTCCCGTTCAGTTTTCTTTTTCTTCAAGGGTTTTCTCCAATATATCGAGTACCGCCGCATCTTTTTTCTACCCAGCGTTTTTTTACTTTCAATAATTGCCTTAAGATCTGCTACATATACAGGATATCCATCAAAGTCTTTGAAAGCGTGAGTAGTCTTGATGCCGCCTGTATCCCGTCGGCAACTTCTCCAAACAATCAACAAAATTGTCGCGTGAAATTGTTGTTTATCATTTGACTTGTTATTATATTATCACTATAATGATAATAAATGGAGGTTTAGATGCCAATTATTCGTCCTATTTCTGATCTTCGTAATAATTTTTCTACCATTTCCGAAACTGTACATGCCGATGATGAACCTGTTTTTCTCACAAAAAATGGTATTGGCGATATGGTTGTTATGTCTCTTGATTATTATGAAAAACAACTTGCGAGAATCGAGCTTTATAGAAAATTGAATGAAGCTCGTGATGAAATTAATAATGGAGCAAAGGGAAAAGATGCTCGCTCTGTTATTAACGATTTGATGAATAAATGAGCTCTAAGAAGTATCAAGTCATCATTTATCCGACTGCAGAAACCGATCTTCTGGAAATTAAAGATTATTTTGAGAATAAATTAAAAATTTCCCCCAATAATCTATTTCAGAAATTTTATGATAGTATTGATTTACTCGAAACTAATCCATTAATACATCCTTTATTGAAGGATACTTACTTACATCAACTTGGATATAGGATGGTACCTATTGATAATTTCCTGGTGTTCTATGTGATTGCGAATGATGAAGTACAAATACACCGCTTCTTATATGGCAAGCGCGATTATTTACTTATTCTTTAATCTCGGCCTCTGGTGAATGCGTCATGTTATATGCCGATCAGGCGCATTTTTCCAGGGTATTTAAAAAGATAACAGGGGTGTCAGCCCTCTAGATTACCGTGAAACTACAATGTGATTTGCCGCTTTTTACCACCAGAATACCGCCTTCTTTCCTTCCACGGATTTTACGGTAACGCCGGTATCGTAAGTCCTGCTCAGCATTTCCGCGGTGCACGTCGTATCCATCGTACCGCTTGCTACAATTCCGTTCCGGTTCATGAGTACGAGGTCTTTCCCCGCCGCGGCGGCAAAATCGGGTTCATGGGTCGTCATAATGACGGTAAGCCCTTCCTTTTGCAGGTTCGCCAGTATTCCGGCGAGGCGTTTCTTGTTGGCAAGATCGAGGTGGGATGTCGGTTCATCAAGAATGAGCAGTTCCGGCTCCTGACAGAGGGAGCGGGCCAGCAGCATGAGCTGCAGCTCCCCGCCGCTTAAGATAGTGATCGGCCGGGTGTCCCCCGGATCGAGGCCGACACGAGCAAGCGACTGCTCGGCAATTTCTATATGCCTCCTCCCCGGAACCTCCAGGGTCTTCATATGGGGAATCCTGCCGAGGAGTACGTATTCGAGAAGAGAATATTCGAAGGGAATATATTCGCTCTGGGGCACGAGGCTCATCATCCGTCCCCGCTCCCGGCCGGTGCAGGCCTGGACCGGTCTGCCGTTGACTGCTACGCTTCCCGCCTGAGGACGGAGCCACCCTAAGATCAGTTTCAGCAATGTTGTCTTCCCGGAGCCGTTCGGACCGAGTATGACGGTAATCCTTCCATCGGCAAATTCGAGGCTTATCTTCTCGAGAATGAGGGGGTGCTCGGAGGAGTAGCGGAAGCTGACATTGTCAAAATTAACCCTTGCCATGGCGTTTCACCTTTTTTGTAACCATCAGCAGCAGAAAAACAACGGCCCCAAAAAACGAAGTTATTATTCCCAGCGGTATTTCCCCCGCAAGAATGACACGGGCCATATTGTCACACAGCAGCGTAAACAAGGCCCCGAGGAGCATCGCCCCGGGGAGGGAAAAGCGGGTGTTTACATTGAACAAGCGCCTGGAAATATGCGGCACGATCAGCCCGACCCAGCCGACGATTCCCGCCAGCGAGATGACCGATGCCGTCGCTGCCACCGCGCTGCCTAAAATAAGGACCCGCTCCCGCCGCGGCGCAATGCCTAAAGAATGGATAATTTCATCGTGCAGGGAGAGGGCGTTTACCCGCCACCGGAGGAGAAACATAATAAACAAGGCCGGAAGACACAGGGGCAGGATGCTTACAAGCCTTGCCCAGGTAACGCCCCAGAGCCCGCCTAAAAGCCAAAAGGTAATTTCCGGAAGCTCCTGGAGGGGGTCCGCCGCGTACTTCAGTATGCCGAGGCCCGCCGTAAACAGGGCCGAAACGGAAATACCGGACAGAATAAGCCGAAGTACCCAGCCGCCGTAGCGTATCCGGTGGGCCAGGTAAAAGGCCAGCAGGAGGCCGATAACCGCAAAGGCAAAGGAGGAAATCTGTATGAGGTACTCCCCGGCACTGAAAACGACAATGGCCAGCGCCGCCCCGAACGCCGATCCCTGGGAAACACCTAAAAAACCGGGTTCCACCAAGGGGTTGGCAAAGAGCATTTGAAAGTTCAGCCCCGCCGCGCCTAAAGACGCTCCGAGAAGGAGCGCCGCAATTACCCGGGGCAGGCGCAGGGCGGTAAACAGGCGGAGGGACAGCGGGTCTTCCACAAGTGAGGCAAGAGGAAGAAACCCGGGGCGCGGATAGCGGCCCAGGAGCAGGGACAGCACCGTTACCCCGGCAAGAACGGCCGTAAGGAGAAGAAGATACAGCCGTTTCTGCTTGTCCGTCATTCCCGTCTGTCCCGCTGCTTACTCCAGATCGCCCTGCAGGAGCGGCTGCACTTTTTGCCGATAGTCACTCTCCCCGATTCCGTACATTTTCCGGTAAAACAGCCGCGCCTCGGAAGGAACGGACAGCTCCGGAAACATTTCCGGATGAAACTGTTTGGCCATCCATAACAAGCCGAGTATCCAGCGCGTGTCCGGCTGGTCCCAGCTGAGAAAATCGCCGGGAAACCCCAGCAGCTTACCCTCTTTAACCGCCCGGAGGGCCGCCCACAAGGGGTCCTCTTTCAATCGGCCGGTAACCTCATCCACGTTAGAAGAGTAGGAGGTAACAATGATGTAGTCGGGGTCCCACACCGCCATCTGCTCGAAACCGGTTTTTTGCCATCCCTGCTGCCCCGCCGCCGTTGTCCATACCGGCCTGCCGCCGGCGCGCTCAATTAGTATGGACTGCAGCCAGGACCTAGGCGGAACATTGAAGGAAACCGTTCCCCCTTTTTGGGTATAGCTTACAAAAAGCACCGCCGGACGCTCCCGCTCCGGCATGCCGCCCACCCTGCCGGCTACCAGGTCCAGCCGCTTCAGGTAAAAAGACCGGATTTCCGCGCTCTCGCGGGGGCTGTCCATAATTTTTCCGAGCATTTCAATTTCCCGTAAATATTCCTCGGGGCTTTCAAAATTGAGATATACCACCGGGACCCCTAAATTCTCAAGCGGTTTTCCCAATTTGCCGCGCATATACGTTTTCATGAGAACAAGATCGGGACGCACAGCGGCTACTTCCTCCGCGCCCACATCAACCGGAAGCAGGATTTTTTGACCGTACGCGGGATCGATCACGGGAATGAAGTTTTTCGGCCGCTGGAATTTGTCTTCAACAGCCGCGACCTTTCTTTCAGCATCGGGGAACAGGTATACCGCGTCGGCGAGCAGCTGAATCGCCCTCCCGGCAATGACAATGCGTTCCGGAGGACGGTCAAAGGTAACGGTCCGGCCGAGAGCATCCGTTACTTCGAAACCCCATACGGCAGCTTGCAGAGAAAAGAAGATAATCAGTACGAGTACAATAGTCCGTTTTTTCAAATATTATATTTCCACCTTCTTTCCAGTTTCCGCCGCCTCGAGGGCAGCGTCGAGAACT
>CAYTSI010000038.1:16941-29400 GCA_964440465.1 uncultured Spirochaetales bacterium
TTATATTTCCACCTTCTTTCCAGTTTCCGCCGCCTCGAGGGCAGCGTCGAGAACTTCCATTTCCTTTACACCGTCGTAAAAATTCGGTTCTATCTCCGTATCGTTATTGACGGCCTGCAGGAAGTCGTACGCGGCATGGGTGAACTCATGCTCGTAACCGATGATATGCCCGGGGGGCCACCAGTTTTCGATGTACTCGTGCACCGGTTCGGTCGCAATAATAGTCCTGAAACCTTGTGCGTACTCAGGATCATCAACGGAATAGTATTTAAGTTCGTTCATCCGTTCAAAATCAAAAATAACGGCGCCTTTACTGCCGTAGATTTCGAAATAGTTGTAGTTTTTCCGGCCGGTGGCAAAGCGGGTTGCTTCAAAGGACCCGAGCGCGCCGTTTTGAAACTCAACCGTTAAAAAGGCGGCGTCTTCCACGGTCACCTTTCCTTTCTCTACTCCCTTGCTCTTCCCGCTGAAGGTCCCCGAGGCGGCCTCATCCGGCAGGGGGCGTTCGGTAATAAAATTCCGCGTCATTGCAACGACGCTTTTAATATCGCCTACAAGATACCTCGCCAGATCGATGCTGTGGCTGTTTAAGTCCCCGTGGGGACCGGACCCTGCCTTGTCCTTCTGCAGGTGCCAGGTGAGGGGGAAATTGGGGTCCATAATCCAGGACTGGAGATACGCCCCCCGCCAGTGGTAAATCTGTCCGATTTTACCTTCGTCAATTAGCCGCTTCGCCAGCCGGATAGCCGGGCAGCGGCGGTAGTTATGGTTGAGGTAGTGCTTTACCCCGGCTTTCTTTGCAGCGGCATACATCTCCTTTGCCTGGCCTAAATTCAGGGCCATCGGTTTCTCGCAGAAAACGTGTTTTCCCGCCTTAATCGCTCCCATAGCGACGTCGTAATGAAGCCACTGCGGGACGGAAACATCAACAATATCGACATCGTCCCGGGCAACCAGCTTCTGCCAGTCGGTCTCGATGTCCTGCCATCCCCACTTATCGGCAAATTCCTTCAGCTGCTCTTCGTGCCGTCCGCATGCGGCCTTCATAACCGGTTTAACATCTCCGCCGAAAAAGAGGGGCACATTTTTCCACGCGTTGCTGTGGGCCTTGCCCATAAACTTGTACCCGACAATACCAATATTTAATTCTTTCATACTAACTCCCTTGCAATTATTTACTGACGGCTGCCGCGATACGCTTGAGTTCTTTTACGCTCTTCGCAACGGCCTTGTCTTCGTTGTTCTTGTAATCGGGATGGAGAAAATCAATTTCGACAGCCATGACTCCCTCGTATCCGGCGTCTTCCAATAACTGCCCGATACGCTGATTGTCGACAATACCGCCGTCACCGACGGGCGTGCACGCGAAGAAATGCCAATGGTTGACCGCCTGCCCGTTCCCTTCCAGCTTCAGGTCTTTGATGTGCGTTGAAAAGGTATACTTCGCCAGTTTTTCCATGGCCTGGACCGGGTCGTCTAAAACACGGACAAAATTACCCGTATCGAAGTTAATCCCGAAATAAGGGGAGTTTACATTCGTAATAATTTCAAGCATTTCGTCGGAGTTGTAATCGATATGATTTTCATCGGCAAGTTTGATGTCCGCCTTCTCGGCTGTTTTTACCGCTTTCGAAAACATTTCGGAAAGCTTCTCGATTTGCGGCGCGTGGGGCTCGTTGCGGAACATGAGGGAACTGCCGACAACACGCATGACTTTCGCGCCGATTGCTTTCGCGTAATCGATATGCTTGACCATTTCTTCAAACTCTTTTTCGTTTTTTCCGCCCTCAAGACCGTCGGGGTGTCCCCACGCCCATACACGGTCCAGATTGTACTCGTCAAGAAGCCCCTTCAGCTCGCTTAAATAAGACCCGTCAAACCGGGGAATGAAGCACGATTCAAGAGAAACGCCGTCGACGTTAAGCTCAGCGGCCCGTTTGATAAAATCCTCCACCGTCATCTCTTTCGACGGCTTTTCCTGCTCGGGATATACTTCCCCGAAAAACCTGTGATAGCAGTAACTATCAATTCCAATTTTCATAGATTCCTCCTGTTCTATTTTTGTTAAACAATGACTTCGACCCCCGCTTCCTCCAGTTTCCCTTTATCAATATCCTCAATGGAGTCGGTAACAAATACGTCCAGCTCCCCGGCATTGATAAAATGCGCGAATGAATTTTTACCCCATTTCGTGCTGTCGCACAGCAAAATAATTTTTGCCGCTATGGAAATCATCGCTTTCTTTGTTTCCGCGTGATTGATGTCCGGTGTGGAGGCGCCCTTTTCAAAGGAAAAACTATTCGCCCCCATGAAGGCCTTGTCCACGCTTAATGAAGACAGCATTTCCCTGCCGGAAATTCCCACGGTGCAGTGAAATCCTTTTCGGACAATTCCGCCCATAAAAATGACGTCGACCGTTTCGAGATTTTCGAGAATGGAGGCGATATGGTAATCATTCGTAACCACGGTGATATTCTGCTTTGATTGCAGCAGTTTTGCCAGTTCGATGGTTGTCGTACCCGTATCGAGGATGATGGTGTCTCCGTCCTCGACAAGACTGAGTGATAATTCCCCGATCCGTTTTTTTTCGTCGGAACTCCGCGCCTGCTTCTGTTTGTCCGTAAGCTCGAATCCGGTTTTCGATTTGACCATCGCTCCGCCGTGGGTGCGGATAATGAGGCCCGAATGTTCCAATTCCCGTAGGTCGTTCCGGATAGTGGCGCTGGAAACATCAAAGGCGGCACAGAGCTCCGGAACAGTCGCCTTTTTGTATTTTTGAATATATTCGACAATATTAATTTTCCGTTCTTCCGCGAACAACGATTCACCTGCCATCTCCGCACCTGTCCTTTATTGTATCATATCATTTTTTCGGGTTCCATCTCGGATTATCGATAAATTCCGGCGTTCCCTGCCGGTGTACGCATAATTTGCGGAAACCCTGGGTCTCGATTGTACCGTAGTTGTGCCCAGCGTCGGCCCGGAAGCTGAAAAACGACACCAACGGACCGTCGAGGGACGCGTTGATGCTTCTGTGGGCATACCTGCCGGGAACGTAGACAGCTACTCCCGGGCGCATTTCCCGCGCCTCCCACTCCCCTTCCGGGCTCTCCATCAGCATATAGCCGAAACCCTTCAGGCAGTAGTACACTTCCGCCGTCTCGAGCTGTACATGAAAGTGTCCCTTCGTCATGTAGTATTCCTCCCCCACCAGACCGGGATAGGTTATACTCGTACCGAAGGTTACCTCCGTGTCCTTTTCGGGAATTTTCGGATCGTAGAATTCGTAGATAAGCTCATCGTCTTGAGCAATTTTTTCTTCCAGCGCGTCGTTGTCGAAATACATCCCCCGCATGTTTGAGAGGTACCGCTTCAACGATTCGATGTCCTTCGATAATCCGGTAGCCGGATCGAAATGGATACTTCTTGAAATGTCTGTCGTTCCTTGTGCCACTCTATTACTCCTTCTGTTTTCCGCACACGGGACAGGTTTCAGACTTTGTGATTTCCACCGTATCGAAAATCTGTTCCTCCCCGTCCCATATAATTAGTTTACTTTTTATGTTCTCCCCGACACCGGCGAGGTATTTACACGCTTCCATCGCGGAAAGTGATCCGATTACACCGGTAGTCGTTCCCAGAATGGGGACCGTCTCCTGTTCCGGCACTTCCGGGAAGATGCACGCCAGACAGGGTGTTTCCGGCGGGGCGATAAACGTCAGCTGCCCGGCGAAACAGGAAACCCCGGCATGCACGAAAGGCATTTTTGTCCGTACCGAAAACCTGTTCAGGACGTATCGGGTTTCAAAGTTATCGAGACAATCGACAATAAGGTCCGCGCCCCCGGCAAGCCGCTCAATTGAATCATCGTCGATCCGCTCCGATAGGGGTAGAATCTCAATGTCCCGGTTGAATTCATAAATCCGCTCCGCCGCGGCCTCGGCCTTTGCAACACCCAAATCTGTTTCCCAATACAGAATCTGCCGGTTGCAGTTGCTCAGTTCCAGCTTCCCGTCGTCACATATAACAAGGCTTCCCACCCCGGCCGCGGCCAGATAGTACGCGACGGGGCTTCCGAGGCCGCCCGCGCCTGCAATGAGGACCTTCGAATTCTTCAGCTTCTGCTGCGCCTCTTCACCCCAGCCGGGGATAAGGAGCTGCCGCCTGTACCGCTCCCGGTCCCGTTCCGTCAGCATGTTCTCCTACCCTCCCGCGATTGGGGGAAACAGCAGCACCGTATCGCCGCTGCGAAGTTCCGTCTCAAGCTTGTCGGGATACTGCTCCCAACCCTTTCCGTTTAACACCGCCATTATTCTCGGGTCCGGAAGAGCCAGACCATACTCCCTATTCAGCCGGCGGCTTAAATCCCCAAGGGTGGCCCCCGGGTCAAGCCCCACCGTCTCCTTCCGTTTTCCGGTTTTATCAGCAAGGCTTACCAGATATTTTACCGTTACTTCCACCGCCTCTTCGTTCATTTATGCCGTCAGCTCCTTCAAGCCGCACTTTCGGACCACCTCGCCGGGGACCACGCCTGAAGCGTCCCAGCCCCGGGAATTGTAATAATCATCGAGGATCCGGTTATACATTTCCTCGGTCAGCCGTTGTCCTTTAATTGGTCCTGAAGGGACTGCTTCCTGTAAAAACCGGTCCGGCAGCATATCGTCCTTACGATCTATTCCCTCCCTGTTCAGGATAATCCGCTCGAGGTTATAAATCCGGTTTCCGATCTCCATCAGGTCGGGTTCGAAATCGTATCCCGTTGCGGCAAGCATTGTTTCACCATGGGGATTGTCGCGAAAATCCATGGAGCCCCGGACAACGGTACAGATGCCGAGGCTGTCGATATAGGCCCGATTGTCCTGAATGGTATGGACCAGCTCGCCCTTTCCGTCTAAGGCGAAACGGTCGTATTTACCGCTCTGGAGTTCGTCCCGGATGGTCCAGCCGCCTACGTTATGACAGGCACCCCTGCTGGAGGTGCCGATGGTCAGCGCGTGCCCGTAAAAGCCCCGGGGATCGTATGCCGCCGGGGACATTCCCTTTACATGGACAATGTACGGCTTCCACTCGGGGTGTACTTTTTCGACACCCTTCATCCCTTCGGCTAACAGGTCGCCGATTCCCCGCCGCTCCGCGATAAGCCGGAGCATGCCGAGGAGCGCTTCCCCGCTCCCGAACCGGGCCTCAATCCCTTCGGTATCGGCGGTGGTAATGAGGCCCCGTTCGAACAGTTCCATCGAAAGGGCAACCAAATTCGCCCCGGACATGGTATCGAGACCGATTTTATCGCACAGCTCGTTCGCCGCGATAATCGCCGCGAAGTCGTCCACTCCGCAGTTCGGTCCGAGAAGACCGATGTTTTCGTATTCGGTCCTCGCCTTCGCGCCCTTGTAGGGTCCTTCCTTCACTTCCCCGACGGAACCGCAGGCCACAGGACACTTGTCGCAGGCGTAGTTGCTTATTTTGTAGTTATCGTAGAAAAAATTGTGGTCCACCTTGTCGCCGCCTTCGAAATAGGTGGTTTGGAAATTCCGGGTGGGCATACAGCCGAGTTCGTTAATGGGCTGTATATATTGGGCGGTCCCGTATTTGGTATGATTAGCACGGGTCTCCCGCAAGTTAGGGAAGGCCCCCTTCTGGATTTCCTTCAGCTTTACCGGATCGGCCGCGGTAATTTCCCCGGTCCCGTAAACCACGACACCTTTCAGTTTTTTTGACCCGAACACCGCGCCGCCGCCGCCCCGGCCGAAGGCCCGGGTATCGACACAGACATAGGAAACCCGGACCAGTTTTTCCGCCGCCGGACCGATTGCGAGCGCGCCGGCCCGTTCGCCGCCCGCGGCCCTGTACAGTTTCTCCAGCACCTTATCGGTGGTTTCACCGGCCATGTCCCGGGCGTCGCAAAACTCTACCCCGGCAGCGGTAATTTTTATATAGGTCCAGTCATCAGCCTTTCCTTCGATAATCATCCCGTCGTACCCGTTTTTCTTTAACTGGGTGCCGATCCTGCCGCTGCTGTTCGAGCAGAGGTAGTGCCCCGTTTCGGGCGCCTTCGTGCAAAACTGAAATTTTGTCGCCGCGGGCAGGGTCAGCCCCGTCAGCGGTCCCGACATCAGAATCAGTTTGTTCTCCGCGTCAAAAGGGCCGACGTCCGGTCCAATTTCGTTGTAGTAATATTTTGCGGCAAGCCCGCGGCCGCCTAAGAGTTTCTTCAACCATTCTTCCGGTATCTCTTCGACACTGCTCGTTGTATCGGTCAAATTAACGCGCAGCAGTTTTCCCATATACGCGCCTTTGTAAAATGCTGACATTCTTATTCCTCCCTTAAGTACTCGTACCATATTTTTCTTCTATTGTATTCAGAGCCTCGATCAATTCAGTATATTTTTCGATTCTCTTTGTATACAGCTCTTGTTTTTCCGGGTCCGGGTCTATCGTGTCCGTTTTCGTTACCCACTCATTTGCTTTTTGAGCTACATCACTGAACAATCCCGCTCCGTAACCGGCTACAAGCGCGGACCCTAAAGGAGCGCCCTCATCGTGATTGAGAAGTACCACGGGAATCTGCAGGACATCCGCTTTCAGCTGGTTCCATACTCTGCTCTTACCGCCGCCGCCGGTTATCCGGATCTCCTTCGGCTGAAAACCCGACGGGTCCAAGTTTCGAAGGATTGAAAAATAGAGGCCGTACTCTAAGGCGATCCCTTCAAACATTGCCCGGTACAAGTGTGCCGCGGTATGGTCCCATGCAAGCCCCGTCCACGCGCCCCGCAGGTCCGGCTGACTCGGGCAAACCCTGCCGCCTAGATGCGGAATAAATACCGGGTCCGCCATCGAAGGCTTCATCTTATCCAGGAGAGTGTTCAGTTCATCGAAAGACACTTCCCCGTCGTCCCGGCCCCGGAGGATAATTTCCTTCCGGAACCATTCAAGGTTCATGCCTCCGCCGTTGATATAGGCATAGGGATGCCAGTGTCCGGGTACCGCCGATTTTCCGCAGCCGAGGGTACGGGTTTTTGTATCCGGTATAATGCGGGAAGTAGTCGTAGCAAATACCGACGCGGTTCCGGCAACATCCACGCAGACCCCGTCGGACACAGCGCCCGCCGCGAGAAAACTTGCCGCGGTATCACCGCATCCGGCAATGACCGGCGTTCCGGCTTTCAGCCCGGCACGGTCCGCCATTTCCGTTGTTACCGTTCCAATCTGCTCATGGGATGAAACAATTCTCGGCAATTTATTCATGTCCACCCCGAAGCGGTCCGCCAGTGAACCGTTCCAGCTGCCGGCCGTATTGTCGGCAAACCCGGAAAAATGGAGATAGCTGCTGTCGATGAAAGCCTCATTCCCGGAAAGGCCGCACAGGCGCATGGCCGCGTACCCGCCGGGCTGCACGAAAGAATGGATTTTCGCGTAGATTTCGGGCCGTTCATGTTTCCACCAGAGAATTTTCGGGCCGTGGTTGTAGCTCGGCGGTCCGCCGGTGCTCCGGATAATTTCATCACCGGCCTCCCGGTCCATCTTTTTGATATATTCTCCGCAGCGGGTATCCAGCCAGGAATCGTAGGGTGTAACATTTCTGCCGTCTCTCCCTATCCCGATAATTCCCGCCATCTGCCCGTCGATTGATATTCCGGCTATGTCCCCCGGACCGATTCCCGATTTCTCGATACACTCCCGGATCGTATTACAGACGGATGTTACCTGTTTTTCCGGCTCCTCCTCCACCGCTCCCGGTCCGGGACGGCGGATTTCCGATTTTTCCAGCGCCTCGGCGGCGCACCTACCGTTTTCGTCAAAGAGTGCCGTTTTCGTCCCCTGTGTTCCGATGTCAATTCCAAGTATGTACTTCATAGCTTTATAATCGTCTTCATTCCCTTTCCCTCCATAACGTTGGCAAAGGCGGTATGGATTTCATCGATGGGAAAGGAGTCGGTTACAATTCCGTTCACATCTACCAGGCCGTCCGCAATCAGCTGCAGGGTCTTCCGGAACTGGGTAATGTTGGAACGGGTCGTCCCGGTAATCCATATCTGCTTATAATGGACAATATTCGTGTCCAGGGGTACTTTCGATTTGTCCTTCGGCAGACCGCCGAAAAACATCACCCGCCCGTTCATGGCGGCCGCTTCCATCGCGTCGATTTGTGCCCGCGGGGCCGGGGCCGCGGTAATTGCCACATTGACCCCTTTGCCGCCGGTTAGCCGGAAAATTTCTTCCTTCAGCGTACCCGGAGCAATGCAAGTGAAATACGGTTCCAGCTTTTTCGCCTCGTCGAGACGCGCCTGGTTAAGGTCGTATATAAAAACCTTCGACGCCCCGGCGAGTTTTGCAAGTTTGCCGTGGAGCACCCCGATAGGTCCGGCACCAAAAACCAGCACCGTTTCACCGGGCTGAATATTACAGCGTTCGAAAGCATTGTACACACAAGAGAAGGGTTCCGCGATGGCCGCGACTTCAAGCGGCGCGCCTTCCGGTACCACCGCAAGGTTACCCTGCTTTACCGCCTTTTCCGGAATCCGGACAAACTCGGCAAAGCCGCCGTCGAGGTTGATGCCCAAGGCTTCGTAGTCGGGACAGAGCTGGGTGTTGCCGCTGACGCACATGTCGCAGACACCGCAGCCCATATTCGGGGCAACAACTACATTTGTACCCGCCGTGTATCCTTCGACCCTGCTTCCAACTTTTTCAATGGTGCCGGCGATTTCATGTCCCAAGGTCCGGGGGGCCGCCTCGGTAATATGGTCCACCCCGTTTTTATACATCCTGATGTCGGTCCCGCAGATTGCAGCACTTTTCACTTTCAAAAGCACTTCACTGTCATGTATTTCCGGCACCGGGACCTCGACGACCCTGAGGTCCTCTTTCCCGAATAAGCGTGCCGCTTTCATTGTTGTACTCATAAATCTTCTCCCATACGTACCGGCCGTTTCTCGATAATCGAGCGGTTCCCCGCGTTTACCGCCTTCACCGCCATCATCCCGTCAATTCCGGTAACCGGCGCGGGCGTGTCCTCCAGTATCGCTTGAATAAATTGGACGTCTTCGGCCTCATAGGCGTCGATAAACAGGTTCCGCCAGCTTTTCGTTACCGGTTTCACCATCTGGTTCGATGATTTGCAGTACACGGCGCTGCTGTCTTCCAGCTGCCCGACAAAGAGGACCCCCTCGGTCCCCAGCACTTCAACCCGGGCGTCGTAACCGTACTGTACATACACCGCCCCGTCGACAATCCCCTGCCGCTGATTTTCAAAGCGGACATTCATTATGACATTATCGTAGAAGTCGGGGAACTCCTCCTTTACCTCCGGGTTCCGGTAATTTCCCGCTATCGCGTATACATGCTCGAACTCGCTGCCCATGAACCAGCGGAGGGTGTCGATATCGTGGCTGCTCACTTCTGCCAACGGACCGTTGCTTTTTTTGATGTCGAACATCCAGGGCCGCGGCTTGCTCGGGCCGCGGGTGAGGGACTTGACCAAAACAACCTCTCCGATAGCGCCCGAATCGATGTATTCTTTGGCCTGAATAAAATTACGGTCGAACCGCCGCATGAAGCCGATCTGCAGCTTTACTCCAGCCTTTGCAGCGGCCGCATTCATTTCTTCACACTCACGGACATTCATGGCCATCGGTTTTTCACAGAGAATATGCTTGCCCGCTTCCGCGGCCTCCACAACGATGTCCCGGTGATACACCGTCGGCGTAACCACTACCACGACATTGATGGATTCGTTTTTCAGTGCGTCTTTGTATGAAAGATAATATGTATCAAGTTCAAGTTCCTGTACCGCCGCCGTTGCCGCGTCTTCTACGGGGTCCACCATGGCAACTAACTTCGCCCCCTTCACACCGCGTGCAAAATTCCGGGCATGGATCATCCCGGCCCGGCCGGAGCCGATTACGGCAATCCCTAATTTCCCGTTACCCATCTATTAATTCCCCTTGTTATTATTTCTTAGCATTTAATATTGTTTCCAAGTAATTGTATGTTGTTATCTCTCATTTGTCAAGAAATTGTTGCATTTTTCCTAATTTGTAATGACATCTTGACAAATATATTGCCGGAGTATAGTGTATAAATAGTTGTTTCGATTACAAAGGAGAAAACAGTGGCGAAAATACTGATTACCCCTCGTTCGCTTACCCGGGAGCGGCACCCGGCTTTTTCGCGCATCGAAGGTGCAGGACACGAGATAGTAACATCTACTCCGGGAGTACAGCCCTCGGAAGAAGAATTGCTTGGACTGGTTTCTGATATCGCCGGATATTTAGCAGGGGTTGAAAAAATCAGCGCGAAAGTACTGGAGGCGGCAAAAAACCTGAAAGTAATCGGGCGAAACGGCGTCGGTATCGACAATATCGACCTGGAAGCGGCTGATCGGCTTGCTATTAAAGTCTGCCCGACGCCGGGCGCAAACGCCCAGGGGGTTGCAGAGCTAACGATAGCATTGATGTTTTCCCTCGCCCGATGGGTCCCCTTCAGCAGCAGCGAGCTGAAAGCCGGGAACTGGAGCAGGCGGAAGGGGACTGAACTGACGGGCAAGGTCTTAGGCGTTATCGGCTGCGGCAATATCGGAAAGAAGGCGGCGGGCATGGGCGCGGTTTTGGGCATGCGGGTGCTTGGGTACGATATGTATCCCGATGAATCCTTTTCACCGGCAGGGTTCAGCTGGAGCAGCCTCGAAGAGGTCTTAAGCGGCTCCGATTTTATCTCCCTGCACTGCCCCGGGGGAGAGAAACCGCTTATCGACTCCGCGGCGGTCTCTTCCATAAAAAAGGGGTCATTTCTAATAAACACGGCCCGTGCGGCCCTGGTGGACGAACAGGCGGTACTGGCCGGACTCGATTCGGGACAGCTCGCCGGATACGGCGTCGATGTATTCGACCCGGAACCGCCGGAAGATTTTACCCTGGCCGGGCATGAGAAAGTAATAGCGACTCCCCACATCGGAGGATTTACGAAAGAAAGCGTCGACAGGGCGACCGGCGGCGCGATAGAACAAATACTGGAGAACATAGATGGATAAAGAACTGTTTGAAAAAATCAAGAGGTACGGCATCGTGCCGGTTATCGCGATCGAATCGGCGGAGGACGCGCTGCCAATGGCGGACGCCATGATCGAGGGCGGACTGCCCTGCGCCGAAATTACCTTCCGCACCGAAGCGGCTGCTGAGGTAATTGAAAAAATAGCAAAGGAACGTCCCGAGATGATTTTAGGCGCCGGGACCGTCCTGACGCCGGAAAACCTGAAAAAGGCACGGGATGCCGGAGCGGCATTCGGCGTCGCGCCCGGCTTGAATCCCGCCATGCTTGAAGAGGCTTCGAAATTAGGGTTCCCCTTTATACCCGGAGTCGTTACTCCGAGCGAAGTTGAACAGGCCCTTTCCTTCGGTGTTACGGTGCTGAAGTTTTTTCCAGCAGAAGCAAGCGGCGGTATTGAAATGATCAAGGCCCTCTACGCCCCCTACGGACACCGGGGCGTGCAGTTCATGCCCACCGGGGGAGTAAAACCGGAAAACCTGGCAGACTACCTCCTAAGCGCGGCGGTACCCTTTGCCGGAGGAACGTGGATCGCGAAGAAGGACGTTATCGCGGCAAAACAGTGGGACACGATACAAGAAAACTGCCGAACGGCCGTTGAGCTTGTGAAGAAAATACGAAGCCGAGCAAACGGCGCATGAAGGACGGCGAAGGGGAACGGCAGGCGGGCAGTCTTCCCGCCGCTTCGTCACTGGCGGACAAACGGATAAACAAACATATTCCCGTCCCACTCTATTACCAGCTGAAAGAGATCCTGTTACAGTATATTCAGAATGCCGAACTGGGGGTGCCGATCCCCCCGGAACTGGAACTGTGCGAACGGTTCGGCATCAGCAGGCCCACGGTGCGGCAGGCGGTTAACGAACTTGTTGTTGAAGGCTATCTGGAACGTCAGAAAGGGCGGGGCACCTTTGTCACGCGGCCGAAAATTACCCGGGACTACCATTTTGCCCTGCGGAGTTTCAACGACGAAATGCAGCAGAAGGGCCTGTCTCCGTCTACGCGGGTCCTGGAATTTGCAGCAGTCCGCGCCGACGACGGGGTTGCCGAGAAGCTCCGCCTGAATCGCGGCAGCGGTGTCGTCAAACTCCGGCGCCTGCGCTCAGCTAACGGCGAGCCGGTGCTCATCGTTTTGACCTGCCTGCCCGCCGACCGTTTTCCGGGCCTCCTGTCGAAGGACCTGGAACAGAACTCCCTCTATACCACCCTTGCCGAAGACTACAATTCACCGGTGGAAAGGACGGTGCGCACCCTCGAGGCCCGGCCCGCCGGGGAATATGAAGCGGAACTGCTGCGGATTAAGAAAGGCGCCCCGGTGCAGTATATCGAAACGGTTGCGTACTTGGCCGACGGCACACCGGCGGAGTTTTCCGTCGGAAGCTACCGGGGGGACCGGAACAAGTTTACATTTGAGCT
>CAYTSI010000039.1:0-29348 GCA_964440465.1 uncultured Spirochaetales bacterium
CATCTTCAACAATTAAAATTGTTTCGTGGGCCATTTTTCCCTCAATTTAATTCGATGTGTTCGCCGGTCATCGCGAAAACAACCCATTCACACATACTAGCCACATGGTCTCCTAAGCGTTCCATGAACCGGTTGATAAACAGCAGATCGGTTGCCTGTTCAATTGTGTCAGTCCTCTCTTTCATGGTATTGATGAGAATTTGAAAAACCTCTTTGTGGAGCTTGTCAATCTGCCGGTCCTGCAACGCCGCGGCTTTCGCCTTTTCAACATCTTTCTGAACAAAGGCGTTTACCGCTTCGCGTACCATGTTCAGGCCGATGTCCGCCATTTTCGGTATCATGCCTGTTACTTTATCAATGTACTGCTGACCGGAAAGCCGTATGGTTGTTTTCGAGAGGTGGACTGCATGGTCCCCGATCCGTTCTAAATTACCGGCAAGTTTTATAGCGGTAATAATAAGCCGGAGATCACTTGCCACCGGCTGTTCCGTCGCGATCAAGATGTTGCATTTGTCCTCTATTGCAAGCTGCAGATTATTGATTCTTCTATCATTTTCAATAACTTCTTCAGATGCTTCTACGTTCTTGTTTTCAAAAGCGTCAACGGCTTTATTTATTGACTCTTCTACAATTATGCTCATCCGGACAATTTCTTGTCCAAGTTCATCAAGAGCTTCGTTAAAATGAATTCGCATCGGCATTTTTAACTCCTTAACCGAATCTTCCGGAAATATAGTCTTCAGTTTTCTTTTCTTTCGGATTAAAAAATATCTGTTCCGTTGTTCCGTTTTCAATTATAACACCTTCGAAAAAGAAGGCGGTGTTATCGGATATACGTCCGGCCTGCTGCATGTTGTGTGTCACGATTACAATGGTATAGTTATTTTTCAGTTCGTCAATAAGGTCTTCAATGCGGGATGTGGAAATCGGGTCCAGCGCGGATGTCGGTTCGTCCATCAAGACGACATCAGGTTCCACTGCCAGCACACGGGCAATACACAGCCGCTGCTGCTGTCCTCCGGACATACCGAGGGCGGGTTTGTGTAAACGGTCTTTTATTTCTTCCCACAGGACTGCCTTTTTCAAGCTCTTTTCAACAATTTCTTCAAGTTTTGCCTTGTTTTTTATACCGTGGGTTTTAGGTCCGTACGCTACATTGTCAAAGACAGACATCGGAAAGGGGTTCGGTTTTTGAAAAACCATCCCGATTTTCTTCCGAAGCTCAATAACGTCGAACTCCTTGTAAATATCAATACCGTCATAGGTAACTTCGCCGCTAATGGTAACATCATCGATAAGGTCGTTCATTCTGTTCAGTGTTCGTAAAAACGTCGATTTACCGCAGCCTGACGGCCCGATTAGTGCCGTAGCCTTATTCGGGAGAATATCCAGACTGACATCGGTCAGGGCCTGAAAGTCGCCGTAGAACAGGTCAAGGTTGTTAATTTTCAGTTTATACTCCATGTTCATATCTCTCCTGATTATTTCCCCGCCATTTTATTCATCCGGCCTATCAGCCGGGTTGTTGCAAAATTGACAATAAGGATTATAAAAACAAGAACGGCAGCGGTAGCAAAGGCACGTTCAAAGGATATCGCTTCTGAAAAAAGAAGGTAGAGGTGCAGCGACAGTACCCGGGCCGAAGAGGTGAGGCTGTCAACCAGTGAGTAGCTCGATCCCAAGGTGTAAAGCAGCACGGCGGTTTCCCCCACTACACGGCCTACCGCGAGTATAACACCGGTAAGAATGCCGGGGCTCGCGGCCGGAAGTGTTACCTTCCATATTGTCTGCAGTTTCGTCGCTCCTAAGGCAAGGCTCCCTTCACGGAAAGACATCGGCACCGATTTCAGAGCCTCTTCGGTCGTTCGTACGATTGTCGGCAGGATCATCAGTGTAACGGTAAGGGTCGCGCTGATAAATCCGATACCGATCCCGAGGATCCGTACAAAAAGGATGTGTCCGAACAGACCGAATACGATGGACGGGACACCGGCGAGTGTTTCGGTCCCCATCCGGAGGAGCCGGACGAGGCGCCCCTGTTTCGCGTATTCAACGAGGTAAACGGCCGCGGCTATGCCGATCGGTGTTGAAAACACCAGTGTCAGCAGGATAAGAAGCAGGGTATTGATGATGATATAGGAAATCCCCCCCCATTTCCCGGAACGTGCCGGGGGAGAGAGCAAAAAACGGAAGGTAAGGTTCATCCCCCGTTCCCGGCGCTGAACGGGAAGAATTTCGAAACCGCTGCTAACTGCTTCTTTGTACACTGTCATTCCTATGCCGCCGTTGGTTGCCGCCATTGTATCGTAAAATTCTTGTACTGTTCCGGTTGTAATTGCGTTTTCAGGAGGGGTGTATTCTTCTTCGAAGTGCATTTGCACCAGTTGGTTGTAGGGGGCGTTCTCCGAAGGCGGGAGAACAATCCGTATGGGTAAATCAATACCGCCGACATACCTCCAGTTCGTTATTTCACCGGAAAAGATATCATGAAGGTCCTTCTGGGTAATTTCCTGCATTTTTTCATTATTTACTATTTCCATGACCGAAGGATGTACAATGAGACTGGTCCGACGCAGCGGAACTTGGTTTACCTCCCGCAGCGATACGGCATTCACCGCTTCCAGGGGAAGGACCCCGATCGCGCCTTCTGTAATGGAGACTTTTTTTACCATTTCCGAAGCTGAGGTAACGAAGCTCGTGTATTTACTGAATTCCGATGTTTCACCCTCTTCGGTTAAGATGTAATCGGCAAATGAATTGCCGAACTTGATACTGCTGTCTGTTTTAAACGCGATGGGATATACTTTAATGTCCTGCTGGGTGTAAAATCCCCAATTCTCCCGCCTCGGCTTTGTGTAAATTGTCTGCAGGTCGGCGTATTTCAGGTCGCCGGCATCAACCTTTCGATGCGTGATAATAACGAACGTACAGTCCGAAGGAGGACAGGCGGAAATTGCCATCTCTTCAACGTCGGTTACGTCATACCAGGGGCTCCTGTCGTAGTAGAACCCTTTTACCATAATATATCCAACAATCCAGAAAAGGATGATAATGGTCAATCCGGCAAAAAACCAAATAACAGTCTTTGCTATTTTGTCGCTTCGTATATTTTGTATTGTCCGTTTGGAAAGTTGACGCATCTTGCTACCCTTCAGCGTTTGTAAGCGACCGTTTTAACAGTGCTTGCACGATTAGATTGAGAGCTAAAATAAAAAAGAAGAGAACAATGCCGGTAGTAAAGAGGCTTGTCCAATGGTCTCCCGCGGCGTACTTCATGTCCGTTGCAATATTCATGGTTAATGTTCTGGCGTGGGAGAGGGCCCCCTTCGGCATCTGAATTGAATTACCCGCGACCATCAGCACGGCCATTGTTTCTCCGATTGCCCGGCCCATCCCGAGGATAATCCCGGCAATTATGCCCGACTTCGCGGCGGGAACGAGGGTCTTGTAAATGGCCTGCCAGTGGGTTGCTCCTAAGGCAAGGGACCCCTCCTTAAACTCCCGCGGGACGGCCCGTATCGACACTTCCGTTATATTGACAATTGTCGGCAGCACCATAATAGCCAGCACGATAGAAGCGGTCAGTATCCCCAAACCGGTGTTGCTGCTCGTTGTTCCCCGAATAATAGGGGCAATGGCAATGTAGCCGAAGAGTCCGTAAATAACGGACGGGATACCCGCTAATAACTCGATTACACTTCTCAGAAAACGCGCGATCCGCCCTTTCGCGATTTCAGCCATAAAAATGCCGACTGAAAGACCAATGGGAACGGCTATTGCCAATGCACCCAGTGTAATCCAAATCGAGCCCATGATAAAAGGCAGAATACCGAATTTCGGAGGTTCCCCCGTCGGGCCCCATTCTTTGCCGAAAAGGAATTCCAGTATCCCGACTTTTCGAAACAGCGGCGCGCCCTCAATTACAATAAACAGTGTGATAAAAATAACACTGAGGACCGACAGAAAGGCCGCGATGAGAAGTATTCGTTCCGTTATTAATTCTACCGGTTTTTTTTCTTTTTTTCCTGTCAAATTCGGAGCTCCTTTCCAGCTTCTTCACCGTATGATAGCTGGCCAATTGTTACTCATTGTTATTTTTTTGTTAGATTTCTGTTAAAAACCCCGCGGTTTCCCGCGGGGTCCGTGTGTTTTCGTTAAAAAACAATTACTGTAAAGGGATAAAATCTTCTTCGGCAACGATGGCCTGGCCGTCGTCGGAAAGAAGGAAGTCAACGTAAGCTTTTTTGAAAGGATCGTCATCGAGGGAGCCGATATAAACAATGTTCAGATTTCTCGAAACAGCGTAGGAGCCGTCAAGGACGTTTTTCGGTTCGGGGACGACACCATTTACCGTTACCGTTTTTGTTCCCGGGTCCCGGGTAATGTACCCGAATCCGCAGTAACCAATCGAGTAAGGCGTGCTGCCGACTTTCGAAACCATGTCTCCGTTTGATGTAACGATGGCGGCTGAGCCGACAATTTTCTTCTTAAATGCTTTTACGGTCCCGCTGTCAAAGCAATCACGGGTACCGGAAGCTTCGTCACGGCTAAAAACAACAATGTCGTGATCGGGGCCGCCGACCTCTTTCCAATTTGTAATATCGCCCGCGAAAATATCCGCGATTTCTTCTAATGCTAGATTGGAAATGTTGATGGAGCCCTTGTTCACAATCACGGCAACACCGTCTTTCGCGATAGCGACGGATTTTGCTCCTTTTTCTTTTTCAGAATCTTTCACTTCTCTGGAAGCGCCGCCTAAGATGTAGGTGCCTTCAAGAGCGCCCTGTACTCCGACACTCGAACCCTGGCTGTCGTATGACAGGTTTAAGTCGGGGTACTTTTCTTCGAATACGTCATTCGCGGCTAACGCGACAGGTTCAACCGTTGTCGATCCGCCTAATTCGTAATCTCCGCTCAGTCCCTTCGATTCCTGTGCTCCTCCGGCGAAAGCCGCGAAACCGGCTGTCAGCAGGAGAAGTCCCGCGATAAGTAATTTCTTCATTCTTTTCCTCCATATATTTGTTTTTGTTAGGTCCAAAGATAGGAGGCCCGTGTCAGGGGTTCATGAATTGAATGTTAGAATTCAGTTAGGAAATTTCCCTCGTACTGTCCGCGGAACCAGCGGTACATTGCTTCGACGCGGTTGGAAAAGCTCTCTTTTTTCTTATTCACCAGCCCGAAAAACTCAATCGTGCTGACGCCGCAGTTGCCGTAAAACATGATAAAGCCGTCGAGGACATAGATAATCAGGTGCGTCTGCATATCTTCCTCCTGAATGAGCGGAATAAGGGCGTAGCGCATTTTTTCGAGGTTGACGATGGAGAGGGCGATAAACGGTCTTTCGTAACGGTATCGAAGCCGGGAAATATTTTTCCCGAAGGTAAGGTCTTCCTGAAAGGCATAGAGGACGTCCTCGCGGGGGATGGAAGCAACAAGGCGGTCCGGGACGGGCCCGGTTTGTTCCGGTCCGTCGATTGTGTAGAATTCCCGAAAGAAGGTCCGCGTGCGCCCTCTCGAGGCGCTGTAGTACTCAATTCCTTTCACGGTACTCAGTTTCCGAAGAAGGTTATAGATACCAAGCATATCGTTTTGTGCCGGGGAAATCCCCGGGGCCTCGAAAAGGTACAATGTTTCCACCCCGATGTTTGGTGCTATTTCGGTCAGATTTTCCGTTATGGCGGCGGAAAAAGCGCTTTCCGGCAGATACCGGGTCGAATCGGCCGGAGTAAAATAGAACCTGCTTGTTTTTCCGGTGTGGTACAGCTCCGACTGGGCCTTCGGCGGCAGTCCGGGGCACAGTTCAGCTATTTCCCCGATAGCGTCAATAGTGTCGATGCCCGACAGCAGAGGCGGAACAAAAAGGAAAACAAGGGACGAAAGAAACAGCTGTAGAATTGAACCTGAACGCGTTCTCATGATAGTGTGAAGATATGGCGAAACATCACTTTTGACAAGGGTTTACATGAAAAGGACAATTTTATTTACCGGCGGGGGGACTGCCGGACACGTTTTTCCCGGCCTGGCGGTAGCGCGGGAATTACAAAAAACCATCGATGCCGACATTGTCTGGGTCGGCTCGGAGAGGGGGATGGAGAAAACCTTTGCCGAAGCGGAGGGGCTCCCCTTTGTCGGAATACCGACAGGGAAAATGCGGCGGTATTTTTCGCTGCAAAATTTCTTCGATATTTTTAAAATACTCTTTGGCATCCTCAAATGTTTCGGTGTCCTTAGAAAATATCAGCCGGAACTTGTCTTTTCCAAAGGGGGATATGTCAGCGTCCCCCTGGTTTTTGCCGCGGGGCGGCGGGGCGTTCCCGTTATTACCCACGAATCCGACACCGACCCGGGGCTGGCAACAAAGCTGAACGCCCGGTACGCGGTAAAAATATGCGTTGCCTTCGAACGGACGAAGGAATACTTCGATACCGCCGCGCGGAAGAAGATCGCGGTTACCGGGAACCCGGTCCGGGAAGAAATCGGCGGCGGAAGCCGTGAACGGGGCCTGGAGATGCTGAAGGTCCCCCCGGGGAGGAAGGTGATTTTCGTTCTCGGCGGAAGCCAGGGGGCGGCGCGGATCAACGCGCTGATAGGGGAAATTCTTCCCTCCCTTCAAAAAAACTATTTTGTCCTTCACCAAATGGGGATGAAACAGTACCGTCCCTCCGACAATCCTCTGTACCGTCCCTTCGGTTTTATCGGCAGCGAGATGCCGGACTTTCTCGCGGCGGCGGACCTGGTGGTATGCCGTGCCGGGGCGAACACCCTGGCGGAAATCAGTCTTTTAGGGAAGCCCGCCGTCCTCATTCCGCTCATGGGGGGCGCCGGCAGGGGGGACCAGGTAAAAAACGCCCGTTTTTTTCTGGAAAACAATGCCGCCGCGGTGCTGGAAGGGGAGGAAGCCTCGCCGGAACAGCTCCTGAGGACACTTGCCGGTATCCTGGAGGACCCGGAAAAGGAACGGACGTTGTCACGGAACATCCGCCGTCTCGCGCGTTTCGACGCCGCCGCGCTGGTCGCGCGGGAAATACTGGCGGTCCTGGGTCCGGGGGCATGAACATCGGCACCCTCGACATTGTTTTTGCCGTTATCGTTGTAGTCGCTGTTATCCGCTGTGTCTACCGCGGCTTTATCGCGGAAGTGCTCTCGGCTGCCGCTCTTTTGCTTGGAATTGCCTGCGCGGTGCTGTTCGCGCGGCCCGCGGCGGTGCTGCTGGAGAACTACACGGGAATAGACTCCGCGTCGATTGTTATTGCCTTTTTAGCGGTCTTCCTAGTAGTTTATATACTAATAAAAATCGGCGAGGGGCTGATTCACCGTCTCTTTGAGGCGCTGAAACTGGAAAAACTCGACAGGGCGCTGGGTTTTTTTCTCGGTATCGTAGAAGGAGTGCTGCTTTGCGCGGTCATCACCTTTCTGCTGTACCTGCAGCCCTTTATTGAACTGGGAAACCTGCTCGAAGAGAGTATTTTCGCCCGGCTCCTTCTGCAGGTACTCCCGAGCAGGGTCGAAATATTTGGCGCCGGGGAAAACGTTCATGTTTGATAATATACTGGGACAGGAACAGGTGGTCGCGCGGCTGAAGCAGGATGTCCGTACCGATTCTCTCCCTTCTTCTCTCCTCTTGTACGGCGACAGATTTACCGGAAAGCAGACTGCCGCTCTGGAATTGGCCAGGGTGCTGCTGTGCGAAGAGGGCAGCGCGGCATGGAACTGCGGCTGCCCCTCCTGCGGGATGAACAGGAGGCTGCAGCATCCCGGAATGGTGCTTATCGGTCCGCACCAGTTTACCGACGAAATCGAGGCATGTGCCGATGTATATCTGCGGCAGCAGCGAAAAGCGGGAGCGTATCTGTTTATCCGCGCGCTCGAAAAATGCGTCCGCCGGTTCGATCCGAATGCCTTTGAAGGGAGCGATTCGAAGGAGAAAAAGGTCCGGGACCTCATCAGCGCTATCGAAGAGGGGCTTAGAATTTTTGATCCCGATTCAGTGAAGCCGGAAGAAGTCGTCCTCCGGAAGGAGGTGGAAAAAACCGTCGAAAAGGCAGCGGCACTGGCGGAAGAATATCCGAAAGACAATATTCCCATTGCCGCGGTACGGAACATCAGCGGCTGGGTCCATACAACCGGCGCGAGTAACAGAAAAGTTATAATAATAGAGAATTGTGAGAGAATGGTGGACGGTTCCCGGAACGCCTTGCTGAAAATTCTTGAAGAGCCGCCGAAAGGTGTTTATTTTATATGTATAACTACCAGAAAGGGGCTCATTATTCCGACAATTTTATCCAGGCTGCGGCAGTATCATTTTCCGAAACGGACGGCGGAGGAAGAAAAGAGCGTGCTCTCGAATATTTTCGGCGAAACCACCGGGGAATATGCCGATTTGGAGTCGTTTTTCCTGGCCTGGCAGCATATTAAAACCGACGATCTTCGCGCGTCGGCATCACAATTCATCCAATGCATTGAATCGGGAGAACTGGAGTACTTTCCCGTACTGCGGCAGATTGCCGATACGGTGAAGGACAAAAACAGCGCCTTTTATTTTTTCCGTTTTCTAACGGACCTGCTCAGAGAGGAATACCGGGGCGGACCTGAAATACCGCCGGAGAAAACCGCCCGCGGCGAGGAGTGGAACAGAGAGATTCAGCAGTGTCTGACGGGAATAAATCTGTACAATCAAAAACCCCCGTTAAAAATTGAAGAGCTGTTTTTCACCATGCGGCGGGACACATGAGAAATTTCATTGTACGGGCCCTGGACAAGCTGGAGAAACTGGATAATCAACAGGTATATACACTTCTTTACGACCTCGCTGATGAAAATGAACGCCTGGAAGTTGTTCTGCAGTCCATTCCCGACGGGATACTTGTGGGAGACAGCGAAAACAAGACGGTATTTGCAAACAAGGCGGCGGAACGCCTCCTGCAGCTGCAGAAACAAGACGGGGGAGAAGCCTATGTTTGGGAACTGATACGGGATGATGAGCTGCGCGGCTTTATCCGGAAAAGTATTGAACATGACGAAAAGGTGCGGGACAAAGAATTTACCTTCGACCTCCGCGGGACGCGGAAAATTTTGTTTGTAAGCATTATTCCGCAGGTAAAAAACGGCACAATACAGGGTAATCTCATTCTGGCCAACGATGTAACCGAAAAAAAGAAACGGGACGCAAGGCTCAGACGGGCGGAATCTCTCGCGGGTCTTACAACCCTTGCCGCGGGTGTCGCCCATGAAATTAAAAACCCCTTGGGATCGATGAGCATCCACATCCAGCTCATTCAAAAAGCATTGGCCGCCGACACAACCGACGAAGGGCTGATACGGAACCACCTCGCCATTATCGATGAGGAAATTAACCGGTTAAACGGAATTGTCGTAGATTTCCTCTTTGCCGTCCGTCCGATGGACACGAGGGTCGAGGAGCGGGATGTAAATGAAATACTTACCGATGTCCTTGAACTGGTAAAGGTTGAATTGGAGCAGTCCGGTATCCGGTGTGAGCGGGAATTGGACGGCAATTTACCGGACCTGCTGATCGACGAAAAATATATGAAACAGGCCTTCCTGAACTGTATTAAAAACGCAATCGCTGCAATGCCGGAAGGCGGTGTGCTCCGTGTCCGGTCTAGCCGGCGGGGAGAGACGGCGGCGGTTGATTTTTCCGATACCGGCAGGGGTATTTCAGAGGAAAATATCGAGAAAATTTTCGAACCCTACTTTACTACCAAAGATTTCGGTTCCGGCCTCGGATTGACGGTGGTCTATAAAATTCTGAAAGAGCATATGGGAGATATTACGGTGCAGTCGAAGAAAAATGAAGGGACGACATTCACCCTTCTTATTCCGATACCGCAGAAGGAACAGCACCTGCTCAGCTGGAAGGGGGACGGGGATGAAGTTTAATGTGCTGATTGTCGACGACGAGAAAAATATCCGGGAGGGGCTGGGAAAGGCCCTGGAAATGGAGGGACACAATATTTTTCTCGCGGAAAACGGAAAAAAAGGTCTCGATATGGTCCATACGAAGGAGATGGACCTGGTTATCGCGGACTTGAAGATGCCCGAATTGTCGGGGGAGGAGCTTTTAAAAAAAGTGTCGTCATCCTTTCCGACAATACCGGTCATTATTCTTACCGGCCACGGGACAATCGAATCGGCGGTTAACGCGATGCGGGACGGCGCGTACGACTTCCTGACGAAGCCGGTCAACCTCGACAGACTTGCCCTCCTCGTCAAGCGGGCCCTCAGCAACCGGCACCTCATTCTGGAGCACCGCGCCCTGCGGGAAGAGGTGGAAAAGAACAGAAACAGACAGAAATACACCAGAATCATCGGCAAGAGCGCCAAGATGAAGCAGGTAATCGATATCATCGACCAGGTAGCGGAAACAAAGGCTTCCGTCATGATTACCGGAGAAAGCGGTGTCGGGAAGGAGCTGATTGCCGATTCCCTGCACAATCTTTCCGACCGGAAAGACAAGCCGTTTATCAAGGTACACTGCGCGGCACTCGCGGAAAGTCTCTTGGAAAGTGAACTTTTCGGCCATGAAAAGGGGTCATTTACCGGAGCTATCGGCAGGAAGCGGGGACGATTTGAACTTGCCCACAGCGGGACAATTTTTCTGGATGAAATAGGAGAAATCAATCCCACTGTGCAGGTAAAAATTCTCCGGGTACTGCAGGAGAGGGCCTTTGAACGGGTTGGAGGAGAGGAGACGGTCCATGTCGATGTCCGGGTGGTAACGGCAACGAACAAAGACCTGACGAAAGAAATCGAAGCGGGGAATTTCCGTGAAGACCTCTTCTACCGGCTCAATGTCGTCAATGTTCATATACCTCCGCTGCGGGAACGGAAAGAGGACATCCCCCTCCTCACGGCCGCCTTTTTAAAGGAATTTGCCCTGGAAAACAACAGAAACGTGGAGGGGATCGACCCGAAGGCGATGCATATGCTCTATGCTTATTCCTGGCCGGGAAACATACGGGAACTCAGGAATTCGATCGAAAGCGCCGTTGTCCTCTGCAAGGGACACATTATAACGGAAACCGATCTTCCCCCGGCGGTCCGTTCCGGTCCCGATGAAAACCATATCAAGATACAGCTGGGAACGACGTTATCCGAGGCGGAAAAGCAGATTATTCAGAGCACCCTTGCTTTTCAAAACGGAAACAAGAGTAAAACCGCCGAAGTGCTGGGGATCGGCCGGAAAACGCTGCACAGAAAAATTGACGAGTATCAACTTGAAAAGCCCGCGGCGGATTCGTCGAGTTCATAATTTCCCGAATACACATACCGCGGAGCAGCAGTTACATACACCGTGTTGTCTTTCTCGAGCCACTGAAAAAACAGGGTTTCCTTCCTAAACTGAATAACGAGTTCCCGTTCAGTTAAACCGTTCATAACACCGGCGACGCCTCCCGCGGCGCAGGCGCGGGAAAAATCGAAGCCCGCTGCTCCCCGTTTCAGAAAACGGACCCGGCATTCCTCACGGCCCTGAATAAAGAGAAATACCGGATGGACCGGATACCCGTTTTTGTCCGGTGCCGCAACGGCATCGGTAACGGAGGCAAGCGCGGAGTTTCGGGGGGAATCGGTAATATGGACGAGAAAGGTGTCCTCGATGGAAACGAGGGAGACCATGTGCTGTTTTCCGTCAATCATCAGCGGGAGGGTGTAATCCGTCGTCGGTTCCGGCAGCAACACGGAGCCGCTGTTTGGATTTACCGGGGTGCCGACGGGAAGCCTGAAATTGGCACTGTCGATAACGTCCACGGGCACCGAATTACCGCTAATGGAAACGGAAAAAGAGTCGGTACCCACAAGGCCCGAATCGAACAGGTAGCGGGAAGCGCAGAGTACGGCATTGCCGCGGAAGGGGGCCGGCCTGCCGTCGGGAAGGTAGAGCCGCAGGGAGGTTTCGGTATCCGATGCTGTTAGAAAAAGCGCGCCGCTTGCTCCGGCACCGGTCCTCCGCCTGCAGACGGCGGCCGCCGTAGAAGGAAACAGTTCGGGAGGAAGGTCGGAATTGGAAATGGTATTTATTAAAATATAATCTTCGGTTAGGCAGTGAAGTTTATAAAATATCAAATCCATGCGGATGTGTGTTAAAAGAATTCAGCGTGAAGTCTTTTAATTGCCTCCTCCATTTCCTTTTCGGGGACCACCAGGGAAAGGTTGATGTCCGAAGACCCGAGGGAGACCATCCGGACCGGGAGCCCTTCAAGGGCGGTAAAGACCCTGGCAATGTACGACGAGTCTTTCCAAAAATCCTGTCCAACCAGACAGATAATGCTCTTCCCCGACTCCGCGTAAAAAGTCCCCAGCTCCTTCAGCTCTTCTCCAATGGGTTCGAGCTGTTTCGGATTGTCGATGGTCATCGATACCGAAACCTCCGAGGTCGCGACAAGGTCGACCGGGGTCCTGTATTTTTCGAAAATAGAAAATATCCTGCTCAAAAAGCCGTAGGCATTCAGCATCCTGGAGGATTCGATATTGATCAGCGAAATGTTTTTCTTCCCCGCGATTGCCCGCAGACCTTTTTCCTCTACATTGGAGGTGATTTTTGAAAAGGCCCCCTCCGGCTTCCGGGTGTTTTTTACTACAACCGGTATGTTTTTCCGTACCGCGGGCTGGATTGTAGAAGGGTGGACCACCTTCGCGCCGAAAAACGCAAGCTCCGCCGCTTCTTCATAACTGATTTCAGAAATAGTGCGGGCATCGGGGATAACGCGCGGATCCGTCGTCATTATCCCGTCTACATCGGTCCATATCTGCACTTCTTCCGCCTCAAGGGCGCCGCCGATGATGGTAGCGGTATAATCGGAACCTCCCCGGCCGAGGGTCGTGGTTACTCCGTTTTTGTTTCTCCCGATAAAACCCTGGGCTATCAGCAGTCTGCCCTTTGCCGGTTGTACCAGCTCTTGTATTTTACGGTCCGTTTCTTCGAAAATCGGCGATGCTTCGGAAAATTCACTGTCGGTAACGATAAAGTCCCGGGAATCGAGAAGCTCCGCGGAAATTCCCCGCTCTTTCGCCCGAAAGTAGAGAAGGGTGGTGGACAGGATTTCCCCGAAGGACACCAGGGTGTCGGAACTTCGGAGGGTGCATTCCCGCAGCAGGAGCAGTCCCTTGGACAATGACGCCAATTTTTCGATATGGGTCTTGATTTTTGAAAGAGCGTCAATGAGATTGCTGCCTGTTAAAAATTCGTCCGCCGTGGAGATATGTTTCTCCCGGACCGCTTCAATCAAATCCGCTGCTTTTTGTTCCTCACCTTTTTCGGAACACGCGGCGATGTCCAGCAGCATGTCCGTTACTTTCGACATCGCGGAACTGACAAGTACCGGTGAGCGGCCGAGCTGATCGGCGGCAATGTCCAGCGCTTTGTCCATCCACTCGGCGTTCTGTACCGAAGTCCCGCCGAATTTTAGTACAATCATGAGGTTTCTCCTGTCTGGCTAGAGGTATCACATACATGATAATGTGTCAACAAGATGAAGGCAGCCGAAAAGATCAGCCCCCGGGCAATACAGCAGCTTCGAGAAGCGGTTATTCAGGCATTTGGCAATGAAGTCCTCGCGGTGGGTGTGTGCGATGAAGCGGGGATTGTAACGGACATTCATGTCGCCGCCCGCGGGGACGATTCCCAGGTCCCCGCCCTCGCGCATCAGATGGAGCGGGGGGACGTCGTTATTCACAATCATCCCGGCGGAAACCTCAGTCCCAGCGGGCCCGACCTCGAGGCTGCCTCGCGGCTCGGGAGTAACGGGACCGGTTTTTTCATTATCGACAACGCGGTAGAGAACGTCTATGCGGTGTGTGAACCGGTCCTTGTGAAAGAAACGGTGCTCCTCGACCCCGCGGAACTGCTTCCTTCAATTGATGTAGACGGCGCGGTGGCAAAACGTATCGACGGATTTATCCCCCGGAAGGAACAGCTGGAAATGCTCGGTGAAGCTGTTGCCGCTTTCAACAACGATGAAATAGCAGTCGTCGAAGCGGGGACGGGGGTGGGGAAATCGATTGCCTATTTACTGCCGGCGGTATTCTGGGCGGATACGAACGGCGAACGGGTAATTATTTCGACAAATACCATCAATCTGCAGCAGCAGGTCCTTGAAAAGGACCTTCCCGTTATTACCTCGGCATTACAAAAAAAAATAAAAGTTGTGCTCGCGAAGGGGAGGTCGAATTATGTCTGTCTCAGGAAATTGGAAGAGGCAAGGCGGGAAATTACCCTTTTTCCCGGCATGGAAGATGAACTGAACAGGCTGGAGGACTGGGTCGAAAAGACAAAAGACGGAAGTAAATCGGACATTTCCTTTCAGCCCTCCGGGCAGGTTTGGAACATGGTCTGTTCCGAGGCGGACACCTGTCTCGGTTTGAAATGCCCCCGTCGGGACGGGTGCTTTATTTTGAAGGCCAGAAAGGAGGCCGCTTCCGCGGACATCATCGTGGCGAACCATCATCTGCTGTTTGCCGATTTGGCAATGAAGATGGAAGAGGGGGGCTTCGATTCCACCGCTGTTCTCCCGCCGTGCAGGCGGTACATCTTCGACGAAGCCCATACCATGGAAGCATCGGCGACCTCCTTTTTTTCACGGCGGCTGAATAAATTTATGCTGCTGAAGCAGGGCCGGCGCCTCATCCGCGGACAGGGACGGGAGCAGACAGGCATTGTACGGAAGCTTCGCCAGAAATGGAACGGCGCTTCGGCCCTCGATACCGTCGGCGAGTCCGTACGGGACTGTTTTTTACTATTCGATGCCTTTGAAAGCGAGGTCCTGCTGTTTTTAGGCGAGCAGCCGACATTTACCGTTGGGGAGATACCGGAAGAGGCGGGGCCGGTGCCGCCGTTTTTTGAAAAGATGAAGATGTTCCACCGGGGGGTGCTGACCCTGCTCGACAGGATGACGCGGGTTGTGAAGGAGCTGCCGTCGGAACTGGAAGAAGAACCGGAGGTGTACGAGTTTGAAATGGTCATCCGGAGGTTCGAACTGATGGCGGAATTCTGTTACCTCTTTTTAGAGGACAGGGACGAGGAAAATAACGTCTACTGGATTGAAAAAGGGTATTCCCATTCCGGCGGGACGTTCTGCACCTATGTGGTTACCCCGCTCGACATCTCCTCCCTCCTCTACGAATCGGTTTTCCGGCCGAATAAAACGGTCATCTGCACCAGCGCCACCCTGACGGTAGGGAAAAAATTCACGTCCTGGATGGCGCGGGTGGGCCTTGCCGGGGGCAGAGACGAACGGGTCCGTACCCTGCTGCTGGATTCACCCTTTCCATACGCTACAAATGTACTCCTCGGCATCCCCTCCGACGCTCCAAACCCCGGGGAGGCGGAGTTTACCGGGTATATCAGCCGTCTCGTTTCGGCCGTTCTCGGTATCTCCGGCGGACGGGGGCTGGTGCTGTTTACTTCCTACGCTATGATGAAAGAAGTGTATGCCGCGGTGAAGCCCGGACTCGACGAAGCCGGTATCAGTGGAATGATACAGGGGGATGAGGACCGGGCAAAGCTGCTCAGGCGTTTTGTCGATAACGTTGCCAGCGTTTTGTTTGCTACCGATTCATTCTGGCAGGGGGTTGACGCCCCGGGTCAGACCTTAAGCGTAGTTATTCTCGCGAAACTGCCCTTTCGTGTCCCGACGGAACCGGTCACGAAAGCCAGGCTGGACAGGATACGCCGGCTCGGCGGGAACCCTTTTTTCGAACAATCCCTTCCCGAGGCGGTAATGAAGCTGAAGCAGGGGTTCGGAAGGCTGATGAGAAAACAAAACGACCGGGGGGTAATTGTCATATCCGATCCGAGAATACTGCGAAAGAGTTACGGGAAAATATTCCTCTCCTCTCTGCCGCTTACCCGGACTTCCTTTACGGAAACGGAAACGCTTACTGCCGATATCGACCGCTTTCTGCGGGAATGACGGGAAAAAGATAAAAAAAAAGAGCTGTTCGAAATGAACAGCTCTCTACAGTTGACTGTCGATTATTATTCGATAACCGCTAAAATATCCGGCATTTTGACAATGAGCTGCTCATCACCATCAACTTTGATGGTAGTACCGGCGTATTTGTCATACATCACTTTCTGACCAACTTTCACCTTAATCATTTCCTTATCGTCACCTACCGCAAGGACTTTTCCAATCTGGGTTTTTTCCTGAGCGGTCTGAGGGATAAAAATGCCGCCTGCTGTTTTCTCTTCGACTCCCTCCATCTTCACAAGTATCCGGTCTCCGATAGGTTTAATCTTCATCTCTGTTCCTCCTAACAACTTTTGTATTTATTTCTTATGTACTGTAGATTTGATTATAAGAATCTAAGAAAATATACGAATGATAGCGGACAAGGTCAAGAACATTGTGCTTTCTATTGCCAAAAAAATTTTCCATGAGTATTTTATAGTACAGGCAGACAAAATATGGAAACGTGGAAGAGACATTTCAAAAAAGGGAAAGACAATTTATCAAAGCACGACCCGCGTACCGCGTTGAGGGAGCTTCATCTGGCATTAGCGCAGTGTCCCTCTACGGAAAACAGCAGTTTGGCGAAGGTGATGTTTTACATCGGTATTACCTTAAAAAAATTGGGGGCGCCGAACGGCGCGGTAAAGAGCTGGGTTGTCGCGCGGAAATTGAACAAATCGGGCTATTCTTCGAAAATGATAAAACGGTTTGTTAATGAATACGGTATGACAAAGCAAAATAACGGTTTTGAAGACGACTGGAAGGCCTTTCATGCCGTACAGCTTGCAAAATACCTTGATCTAAAGCAGGGCGGCACTATCCCGACATCCGCCGAACGGGACGTCATTACCGACCTCATTTGGGACAAATGGAATTCCATTACCGCGGACCAAACCCTGTACGGACTTACAACCGAGGAGAAAATTGAATACTTTCACAGCGTTGAAATATTTTTCCCGGTGCTCCGGGAGCAGCAAAGCTGCACACATTCTCCGTGTATCCATGTAAATTTTGCACAAAAATCGCGTTTAACTTTTCAAGACCGGTGTTTCTGCGGGAGCGGACTTCCGTACGGTACGTGCTGCGGGCGCACTCCCGGAGAGGATGAGCTTTATAATGGGTCGTATTGACACGCTATTTCGTGACCCTCCGCCCGGTGTGTCAAATGGATACAAGCTTGGAGGCCCGCGGATATTTTCGAAAATTTGGCCTTGATGTAATTCGTTTACTGGTAAAGAAATATATTGTTTTCGTTTTTTTGCTTTCTTGGTACGCTCTTTGCATGTATTGTGGGTGCAAGGGGGAACCATGACTGTGAAAGAAGTAAAGAAAAAGAAAAACACCGCCACTGATGAAAATATACTCTCAATGTACTTGAAAGAGATAAATGAAATACCTCTCCTTACCAGGGAGGAGGAAAACAAGTACGCCCGCGCCGCGGCAAAGGGCGAGCAGGAAGCGAAGGAAAAGCTGATCAATGCCAACCTCCGTTTCGTGGTAAATGTAGCGAAAAAATATCAAAATCAGGGTCTTCCGCTCTCCGACCTTATCAGCGAAGGGAATATAGGACTGATGAACGCGATAGAGCGGTTCGACGTAGACAAGGGGTACCATTTTATCTCCTACGCGGTGTGGTGGATCCGTCAGGCAATTTTAAAAGCGATTTGTGAAAAATCGAGGATGATTCGTCTTCCCTTAAACCGCGCGAACGAACTTGTCCAGATTGAGAAGGCGAAAAAGCACCTTCAGTCGGAACGGGGAGAAGATCCGGAAATGCTGAAGATCGCGCGGGCGGTAAATATGGAAGAAGGACATGTAACGGACCTGATAAACATCTCTAGAGACCTCGTTTCGTTAGAAACACCGGTGTACAACGAGAAGGACAGTTCCATTATCGGCGACTTTGTGGAAGACAAGGGATATAAGCATCCCGAAGAATCGGTCATCGAACAGACGCTGAAGGACGACATTAACGAAGTGCTCGCGACACTCAGCGAAAAGGAATCGGACATCATACAGCACCGTTTCGGTTTAAACGGAAGGAACCCGCTCTCCCTGAAGGAAATAGGGGACCAGTATAATCTGACAAAAGAACGGATCCGGCAGATCGAAAAAAAGGCGCTGAAACGGCTGCAGCATCCGTCGAGAAGCAGACTCTTAGAAGCATACACTGCCTAAAGGGCGGGTATTTACATATATATATACAAAGCAGGGGCGGTGTACCGGTTGGTATGCCGTCCTTATTTGTTTATGATATAAGGACTTAGAATCGTATCGGCCCTTGACAATACCTGATAATTTCTATAAGGTGTCTATACTATCAAACTGGAGGAAAATAATTACTCATGGCGAATAAAAACGTGTATTTTTTCGGAAATAAAAAAGCGGAAGGCTCCGCGAAAATGAAAGACCTGCTCGGAGGGAAAGGGGCAAATCTCGCGGAGATGACAAGTCTCGGCATTCCCGTCCCCCCGGGGTTCACCATATCGACCGAGGTATGCCGGGAATATTATAAAAACAATCAAACACATTCGAAGGTAATCCGGCAGGAAGTAGAAAACAACCTGAAAAATCTCGAAAAATTGATGAAGAAGAACTTAGGCGACGACAAGGACCCGCTGCTCGTTTCCGTCCGGTCCGGCGCGGCAGTATCGATGCCGGGGATGATGGACACTGTTTTGAATTTGGGTTTAAACGACAAAGCTGTAATCGGGCTTGCCGAGCAGTCGGACAACGCCCGTTTTGCCTGGGACGCCTACCGGCGTTTTATCAATATGTTCGGAGATGTTGTAAAGGGCGTCGCCCATGAACATTTTGAAAACGAATTATCGGCAATTAAGAAGAAAAAAGGCGTCGATGAAGATATCGATTTAGACGCGGAGGACTTGCGGAAAGTTGCCGAGAAATACAAGGCTGTGTACAAAAAACACACAAAGGAAGATTTTCCGCAGGACCCGAAAAAACAACTGTGGGCGGCAATCGACGCGGTTTTCGGTTCATGGAACAACGAAAAGGCCATTAAATACCGAACCTTCAACGATATCAAAGGACTGCTGGGGACGGCGGTAAACGTCCAGTCCATGGTATACGGCAATTACGGAGAGAATTCCGGAACGGGCGTCTGTTTTTCCAGGGACCCGGCAACGGGGCAAAAGATTTTTTACGGCGAATATTTGATGAACGCCCAGGGAGAAGATGTTGTCGCCGGTATCCGGACACCGAAAAAACTGAAAACACTGCAGAAAGAAAATCCGCCGATTTTTAAAGAGCTGGTGAAAATTAAAGACAAACTGGAAGCTCATTACGGCGATATGCAGGACATGGAATTTACCATTCAGCAGGGGAAACTCTATCTGCTGCAGACCAGGACCGGGAAACGGACCGGCGCGGCGGCAATTAAAATCGCGGTGGATATGGTGGGTGAAAAATTGATCACCAAGGAGCAGGCCCTCTTCCGGGTAACCCCGGCGCAGCTTGACCAGGTATTCCACCCCATGATCGATCCGAAACTGAAGAAAAATTATACGCCCCTCACCAAAGGGCTCAATGCTTCTCCGGGGGCCGCCACGGGACAGATTGTCTTTACCGCCGATGAGGCTGAAGAGTGGGCGAAGGAAGGAAAGAAAATCATTCTCGTACGAAAAGAAACTTCTCCGGAGGACATCGGCGGTATGTACGCTGCCGAAGGTGTTCTGACCGCCACCGGCGGAATGACGAGCCACGCCGCGGTCGTTGCCCGGGGAATGGGTCTTCCCTGTGTCGCCGGAGCGAAGGCGGTAAGCATTTCCGGCAAAAGTCTTACCATTAACGGAAAAAAGATGAAGCAGGGTGATGACCTTACCATTGACGGAACGACAGGTGAAGTCTTCGCGGGGAAGATCGACCTTATGAAACCGAAGATTTCGAAGGAACTCAGTACTTTCCTTTCATGGACCGATTCGGTCAGGCATACCGCCGATCGGAAAAATGTCGTCGGAAAAGGAATCAATGTCCGGACAAACGCCGACACCCCGAAAGACGCGAAAGCGGCCCGGGACTTCGGCGCGGAGGGGATCGGCCTCTGCCGGACGGAGCACATGTTTTTTGAAGAAGATAAGCTGCAGATATTCCGGGAAATGATTGTCGCCGAAGACACGGAATACCGGAAAAAGACAATTAAAAAACTCATGCCCATGCAGAAGAAGGACTTTAAGGGCATTTTTAAAGCAATGGACGGATACCCCGTTACCATCCGGCTTTTAGACCCGCCGCTGCATGAGTTTGTTCCCTCCGACGCGAAGGAAATGAAAGAATTTGCAAAAACCGCGGGACTGTCGCTGTCGAAGCTTAAATCCAAGGTGGAATCGCTGCACGAACTGAACCCGATGCTCGGGCACCGGGGCTGCCGCCTTGGAATAACCTATCCCGAAATCTACGATATGCAGGTTGAGGCCATCATGAACGCGGCATGTGAAGTAGCGAAGTCCGGGACGAAGGTATTTCCGGAGATAATGATTCCCCTGGTGGGGACGGCAAAGGAGCTGTCAATTTTACGGGAAAACGCCGACGCGGTGGCGCGGGAAGTACTGAAGAAGAAAAAGATGAAAATTGCCTATCTTATCGGGACGATGATTGAAATCCCCCGGGCTGCCCTTACGGCTGATGAAGTGGCGGAACATGCCGATTTCTTCTCCTTCGGTACCAACGACCTTACCCAAATGACCCTCGGCTTTTCCAGGGACGATGTAGGCTCCTTTCTGCCGGAATATGTGGAAAAGGGAATTTACGAAAAAGACCCCTTTGCCGTTATCGACCGGGCTGGTGTCGGCAAGGTCGTCCAGATCGGAGTGGAAAAGGGCCGTTCGGTGAAAAAAGACCTGAAAATCGGTATCTGCGGCGAACACGGCGGCGAACCCTCTTCCATCGAGTTTTGCTACATCAACGGAATGAACTACGTTTCCTGTTCTCCCTACAGGGTACCTATTGCCCGCTTAGCGGCGGCGCAGGCTGTTGTAAATAACAAGTAGGCTGCCCGGGCAGGCGATTTTCAGTACCTGCTTTCACAAAAAGGCGCCCTTTCCGGGGCGCTTTTTTTCTTCTACAATACCCCTATGAGGCTGAAAGCGTTTTTTTCGGTTCTTCTTTTTTTAGGCGCCCGCGCCGCCGCCGGTTACGATGCCCCGTTCCTGCAGCCCCTTTGGAAAACCGCCGGCGGCGGGGCAATTACCGGAAACGGGGCCCTCTACGGCGGTACAGCCGCATTTTTGTCCGAGGACAGCAGGCTGTACATTATCGAGCCTGAGACAGGTGATATTTTGGGGAAACACAGAACGGCGGAAAAAGTCCGTTTAGGCCCCGTTTCTCTGCCGGGCGGCATCCTGCTGGCGGAGCATACGGACCGTTCCATCGGAATGTACAACCGCCGGGGCGGACATCTCCTTTCCATACCGCTGCCCGGAAAGCTCGCCGGGGAACCTGCCGTCGACAGAAGGGGCATTGTGTATGCCGCAGCGGAAACAGGACATCTCCTTTCATATACCCACAGCGGGCGGAAGAGATGGGAGATACGCGTAGGAGACCGTATTGTGACAAATCCGGTGCTGACGGCGGAGGAGAACAGGGTTTGTGTGCTTGCCGATACCGGCATGTTCTGGATTACAGACAGCGGCAGCATGCGGAAAAACAGCGTTCCCTACGATCCGCGGAACGCGGTCCGGCTGTTTTCACTGCCGGGACAGGAATTGTGCGTACTGTTCCCGGACCGGTTTATCATTACCGATGAGACCGGCGCTATCCGGGCAACAGTGCCGTTTCCCCTTTCGTTTCAATGTACCGGCGGCGGTGTCTATCTAGAAGGTTTTTTCGCCTTTGTCGGCAGGGACAAAACCATGCTGTTCTATACCGCCGACGGGAATGGTCCGGCACGTTTTTTTTCAGTACGCCTTCTCGCGGAAGGGGTCCCGGCGGGATACGCCCTGTACCGGCAGTATCTCATCCTCGGATCGGATGACTGGGTCTTCTACGGTTATCAGCTGCCGCGGTCTCTCTCCGCCGTACCTCCGGAACCGCCGCGTGAACGGGTGGCACCCGCGCTGCCGCTCCCGGCCGGTGCTGATTTTGAACTGCTCGGCCGCTATGCCGGCTCCTCCGGCAGGAGAGAACAGCTGTTGTTTTTAGAGGAGATAGAGGAGCGCTTAACGGCAGGTACCCTGGGGGGGGATGATCTTTTCGCGCTCAATCTTCTTGAAAACATGATCGGGAAAAAGCACGGCGGGACCGCCGGCAGCGCGGAGTTGTACGACGAACTCGCGGACATACGGAGCCGGGCGGTAATCCTGATGGGGAAAATGGGGAATTTGGAAACACAGAGATTACTGTCCCGTGTTTTACCCCGGGAGGACCATCCGGACGTACGGAAATCCATTATCCGCGCCCTCGCTCTTCTTCGGAGTGACCCGAAAGGAGCGGGGCTTTCGGCGGTAAGGCGGATTAGTGCCGTAAATAACACTATTGCAAAGGACGCGGGTCTTGTATCGGAAATACTGTTTTTTGCCGATTCGGTAAAAAACTATCACGGACTGCCTGTTTCCGGCGGCCTGTTATCACTTCTGCATGAAATATTTTTACAGGATTATCCGAGAAACATACGGAAACAGGCACTGGAATTGATGGAAACGGAATAAGCGGATATAGTTATGAAAGAAGAAGGGGCATCGGTATGGATAAAACGAGGTTCATGGGTTTCATTTTTATTTTTTTCAGCGGCTCAGTGCTGTTTTCCCTCGAAGTTGCTGAAGATGAGGTAAGGGCCCCCGATACCGGGGACATTGTCTTTGAAAATTATTCCGGTCCGTACACTGTCGTGAAAACACTCGATGAAATTTTCGGAATCGGTCAAGCTTTAGGCAGACAGGAAGGAAACGCGCGGGAAACGGAGGGGGGGCAGTACCGGATTATCAGGGCCGTAGACCCGGAGACGGAAGAGGGCTTCGACGCGGACATTTTTATAGTAGGCCCCGAAGGGTATGTGGACCATATAACGAATATACGGAGAAGGCTCGCGGGGTATTTGGAGGAAGCGTATCAGTACTCCCGGGAGGATGCCCTGCTTTTGGCAAAGTTCATTACCTATTACAATGCCGTCCACCGCGGGGACGCCGGAATGATCAGGGAACGGTATAAGCCGGTGGTGATGGAGAACCTGATTGAAGAGAGGATCGGCATCGCCCGGTCCTACAGGGACTGGCCGGGAAAAACAATGATAGTAATACCGCTTACGCGGCGTGCCGCGTCGGGGGAGTTCGGCGCCCTCGACTCCGATGAGTTGAGCGATGAAGAAGTTGTGGAGGATTTACGGGGGGAGGAAGACCGTGGAGTTGAAGACCGGAAAAAGCTTGTAGAACTGAAAGAACGGGAAATAGCCGCGGAAGAAGAGGACATCGAAGAGGAGCGGCGGCTGATTGAAGAAGAGGAACGCGCCGAAGAAGCGGGAACTGCCGGCGGTACTGAAGACGGGACGGAGGCGGGCCGGCCGGACGAAACAGGAGCGGCGGAAGACCTGGAGGAACGGGAAGAACAGCTCGCGGAGCGGAAACGGAGGCTCGAGGAAGAGCGGGAGGAAATTGCCGAAGACCAGCAGCTCGTTATTGAAGAAGAAAAAAAAGAAGAACGGAGAAGGGAGGAGGGGCCCGGACCGGCGGCCTGGACCGAAGAGGGGCCGGATGCGGGGGAAGGGAGGCTGTTTCTTCTAACTGATAAAACGAAGCGTTCCAGGCTCGCGCGGGTAGATTTCAGTACCGGAAATTATATCGTTACATCGCCGGTAGGCACCATTCTCGGGCGGAAGTATTATCCCCTAGGAGATTCGATCCTTGTGGTCTACGAAAACGGCGGGACGGGGGCCGCCCTCGGTCTGCTTGACGCGGAAACACTCGAATTGACCGGCAGCAGTGACGCGGCAGTGTATGACGAAACATACATTCTTATCGACAAAGCGGCGATTTACGCCGTCACGCGGGCTGACAGCGGATGGGCCTTAGGAAGGTTCGACGGCAGCCTGACGCTGCAGGCGGAATCCGCCGTGCGGGTCGCTCCCTATTCGATATTTATTGCCGAGGCGAAGATGATCTATATTCAGAAAGAGGATGATGTACTGACGGCATTCGATAAAATGACCTTAGAATAAACCGGAGCCGGATAAACAACCTTAGCGGAGGTCAAGGAGCGCTCCGAGCTCTCGGAGCGCCCGGATTTCATATGTCGGAAGGATGCCGTTTTCCCGGGACAGACGCTCGGGATTGAACCAGCACGTATCGATACCGAACCCGTTTCCTCCCCGGATGTCCGAATTCAAATTGTCACCTACCATCAGCACTTCCCGTTTATTGGAAACGTTCATCGCGGTACACGCGATAGTAAAGATTTCCGGGTCCGGTTTTGCCGCAGAGCGTCCGCTTCAGACCAGGTAAAATCGAGAATTGTATTATCGGCATCAAATATAATAGCAGGGTATTTCACAGGCGGCTTTATTGTATCGGCCGCCCGAAGATGCGGCGGAAAAAATTCGCGATCGCGCGAAACAGGCGGCGGAGAAAACCGGGGTGTTTCAGTTTGTCCAGCCGTTTATATCCTTCCGCGAGCTCGTCGGCGGTAAGGTTCCTGCGGTGCAGGTTTTCTTCAATTTCCAATTCCAGTTTTTCCGCTTCTTTTTCCTTGTCTACAATAATTGCCGGAATTGTCTGCCAACCAAGCTGTTTTGCCGCTTCCATCCGCCGCTGTCCCGCGATGAGTTCCATGCGGTTGTTGATGATAACCGGGTTCATCAGCCCTACGGTCCGCATACTTTTCATCAGGGACCGCAGGTCCCCTAAGTCTTTCCGGATCCGTTTCTTCACTACTATTTTCTCAATTTGTATTTCCATAGTCCTTTCGTCTAATCCAGAAGCGGATTTTCCGCCCCGGTGTCGTCGAGTGTATTCCTCCACTCTTCGGTGAAATCGAGTCCCTCTAAAATAGAATCTTCCAAAGAGGGGAGTTCGAAGGTATCGGAGCTGATATTTTCAGACAGGATGGAACGCTGCAGTTTATCCAGCAGTTTCCGTTCCTGTTTGTTTCGGAATTCATGCAGCTCGCAGGTTTCCCACGGCTCCGTTCCTTCTAAAAATATTTCTTTATGCGTTCCTTCGCTGCAATAGTCCGTCGGCAGCTTGCCCGAGACGGAACACACCGTTACTTCCGTCAAGCCGTTCTCCGGTTTGAGAAATTCCTTTACCGGGTACTGTTTGTGTATTTCCTTCATATACCGCGCCCAGACCGGTCCCGCCGCGGTCGCTCCCGTCTGGTTGACCCCGAGTGAGTTCCCCGGTAAATCGAATCCGAACCATACCGCGGTGGTTACGTAGGGGGAAAAACCCACAGTCCACGCGTCGGACCAGTTTTGGGTCGTTCCTGTTTTACCGGCCATGGGCATGCCGTCAAATCCGCCTACAAGCCGTCTGCGCCCGGCGAGAGTACCGGATTCAACGGTGGTTTGAAGCATATCGATCATAATATAGGCGTCCGGGGGCGGCATAATTTGCAGGTCCCCTCCGCGCCGTTTCTGCATCGACCTGAGTTCTTTTTCAGGTTCGAGAATAATATTTCCGTTCCGGTCCTCCACATAGACAATGGCAATAGGTTCAACCTCTTTGCCGAGGTTCGCCATTGTAGAAAATGCCTTTGCCATTTGAATAGGAGCAACGCTGATAATGCCCAGGGCTAAGGGATAATTTCGGGGAAATGTCTGGGAAATTTGGACCGGATCGCTAATCCCCAGCAGCCGGGAGGCCCGGTTAATTGCCGCGTCGAAACCGATGGCGTCCAATATCTGGATGGACGGAACATTCATCGAGTTCGCCAGCGCCTGGCGAAGAAGAACAGGGCCCGACCATTCGCCCATATAATTCAAGGGTTTGTAATAGCTCCCGTCCTGGTTCCAGAGAACGATGGGGGCATCGTAAATCATTGTGGCGGGGGTGAACTCCTTTGAAGATATTGCAGCCGAGTAGTACAGGGGTTTAAAAGCGGAACCGGGCTGGACTTTTGCCTGCACGGCACGGTTGTACTGTTTCGCCTTAAAATCGCTTCCGCCCACCATTGAAAGGATATGTCCCGTATCGTTTTCTATGGTAATAAGGGCGCCTTCAACAATGTTCCGTTTATTTTCCTGTTCCTGTTTGGACTGGGCCATGTTTGCAAGAAATTTGATGTCTTCGGAGCCGAGAAGAAGGGAAACGATATCGATGGTGGGGCTTAGGTATTTGTAAAAATCCTCCTTCGCCTCTTTCATTTTTTGTGCTCCGGCGACCCGGATGTCCTGAATATTGAAAACCAGAGAAAGCATATCGACAATGGGCACAAACTGTTCGTCAACGTAGCGCATCCGCCGGTCGGAATTGGCCCGGTAGGTCGCGTTTACCGTATGAATGCCCTCTTTCATCATTTCGTCCGCGGCTTTTTGGAAATCGAGGTCCAAGGTGGTATGAATAATGAATCCGTCTCTGTTGATATCGAGGGAGCCGTAGAGCATCTCCTCTAACTGCAGACGGACATATTCACTAAAATAAGGGGCCCTGCTCTGATTTTCAAAATATGCCGAACTGATGTTCGATCGGGTAAAGTCGTAATTGCTCCAGTATTCGCTGAAAGAGACATCGGCGGTCTCTTTTTCAAGATACCGTGCCCGTACCATCCTGTCTAAAACGTCTTTCTGCATCGTTTTCGCGTTGTTCGGATTTTTAATAGGAGAATATTTTACCGGGGAGGAGAGCTGAATAACGAGGAGCGCGGCCTCAGCCGGCGTAAGCTCCTTCGCGGAGTGGGAAAAGTAAAATTGAGACGCTGTTTCCACCCCGTAGGTATTATGGCCAAAGTATTCTTCGTTCATATAGAGGTCGAGGATCTGGTCTTTTGTAAAAGATTTTTCAAGCTGGAAGGAATACCACAGCTCCCGCAGTTTCCTCCTAAGAGATATGTCCGTCCGGTCCGCGAAGTGCCGCCCCGCGACCTGCTGGCTGATCGTGCTTCCGCCGCCGGAGTATTCTCCTATTATGAGATGCAGCGCGGCCCGGGCAACGCCGCGGAAACTGAATCCCCGGTGGAAAAAAAAATTTTCGTCTTCCCTGGTAATAAGGGCAAAAATAAGATGCTTCGGTACTTCCCGGACAGTTACAATGTCCCGTTTTTCTTCGGAAAAGATTTCTGTTATCAGCCTTCCGTCCCGGTCTACGATTTGTGACGGAAGGGCCGGCTGATATTCTCCGAGAACGTTCCGCATTCGCAGGTTTTTCGTCCCGGATACCATCAGTCCGATACCGACACCGATGCCGACGGCAAACAGCAGAGTAATACCTAACAAAACTTGTGTAAAAAGGCGGTGCCGCTTCGTTAATGCCATATCTCTACAGTATGGATCGCCGCGCCTTTTGTCAAGATAGATAAAAAAAGCCGGCATAAAGCCGGCCAAAAAGTGTAGGTAACAATATAGTAAACTGGGAGGGGAACTATAAAGGTTACCCAACACTATTTTTATCGTCACAAAAACGGATTATATTAATCCTCTTCTATAAAAATATCAAAAAAAAGAGAAATGTTGTAGTTTTTTCCCTCTTTTATTTCAATTTTTTTACTGATACTGTAATCTCCAATTTTAAACAGGATTGTATGGCTTCCCGGTGTAATTTCTTCTATTCTACCATGAATTCCGTCATAAAGGGTACCGTTAATGAAAATGCTCGCCTCCCGCGGTGCTTCAATTGAAAACGTCGGCGTGGTACGGGAAATTTCAAGGGCAATTGTCGAGGTACGCCCCTGTTCGAGGGAAAAACTGGTCTTTTCCTTCGAATATCCCGGTATGTCCACGGTAAGGGTATGAATTCCTGTCTTCAGCGGAATAGGAGTGCTGATGTCGGGCAGAACTGTACCGTCAACGGTAATCGTACCGCTTGTACCGTCGATGTCCTCGCCGGTATCTTTGTCGGAGAGGGTAAGGAGCAGTTTCCCCTTGGAAAAATAGAGCGGTTTTACCGACATTTCGAGTTTCGAAGAATACACTTCGGGAGGGATCCCTTTCATAACGGGAAGTACCGAAAGCATAACGGGAAAATCTTCGGGACCGCAGACCGTGTCCACAACATATGTCCCCTGCGCGGCCTTTAAGGTATGGTCGGCGGAAACCGGGATCCGGATATAAAATTTCGACACCGGCGGAAGAATATGTTCCATAAAGCGCTCGCCGTAATAACTCGTTACCGCGTCCGACGGCGGGGGAGAGATGTTTTTAAACAAAAGCAGGATAAAACCGTCGCGGTAGCGGCGCAGTGCCGGGGGTATGGTAAGATTTATCTCAATTCCCTGCAGAAGGTCGCTGCTGCCGATACCTTCTCCGACGCGGACGGCGGTAAGTGAATCTACGGTAAATTGAATTGTCTGTTCTTCCGCCGATGTAATTTCCGCCGCGAGTTTCCCTCTGAAATTTTCGGCTGACGCCGGGAGGGGAAGACATAGTATAACTAATGCCGGAATGATCTTTCGTAGAAAATCCATCAATAATCCTTTGGTAAAAGGTGTAGCGGATCGACGGCGGAGTCGTTTTGCCAAATTTCAAAGTGCAGGTGCGGACCCGTCGATATCCCCGTGCTCCCAACTGTGCCGATTATACTACCCGATTTCACGGTTTGATTCAACTCCACGGCAATGTAGCTGAGGTGTCCGTAAAAGGATTTGTAATTTCCGGAATGCCGCAGAAGTACGTAATACCCGTACATATCGTCATATCCCTTTTTAACAACTTCACCGTACCGGGTTGCCAGTACTTCGGTCCCAATGTCGGAAGCAAGGTCGATCCCGTAATGAAATTGCAGGTCTCCGGTAAAGGGATGCCGGCGCTGACCGTACAGCGAAGAGAGGGCCCCTTTTCCCGCGGGGAGGGGGTGGTGGAAAAAAACTCCGAGAAAGTAGGAGAGTTCTTCGGAGGAAAACCTGCTGCCGGGAATAAAATGATAGGGAACAGCTTTACCGTCCCTGCTGATAATGACCGGATATGATTCGTACTGCGATTTTTCCATGGAATGCCGCATAAGATGTTCAAGCTCGTTTTCCGCTTCAAAAGGAACAAAAAGGCCGGGTATATTCGGGATAAGCAGAGTTGTTCCCGAATCGATGGTCCCGGACTTGTCAAAACGGTTTACCGTTGCAACCGTTTCGTATGTCAGGTTACACTTTGCCGCGAGGGAAAAAATGCTCTGTTCCTCCCGGGTGGTGTAGGAATAAATTTGAAGGGCCGGCAGTTCCCTGTTCCGCGCGGCGGCCTGATAATACTCGGAAATAGCCGCCTCGAGCTGGGCAAAAACGGCGTCGGCG